>NZ_DASYCH010000061.1:0-20336 GCF_036500295.1 Puia sp. | reverse complement strand
CAGGATGAGTAACGCCATGTATTTTCACAACTACTATAAGGTGTGGGCGGTGGGGGCGATCAGTTCGGTCTTCATCTTTGCCATTATCTTCAATGGGGTCACCATCTCCGCGATGCGGCAAAAACTGGCTCCTGCTCAATTCGTTCAGGTCTTTCCTGCCGTCAACCGGGTACAGCTGTTCTTTTGGATCGCCAGCATTCCCATTCTCGTTTTTATTGTTCTCCGGTTTGTCGATCTTCCATTCAAGGAAGGAGATCCCACCGGCCCCATCCATCACATGAACGAATATTGCGACAGGAATTTTATCCAGCAGCTCGTACAGCTCTACCTGGTGACCCTTTTTTCGATATTTGATCTCACACTGCACCGTGCCTACAAAAAGGCGCTTGCGCTGGAGACGGACAAGGAAAAAAAGGAAGATCTGGAACATGAATTGGATATCGTCAAGAAGACGATCTGGTTTGTGGACGTGCCGAGTTTCCTGGCTTTTTCTTTTATGTTCCTGTACTACTACTTGTTGACAGGCACCGAACAAAATAAGATCGAGTATGTTGACCACTTTATCGGCGGAGCGGAGGCCTTTGCGCTCATTTCATTTAACATTATTTACATATTGATCATTTTTCAACATAGCCTGATTACCGTATTTTCAAAGATAAATTTTAAAAAATGGAGACTGTTGAATTAATGCCCGCTGCAACATTCCTGCAGGAAATGAAGACGAAACTCGACCATGATCCGGTGTCCCATCATATCCTGTTCACCAAAATGGCCGGGCGGCGGCTTTCGGGGACGCAGCTAAAGCGGTTTGCCGTTCAGTGGTATAAGACCGCGAGAGATCATAAATTGGCTTTTCCCGCGATCATCCTGAATACGCCCGTTGACGATGTTCGCTTCGAATTGATCGAGATCCTGGATGATGAATACGGCCATGGCGACCGGGAAAAGATCCATGCCAAATTGCTTTACCGGTTTGTAAAAGTATTTTTTGACTCCGATGAGGAAGTGGAGCGGGTGCCCAAGCTGCCGGCCGTAACGAATTTCGGCAGGGAAGTGATGGATATCTGGAAGAATGGTCATCCGGTCTATGCCTTCGGCCTGCACTTTTCACTGGAATATCTGGCGAAGGATCTGCACGCTACCTACTCGGATGCCCTGGCCAAATACGAATTCCTCTCCGAGTTCCACCGGGAATATTTCCTCTATCACAAAGTGGCCGAACAGCAGCATGCCGACTATTCCGAATATGGGTTCCTGTATTATTCCAAACTCTCCGGTGAGAATCAGCGGCTGCTGGAAGAAGGGATCGAAAAGGGCATCCAGCTGTTGATGGACCTATGGAATGATTTCGATGCTCATATCTTCGAAGAACCGGCGGTGATCTGAGTCGATCCCAGCCACACCAGCCAACCCCAGGCCAGCAACAGGAACGCCAGCGCCGCCGCGGCACCCCGGGCATCACCAATGACCCCCATAATGGGCAGGAGGATGGCGCCGCCGGAGACGCCGACGATCAGCAAACCGGATACTTCATTTTGACGGGTAGGCACCCGCTCGAGGGCGGCGGCAAAAAGTACCGGGAAGATATTCGCAACGGCAAGCCCGACCAGGAAGATCAGCGGGAGGATGGCCCAAAGTGGCGTGACGACTAACAGCAGGCCAAGGGCAACCAGCCCGAGTAGCGCACTGCCGATGAAAACCCGCGCGCTCTTCATCCTGGCCAGCAGGATCACCCCGGCGAGACTGCCGGTCGTGCGGGCAATAAAATAGAGGCTCGTGCCGAGGCCCGCCTTTTCGAGGGGGAGCCCGCAGCGAACCATCAGGAATTTAGGCAGCGTCGTATTCAGGCCGACATCGATGCCGACGATGGCGACGACGCCCAAAACCAGTTGAACGATAAAGGGATCCTTCAGCAACCGGAGGCTGTCCCCCATCGAGGAAGTGCTTTGGACAAGCGGGTCCTCCGCGATGGGGGTGGCCAGGAGCCAGCCGGTATTGATCGCCGTAATGATGGCGAAAATGGGAAAGATAGTTTTCCAGTCATGCAGATATGCAGCAGCGGCGGCCGCGATGATCGGCCCGAGAAAAGACGCCACCGCCTTGATCAACTGCCCCGCACTCAGGCTGCTGGTCAGCCGCCCGGCGGAGACCACATTGCCCAGCAACGGATTCAGCGCCACCTGCAGGATGGTATTGCCGATGCCGACCAGCGCAAACGCGATCAGCAGGGTCGCGAAATCATAGGCCGCCAACGGCACCAGCATCGCCACCCCCGTAATGGCCAGCCCCGCCATGACGGTCTTCCGCCGGCCAATGCGGTTCATCAACATCCCGGTCGGCACGGAGAACAACGCAAACCAGATGAAGACCATCAACGGCAGGAGATTGGCGATGGAATCCTTCAAATGAAGATCCTGCTTCGCATAGTTCGTCGAGATGCCGACAACATCGACAAAGCCCATGACAAAAAAGCCAAGGAAGACGGGGAGCTGCTGTCGGACACCGGGACGATTCTGCATGCTGTTTTTTCTAAGCGAACGGTATTGTTTTTGACGCGAAGTTTATTGTTTTTCTACGCGGATCGTGACGACGTCCTGCGGCGCTACCGCGATGGGACCGTTGACCGCATCCTGCGCGACTTCGGTCGTATTGCTATAATGCGCGGCGCCAACGGAGCCGTTCCAGCTGAGACTAGTCGACGCGGATTGTTCACCCGGATTAAAAAGCGTGACCATCCAGGCCTTGCCATCCATGCTGGGTTTCAACACCAGCACCACCAGCTGCTGCGTGCTCAGCTGTAGCCTGGGCGTGACCGGCGCCGTTCCCCGGGCCTCGGCGACGACAAGCGGCTGCGAAAGGCCGGTAGCCAGCTTCGTGGACGCCACCGGATCATACGCGGCATGCGGCTGCAGCGCATAATGGAAGGTGATGATCCCATCCTGATACGCGCGGTAGTTGGTCTCCCAGTGATTGTTCAGCGCCCAGGAATAGAGCTTTTGTGTCGGCTCGATATGCTTGCGCCAGACCTCGGGATGCGATTGACCACCCAACAGCGTCGCGGTGATCCCGCCTACTTCCACCAGCGGCGCGTCAAGCGTCACCCAGGTAACGCCATAGTCCTTGTTGCTGACATCGGCCCAGCTACCCACCTCCAGCCAGTTCTTACACGAACCGGGGATCTGATCCTTTTCCGGCTGCATGATAGCCATCGGGATATCCAGCCGCATTGCGCCATCCCGTACATGGAAGGGGAACCCGAAGTTCAGGCTTTCCTTGCCATGGAGATTGGCCCAGGGATAGTCGCCGGGATGCGGGTCCAGCTCAGCCGGCAGCTTGTCGAGGATATTGGTCATCTCGACATAGTCGAAGCCGCTGACGAGGCGAACATCGCGGACCAGCTTTTCGACCCCGGGAGCCTTCGATTCGATCCGCAGTTCGGCAAGCACCGGTCCCTGTTCTTTTATGGTGATCTTTACGGCGCCGTTGCGTTGGATATCGCTCAACTTGTTACCCAGCAGGAAAAGATAGTCGTTGAGCCCGCCGCTCGAATCGCGATCGACAAACTCATTGTCGATGGAATGGTTCTTCAGACTGCTGATGACCCCTGTCGTCTCATCGATCCCGACATGCAGGATGCCGTTGTCGAGGGAGTGGCCGTCGGCTTTTACCAGTGTGCCGGTGGAGGCGTTACCGGCGCCGACGAAATAGCGTTTCGACGCAAAGGGCGGAATGTCTTTGGCCACAAAGGCCAGCTCGCCGTCGGACAGTCGCTGCGAAGGCAGCGCGTTGCCTTCCGCGTCAGTAACCCGATCGCCCGCGGCCGATGCCTTCCGGCTAAGCAGGACAAGCCCGGTGCGCTGCCAGGAGTTGGTGTTGTAGATATCGATGCCCTGCGCGACATCCCCGCCATGCCCGAGCGCCCCATGAAGGATCTCGAGGGAGAGACTGTCGGCCATCGTCGCATAGGACTTCTTGATGATCCACTGCTCCATCGTCTTCTGGCTGAGCGGCCGTGTCACGCTGACATCCGCCCCCCAGGTGTGCTCCGAATACAGGATGACATTCTTCCAGGCTTCGCGGACGCGGTCGACCGGAAAGTTGTTCGCCCCCTTGATGGCCCAGAGTGCTTCGGCCTGGCTCAGGCGATAGCTCGTGGTACGGTTCTCGGATGTTTCCAGCGCGGAAGAGGCGGCGCCGTCTTCCCAGTAACCCGTCCAGTCACCCTTCTCCAGCGGCAGTTGAGCGGCATACTTGTCTTCAAACGCCTTAAACGCCGTGCTGGTAGACGAAATGATAAACTTCGGCCAGCTGTATTTCGAATTCCAGTCCTTTATAAAATCACTGATCGTCATGTCGGGAACGGCGTTATCACCATGCCCGCTCCACCTAATGTACGAGATATCGAAATTGAAATTCTTCCGTTTCAGCTCGGCGATATAATCCCCGACAAATTTCTTCGTCAGTCCATGCGGCATCCCATGCGACAGCGCATACCCCTTATAGGGGATCCAGACGAGGACCTTCTCCTTACCGCTCGGACTCACCCAATAGAAGGGTTTGTCTTCCCACTGCTGGAGGATATCGCCGATCCGGTCGAAATAATTCGGCGCGGCAGAGAAATACTTGATCCCGGCCTGGGCCATGGCGGCAACCGTTCCCCAGGTGTAACCCGGTACGTCGCTGATCATCGCCGCATCGACCTTCGTTCCGGCCAGTGCCGCGACCTCACTGCTGCGATGGAAAAGTTGCAACAGCTCTTCCGGCCGGCAAAGGCCCGTTAGCGTATTGACATACATCCCGTTCAGCGCGACTCCGCCATCCTTTACGGCGTCGATGAATTCGCGGCGCTGCTGGTCGTTCATCCGGTGCAGAAAGAGATCGGCGGCATAGACCCCTTCGAGGTTCCAGACAAAACGGGCGCCCGCGGGATAATCCTTCGTCCGCTTCGCATAGTCCATCCCCACGAGCAGGTTGTTCATCTGCTTGCGTTCGACATTGGTCTGGATCTCGGTATACCCGATATCATTGTGGCTGTGCGGCAACACATAGATCGTCATCTTCCGCACCGGGACGAGATTGACTGCGCCTTTGGCGACCGTTTTGCCCGCCATCGCGACCGTGAAGGCGGCGGCGGACGGTTTTGTGGTCTCCGGTACGAAGAACTCGACAGCATGCTTGCCGTTGCCGACGCGGATGGTCAGGTCGGGTGCGCCCTTCGTGTGGATCGTCACCGCACCGGAATCGCCGGTGTTTTCGAGGGCGATCTCGGCCGATTGATAAGACTTGCCGTTGCGGACGGAAAGAAAGGGCAGGCCGTGCGTGCTGTCAATCTTCAGCCGCGGCCCCTGTGCATGGGCCGCGGCGAAGAGTAATGAAAAAAATAAACAGGATGATAGCTTTTTCATATCGTAAATTGAAGTTAAGCGTATTCTAGTATCCGGGATTCTGTGGTTTCAGATTCGGGTTACGCTGCATCTCCGAAGTAGGCAGCGGCAGAAGCAGATCGGTCTCGGTGTACTGCTGGCCGCGGCCATTGGAATGTCCGACGAGGGCAGAGAACGTCACGTGATGCGCCGCATCGACATCGGGATAGAGCCGGGTGCGCAGCATGTCGAACCAGAAATGTCCTTCCATCGCCAGTTCGCGAAACCGTTCGCCCAGGATAAGATTGCGGCGGTCGCTCTGACCGGCTGGGATAACGGGGGGCACGACATAGGCCCGCTTGAGGATTGGCTCCAGGTATTGCGTGGGGTCCTGGCCCAGTTCGTTCGCAGCTTCGGCCGCGATCAGGTACACATCGGCCAGCCGGTATATTGAAGCATATTTGCTGGAAGCCGCCGTACTAAATAGCGCCGTGCTGTCAAACCAGCGATAAGGCATCGTGGGATAGGAGATGGATGCGGGCGCGCCGCCGGTAGCCGTGTAGTTGAAGCTGCTGCTGTAAAACTGCTTTTCATGCCGCCGGATATCATTGGCGCTGTCATACATATTCAGCAGGGTCGGCGAGGGTGTCCAGACCTGCGTGACCAGCGTATACGCAACATGCAGGTTGCTGTTGGGTACTGTCTGAGGGAAGGTATTGGGTAGCGTATATTCGGGATAAGCCGACTGCTGGATCGCCGAATTGTATTCCACGAAATAAAGGTACTCACTTCCCTGATCGAATGCGGTGAGCCGCAATTTGTCAAAAGGCGTCGTCCCGGCCGAGTTGTCAAACAACGCGTACCCACCCGAACTGTTGAGCACGGCCTGTGCCTGTTGCAGGGCCAGCGTATAGTCGGCTGCACCTTTGCCTAATGGATTACCCGCCATCGTCAGATAGACCTCGGACAACACCCCGCCAACCGTGCCTTTCGACACCTGGTTGCCATTGGCGCCCATCGGCTTGTCGGCCAGGTTGCCATTGGTATACGCCCATTGCAGATCGGTGACGATCGCCGTGTAGATGCTGTCGAGCGACGCCCTCGGCGCATACAGGTTATCGAGATTCTCATACGGCTGGAGGATCAGCGGAACGCCGCCAAACATCCGCACCAGGTAGTAATAATCCATCGCCCGGAAAAAACGCGCCGTAGCCACGAGCGGCGCCGCGTCGGTTTGATTGATGGTCTTGCTCTGGCCAACTTTTGCAATAATGGTATTGGCGCTGGCGATATTGCTGTAGAAGGCGGACCAGATACTGCCGACATAATTGGCCTGGTTGTCGCCCGTCTGCGTCAGCGAGGCATAATACCGAACGCTGGGGTTCTGCGCCACGACATTGTTCGCCATCCCCGACAGATCGTCGAGGGTCATGGCATAAGTGCCGTCATAGAGGTTGCCGATATTGTAGAAGCTGTTGGGACCCGTGCCTACGTTGTACAGGTAGTTTACCGCACTCTGCACCTGGTCGATGGTCGAATAATAAGCGTCGACGGGCTGCTGACTCTTCGGATGTTCTTCGAGAAACTTGTGACAGGAGGAGATCATCACCACTCCCGCCAGCAAAGCCAAATATGATATCTTTTTCATGTAGTTCACATTGAAATTTTACAATCGGTTAAAAGCTCATGTTCACGCCGGCCGTAAAGGTCCTTGCCTTGGGATACTGATAGAACTCGATGTTCTGGCCAAAGGGCGGAGCATTGGGTGTATTCCAGCTGACGCTCTGGGGATCGTAACCCTTGTAGGCGCTGGACATGATCAGGAATAGGTTCTGACCGCTGATATAAAAACGCAGGCGTTTGATATGCAGATGGCTCAGCGCGCCGGGGCTCATGTTATAACCCAGCACGACATTACGGCCGCGGATAAACGACCCGTTGGCGACCCAATGGTCATCAAAGGAAGCGCTCTGGCCTGCATCGGGTGCAAAACGCAATTGCTGGATCGGCGTGTTCTGATGCGTCGGCGTCCAGGCATTGAGCACGGTGGTCAGCGAGTTGCTGTAGCCCGTCCGGTCTTCACTGGAGAACAGGAAGGCCTGCGCGATGCTGGCGCCCTGACTGTATTGCAGATCGACCATGAAGTCCCACGCCTTATAACGGAAGGTATTCACAAAGCTACCGTTCCAGTTGGGGGAGTTATGACCCAGGATATACTTGTCGGCGGATTCCTTTTCTTCGCCCGCCTTGTACGCGAAGTTGGGATCGGCGGCAAGCCCCTTGGCGACATCTTCGGTGCTATAGGTACCGAGGCGATGATAACCCCAGAAGGAGCCGGCGGGTGCCCCTACACGCAGGATGGTGAAACCGTCGCTGACGGGACCCCAGTACGGCCCGGGGAAAATATCCTCGTTATTATTACCCAGCGCCAGCACCTTGTTCTTGTTGAAGTTGGCCGTAAACGACGTGGTCCAGCTGAAATTGCGGCCTTCGATGTTCCGGGTGGTAAGCATGACGTCCACGCCCCGGTTCGACATGCTGCCGATATTGGACAGTACCCCACTAAAGCCCGTGCTGTTGGGGATGGGTTTATTCAGGAGAAGATCGGAGGTCTTCTTGTAGTAGTAGTCGCCTTCGAGTGCGATACGGCTGTTGAATAGTTGCAGTTCGAAACCTACATCGGTCTGCGCCGTCTTTTCCCATTTCAGGTCCGGGTTGGGCAGCCCGTTGATCGAAGAAGAACCGGCGCGGTTGCCGTTGATCAGGGTCGTTCCGCTGCCGATCGTCGACAGGGAATTGTAGCTCCCGATCTCGGTGTTACCCGTCATCCCATAGGAAGCCCGCACCTTCAGGTAATTGATCGCGGGGATGGCCGACATAAAGTCTTCCTTGCTCAGGACCCAGCCAACGCCCACGGAGGGGAAGTAGCCGTATTTGTTATCCGCACCAAACCGGGAAGACCCGTCGATACGTTCCGTCAGGGTGAGGAGATATTTGTCGGCGTAATTGTAGCCTACTCTTGCGAAGTAGGAATTGATCGACCAGCGGTCATAGCTGCTGGCTGGAGAATTAGGCTGGCTGCCGGCGCCGAGGTTGTACTGGCGGTAGTAGTCATCCGAGAAATACTGGGTGCTGCCGCCGAGCGTTTCGTCGATTCGTTCCTGCCAGCTGGCGCCGAGCAGGGCGTTGATATGATGCTGGCCAAAGGTCTTCTTGTACGTCAGGTAGTTCTCCTGTTGCCAGTAGCTGTATTGTTCGCTGTTGATCTGCGCCACCCCCTTCTGGTTGGCGGAGATATTGATCAGATCGGAAGGCGAGTAATAGTCCTTCTGGTTGTTTTGGATATCGGTACCGAACTGGGTCTTGAAATCCAGGCCGGGCAGGATATGGAAATTGAAGAAGGCGTTGCCGAACACCTGCGTACGCGTGTTCAGATTGGTCTGTTGCAGCAGCACCTTTTGGGGATTCTCCGCGGCGTCGAGGAACGAGAACGTAGAGGCTACCTGGTTATTCGCCCAGCTGCCGTCGGGGAATTTCACCGGGAAGATATTGGGCATCTCGATCATCGTCCGGGTGGGGGTATTGCCGCCCGTGGTGGGATCCACCTCATTTTCCTTCGAATAGTTGACCAGCACGTTGGCGCCGAAGTCAACCCAGTTGGCCAGCTTGGCGTCGTGGGTGAACCGGACGTTGTAGCGGCGGATATCCGAGTTGAGCATGATCCCCTGGTTATAAGAGTAATTCATGAACACGCCCGTCGAGGAATTCTCGCCGCGGGTCTGGATCGACAGCTCATGATTATTCGATACCGCGGTGCGGGTGGAGGCCTTTTGCCAGTCGGTGTTGTACTTGGGCGAACCGTCCGCGTTGAACAGCCGGGTATCCGAAAGATCGAGCGTCCGCGGCGCCGCACCCCAGATGGAGTTGTTGGCCATCCCGCCGGCTAATACCTGGAGCCATTGTTTGGAATTGAGCACCTTCATCTCGTGCTGGAGATTGCCTTCGCTGATGGAGGCATCATAGGAGACAACGGTGCCGCGTTGGCTGGCGCCGCGTTTGGTGGTGATCAGGATGACCCCGTTGGAACCGCGGGCCCCATAGATCGAGGTGGAGGAGGCGTCCTTCAGCACTTCCACGTTTTGGATATCATAGGGGTTGAGGTATTGGATATTGGTCATCGCGACCCCGTCTACCACATAGAGCGGATCGGTAGACGAATTGATCGAGCCGATACCCCGGATGATCACCGAGGCCAGCCCGCCGGGTGCGCCCGAGTTGAGGGCGATATCCACACCGGCCACGCGGCCCTGCAGCCCTTCGAGGGCGTTGGTGATCGGCTGGGCGAGGATCTCGCTTGCTTTTACACTGGTGACGGCGCCGGTGACGTCGACCTTTCTGGCCGTTCCGTAACCGACAACCACGACGGAGTCGATATTCACGCGATTGGGGGTGAGGGCGACCATGCCCGCCTGGTCGGCGCCCAGTTCCTGGGTGGCATAGCCGATAAAAGAGAATACGAGTTTCGGGCTTCCCTCGGCGGTGATCTGGTAGTTACCCTGATCATCGGTGGTGGTCCCGTTCTTCTGGCCTTTGATGGTGACGGACACGCCTGCAAGGGGCTTGCCGTTCTCGTCGGTTACATGGCCGGTGCGGGTATGGGTCTGCGCATTGGCGAACCCGATACTGAATAGGAACAGGAGAAGGACGCTGAGGACCTTCCTGCCCATGGATGGATGCAGTCTAGCATTTCCCATAATGCAAACAATTGTCGGTGATTAAATGAATAGTTGGTCTACTTTACAAAGGCTTTTATGATTTGGATCGGTTGGTTGTCATCATTGATCAGCTGATATTCGCCTGCCGCGGCGGGAAGGACAAAGGTTTCGGCATAGTGAAGGATATAGGTTGTTCCCTGGCTGGTAATAAGGGTCAGGCGTTTCCCCTCCACCAGCATCAGCAGATGGCATCGGCCTTCGGTGCCGATATGGATACGGGTTCGTAGCGTGATGCGGTGGATGGAATAGAAGTGTTCGGGGTGGGTGGGAAGGAGTTCGACCTGGTATTCTGGATCGTTCCGTAATAGTTGGGGTTTTGAGACAAGCTCTTGTTTGACCTTTTCGCCTTTCCGGTTGAAATCGAGATTGTGGAAGGCGTGTTCGATGTTGATGGGGCGCGGCATCCCGTCGAGGTCCAGCCGCATCCAGTCGTACATCTTAAAGGTGAAGATATAGGGGGTGGCGCTGATCTCGAGAACGAGATTGTTGATCCCCGAGCCATGGATCGTCTGGTTGGGGATCAGAAACAGATCGTGCTTGTTGGCCGGCAGCAACTGAACATACTCTTCGATATCGATCGCCTGATTGGCTGCCTGGCTTTCTTCGAGGGCCTGGCGGAACGCTAACGGGTCGATGTCGTCGTTGAATCCGAGGTAGACCCCGGCGCCGGGTTTGCAATCCAGGATATAATAGGTCTCGTCCTGGGTGATGTTCTCGCCGAAATGTTTCTTGATATAGGGTAGGGAAGGGTGGCATTGGATCGAGAGGTTGCCGCCGCCAAAGGTGTCGAGGAAATCGAACCGGATGGGAAACTCCTGTCCGAAGCGGTCCGCGTCGACTCCGAGGATGGCGCCCGACTCGTATTGCATGATCCAGTCGAAGGCGATCTCCATCAGGAGCCCGTCGCCTTCAAAGAGGAGGCCGTTCTCGGGCGCGATGAGTTCGAAGCTCCAAGCATAATTTACCTCCTCCTTGCTCAGCGCGGGGATATGCTGTTTCATCCACTGGCCGCCCCAGACGCCGGGCTCGAACCAGGGACGGGCGCGGATGCCGTTATAGGCCATGGATCGCAGGCCGCGGCGGATGTGTTCCACCAGCGTCCAGTTGGGTTTGTCCTCGTACTGGCCGTCGGCGACGATGGCGATATCTGTTTCGATCGCGCGGCGATGCTGGTTGAGGACAACCCAGTCGACGAAATAGCTTCGCTTATACGACTGCGACCCCGGACCCGCCGTGGTTGCGCCGACGTTTGTCGCACTTCCCGCCCGCATCCGGAATTGGATCTCGTTCTTGGGGAGATCGAAATAGACGATCGGGGCTTTCCAGTTGGCAAGCCCGGCGCCCGTGCCGGCCAGGATAACGATCGCATCCCGCGCATCATCCGGCGTATCATCCCGCGCATCATCCGGCGCCCATGCCGTTAACTCCGCGGTATAAAAATCCCGCAGGGTAATCGTCGCCTTCGTCCCCCACACCGATCCTTCGGTGCCGAGAAAGGGCCTGACCAGCGCGTTAATGGCTTCTTCGGATTTTACAAACGCCCGCGTCTCCACCCAGAGCACCGGCTGCCCCATCGATCGCAGCACGTCGCAGAGCCGGTCGCGGATCAGGTTCCAGTCTACCCCGGCATAACCATCGAGCCTTGCGCCTTTTTGATCGATGATCCAGCGGGCGAGGGACTCATAGCCGGCGAAGATGCGCCCGCTGCCAAGGCTTTCGAAGGGATAGATATTATAGCTGTCGGCCGCTTGCGGTTGGGTAGGATTGGGAGCTTGCTGCTGCCCATCGCGGGTATGGCGCTGTTGCCCATCGCGGGTATGGCTGGGAAGCTGCGGCTGCCGTGTCTTGCGGGCGGGGATGCGCACCACCGGCTGGTTGGTCAGGCTCGCGGCGCCGGCGATAGCGACATGCTCGGTGTTCTCAGAAATGATAACCGGCACATCCAGATGCAGCTCCGGTCCGAAAAGCGCAAAAGCGCGGGAAATGCTGCCGCCGATGACCAGCGCGTCGGCCTCAAAGCGTTTGATCCAGGGCGTGATAAAGGCGTTTAGGTTCTTTCCCAGTTGCCGGAACGCGGCCGCGGCTTTCTCGTCTTTTGTCGCCCGCTCCGCAATCTCCTGCACGTTCCCGGCGGGACAAGCCTGCAACAGCCAGCGTGCCGAGAGATAGTCTTCGGCGATGCCGGCGTGAAAGGGGATATTATACAGGTAGCCATTCGGGGGCACCCCCAACCCTGCCGTCAGCAACTGTTTGTTGTCGATAAAGCAGGCGCCGAAACCGGTGCCCAGGGTGATGGCGATGATCTTGCGGTATGGTTTCGCGGCGCCGGAACGGGCTTCTCCGAGTCCAAAGCAGGCGGCGTCATTCTCGAAGCAGATGGGGATGCAATCGCCGGCGATGCGTTCACGCAACGCCTCTCTGACGTTGATCCCATAAATACGTTCATATTTGGCGAGCCCGCTGATCATCGAGATGCCGTTGGGATAATCAAAGGGTCCGGGCATCGCGATACCGATGCTGGATACCGGCTGGCGGATAGGGGAGCTGCTGTTGCCTCAGCCGCTGGCGCCAGGCCGATGACGGTGTTTATTAAACCCGCCCAGGTGTCGAGCAGGGTGCGCGCGTCGGCGGCGGGATCGACGGGCATGCGGCGATACGTTTCTGTCAGCAGTTGGTGATCCCTGATCAGCGCGGCGGAGATATGCGTACCGCCGATGTCAACCCCACAGGCAATTTCGTTGGTATGTTTAGACATAGTCCTCTTCGGCAAATTTTGGTTCGGACCGCTACCCGTGGGGGTTTTGGCCCGTTTTAAAATATCGGTTTTTCATTAATATGTATGTATGTTTGAACATACATCGGCCGGGCAAAAAAAAGGAAGACCGTTTAGAAACTCCCTTTTTTGATATCGATACTATAAGTGAACTTATCACTCCGGTAGACGCCCGTATTGTACTCCACCGGCCGGTCACCGACATCGTAGACAAAACGTTCGCGAAACAGTACCGGAAAATGACTGTCAACTTTTAGCTTCTTGCTCAGGGATCCCGCGGCACGCGCACTGATGTTCTCGCTGCTGCGGTGGACCACAACGCCGTATTGTTCTTCGAGCATGGGGTAGAGGGGGCGATCGAAATCGGCTTTTTCAGTGATCCCGATCCGCGGATGGAACCAGCTTTCGAAATAGACGATGGGTTCGCCTGATTCTTCGCCTTTTAGCTTCGATAGTTTCAGGATCTTTTTGTCTGCGTCGAGGAGAAAGAAATTCCGGATGGTCTCAGTCCCCGTCACCCATTCTACCCGGAGTTGTAAGTTGGTGACCACGATGCCTTTTTCCTGCATTTCCTGGGTGAAGCTGTACCAGTGGTCCAGACCTGTCATCAGGCCTCTCTTCTCGGCCACCCGGGTGCCCACGCCTTTTTTGCGGACGATGAGTCCCTCGTTCTCCAGTTTGTTTGTCGCCTGGCGGATGGTGTTCCGGGAGACGCCGAGGCGGTTAGCCAGCTCTACTTCCTTTGGAAGAAAGGCGCCTTTTCGGAACTTCTCCATGGCGATCAGTTTGCGAAGGTGTTCTTCCACCTGGACATGGAGCGGCAGTTTGCTTTTATGGTCAATCAAATCGTTCTCTTGTTAGAATGTTCAGACATATAAAGGTTGTGTGAAAATCCGGGAAATCCAAATTTTATTTTTCGGGGCCTTTTTCGAAAACCGGACAACCGGTCGGCGAAACCGGTCATCGCATGGTGCGGCAGATACCGTAGATTATTGGTTGTCATTATCTTGAAAAACTGGCATAAAAACTGGGGCACCAACGGCACAACTTGCTACCATGCTTAAGATCTACTTCCGCGCCGGCCTGCGCAGCCTTCTTCGTCATCGGAGCTTCACCCTCATCAATGTCCTCGGGCTTAGCCTGGGCTTTTCGGCCATCATGGTCATGGCCGTGATGCTCTACCAGTATCTGACGGTGAACGGGCAGTTCGCCAACAAGGACCGGATGTATTATATAAAGCTGAAGGCGGCCGATGGCAAAAGCCATATGCTGACGCCCTATCCCTTTTTGTACAGTCTCCTGCAGTCCTCGCCCGGGGTGGAAGCCGGCTCGCATCTCCAGACCTGGTGGTCGCCCTGGCTGAGGGCAGGCAAAAATGAATTTCAGGATGATACCTGGTTCGTGGACAGCGGATTTTTCAAGGTATTTTCCTATCCCTTCGAATATGGTAACCCGGCGACGGCGATGCGGGACCGGTCGGGAGTCGTCCTTAGCCACGAGATGGCGGGCAAGCTCTTTGGCTCGGTCGCGGAGGCCATCGGGAAGACCGTAATGCGGGATGACAGTGTGCCCATGACCGTTACCGGGGTGCTGCAGCCCGTGCCGAGCAATACCACGGCGAGACCGCAGGTGATCGTCTCAACAGCGGTCCTGATGGCGAATAATGATTTTGCCCAGGCGGCCAATTGGTACAACAGCTTTACCGAGAACTATCTTCTCCTGCGGCCGGGTGCCGATACGGCAAAGATCAATGCGCAGATGACGCGCATCGTCCGCACCTATTTCGACAAGAACCTGCCGGTCCAGACCGCCTTCCTCGCGCCCTACTCCCAATTTATAGACGTCGAATCAGGCAATCTCGTCGGGGTTCTTGTCCGGGGACAGATCGGCGCAATCGCTTTTATCCTGTTGGTCGTAGTGGCCAACCTCATCAATTTAAACGCCGCAACCCTGCTGGGCCGTCAGAAGGAAATGGCGGTGAGGAAGATGATGGGCAGCGGCCGGCTTCACCTGGTGGTACAATTCGTGCTGGAGAATGCGATGGTCCTCTTTACGAGCCTCTTCCTTTCCTTCCTGCTTTTTAGCAGCCTGCTGATGCCGGCGATAAACGCGATCCTCCGGGATCAGTTCGGGACCATCACCCTCAATATCCGGCATGACTACCCGCTGATCGGCATTTTTATCCTTGGCGCGCTGGTCATCGTTACCCTGGCCGGCAGTTTCCCCGCGATCTACTTCGGTTCCCTGCGGGCCGTGGATGCCATCAAGGGGCGGATCAGTGAGAAGCGCGAACGCAATACCACCCGCAATATCTTTATCACGATGCAATTCGTGCTGGCCACGATCTTTATCGGGATCACCCTCATCTTCAACAGCCAGATCCGGCATATGAAGGGCGCGGCCCTGGGGTTTGACCCCGACAACGTGCTCGTCGCGCATGTGGGTCTGTCCTTTCGCAACCCCGGAGCGGCCTCGGCCCGCTTTGACGTCCTGCTGAACGATCTCCGGCGTAACCCTGCCGTGCTCGGGTTCACCAACAGCAATAATATCCCAACGGCCTATGACAACAATTTCAACGGCTTCGTCGATCCGGCTACGGGCCGGGAAGTAAGCATGCGCCAGGCGTCCATCGACGACGGCATGCTGGCCACGTTCCGTATCCGGCTGGCAGAGGGGAAGAACTTCAATGGCCTCACGGACAGCTCCGACCGCAATACCGTGATGGTCAACCGAAGGGCCGCCGGGCTGATGGGCTGGAGCCACGCTGCCGGACACCAACTGCGGGCGAAGGGCGACAAAGAACTATATATGGTTGTCGGCATGACAGAGGACTACCACTACGGCGACCTGAGCCGCAATATCGATCCGCTGATCCTCTGGCCGATGGGTAAACAGAAGCTCATGTCCGCTTATTTCAGCGTGCGGTACGCCCCCGGTCACGGAGAGGAGATCGCCCGGACACTGGCCGGCTCCTTCCGGGAGATGCCCTCGCGGCAGCAATTCAGTTATGATTATCTCGATGCCCGGATCGACAAGCAATATGCGCTGCTGGAGGGCATCCTCAAAGCCACGAATTATGTCGCCGTGTTGACGATCTTTATCGCGGCCATGGGCCTCTTCGGGCTCATCGCCTCCTTTACCCGGCGTCGCGTGAAGGAAGTCGGCATCCGCAAGGTGCTGGGCGCCGATGCGGGGGATATCGTTCGCTTACTGTCCAGGAGCTTCCTGCTGTTGATCGGCATCGCGCTGGTCATCGCCACGCCGGTCTCCTGGCTGGTGATGCATACCTGGCTACAGGATTTTGCGTATCGCGTCGATATCAAATGGTGGATGCTCGCCGGCGCCGGCCTCATCGCCCTGGCGATCGCCGCCGTGACCGTGGGGTATCATGCGATTCGTGCGGCGAAGGCCAATCCGGTGAATGCGTTGCGGAGTGAATGAGCCGGACGAAGCGCCTATTTTGATGGACGAAACTCCTTCCCCGCAGTATCACTGCGGTGACGCAATTGGTTAAGGGTTAATTCGTTAAGGGTTAGTATATTGTATGTAATACTCACCCTTAAATTGACGACGAAATGGATGATCTGAAAACCACCTTTGAAACCATCGCCCGTACCGATCTGTTCGAAGTTGCCCAACATCCCGATAGTTTTGTCGGCAATCCCTTTCAGATAGACTACGACAAAACCAGCATCCTCACCTGCGACGACTGGAAACACAAGGTGGGCGGCATCTCTCAGGGTTGTTTTCTCCTCGCCTTTTACGAGAACGATTTTGGCGGCGAGGAAGAGCAAAACGAGATTCTGCTTCTCCGCGCCCTGCACCCCTGCCCGATTCCGAGTGACAGCAATGTCATCAGCAGCCGCATCGAATACTTCAAGGAAGAACTGAAAACGGCGGGTGTCCACCGGCAGATAGACCAATTCACGCGGTTTGAATTCAGCTGTTCGGGGCTCGAATGTTCCATCCTCGGCACTTTCTATAAAAACAAACAGGGGATCATCGAATTCGGCGCCGACGTCGAGAATTTTTATTCCCCTCATTTGTACAAGGTCTATAAACCGGCAGGCGAGTATTTGCAATACATCGTCAATATCCGGGATGTCGATGGCCCGTTGAAACCGGAATCCAATTTTCAGATCGGCACAGTCCGGTATAGCTCGAGCCGGAAGGAATACACCCCTGAGGATGCCGAAAATGCCGAACGCGTTTACATGCACACGAAGGACATCCTGGGAAAAAGGACCGCCTTATTTGGCATGACGCGGACCGGGAAATCCAATACGGTTAAAATATTGATCGAGGCGACGGAAGAGTTGTCGGCAAAATCCGCCGTCCTCAACAGAAAGGAAACGAACAACTTCGAAGACAACCTGATCGCCTACGATTCGAACGATGTTCCCAAACAACCGGTCGGCCAGATTATCTTCGACATCAACGGAGAATACGCCAATAAAAATCTGCAAGACGGGACAGCAATTTTCGAAAAATACAAAGACAGGGTCACCCGTTACAGTGTGCTGGAGAAAAAGGATTTCAACGTTCTGAAAATAAATTTTTTCCAGGAGGTGGTCGCCGGGCAGGAATTGATCCGCGGGCATTTTAAACTACTGGGAAAGCAGTCGGATTATGTGGAGGATTTTCTGGGGGTAAACCTGGAAAAGCCGGAGGATGACCCGCAAGGGGTAATCTATGGCCGGAAGGTAGCCGCCTATAAATGTTGCCTGAAACTGGCGGGATTCACGGTTCCCGGAGCCGACAGCGTCGCCTTTCAGGGTAGCGCGGAACTGAATAAAAGCATCATCCCGGGCAAAACGATCGATCCCAAAACCGGGATAACCTACGATCAGGCAATAATCTGGTTTTCGCAGGTGTGGAAGAACTATAAAAACTGGGATTATCTGAAAAATTACGAGTCGAAAAACGGCCGGGAATGGGCGGACACCGAACTCAAGGCCCTGCTTCGTTTCCTGACCAAATACCGCAACCCCGACGAAAAAAATGGCATCAGCGGGTTTATCAAGCTAAAGCCCCTCGTAAACTATCATTCCGCCACCGCCACCATCCTGTTTGAGAACGAAATTGAAAAATTGGTCCGCGCGGGGAAGATCGTCATCGTCGATCTGTCGCAGGGTGATCCCGATATCCAGGAATTCTATTCGGAAAAAATCTGCAGCGCAATCTTCAACAGTTCGATGGGGCGTTTCATCGAGGCAAAACCAAACAACTTTATCCAGTTCTATTTCGAAGAGGCGCATAACCTCTTCCCCCAGAAGGAAGATAAGGATCTGAGCCAGATCTATAACCGGATTGCTAAGGAAGGCGCAAAATTGAATCTCGGAATGATCTATGCCACCCAGGAGGTCAGCTCGATCAGCAGCAATATCCTGAAGAACACCCAAAACTGGTTTATCGCCCACCTCAACAACGTGGACGAGGTGAAAGAACTGCGAAAGTTTTATGATTTCAGTGATTTTGCTGACTCCCTCATCCGGTTCAGCGCGGCAAGCGATAAGGGCTTTGTCCGGATGAAAACCTATTCCAATCCCTTTGTTGTTCCCATACAGGTGAAACTCTTCAAATAGCGACTATGGCAAACTTTGCACCGGGCGGAAAATTCGAAAAGGAAGGCAGGACTTCCCACACGTATATCATCAATGACGAGGAGGTGAAGGAATACCTGGCGAATTGTACCATCCCGGTGGATGTACAAAAGGTGGATCTCGATCAGAGCCTGAAGCATGATATTGTTTATCCCGACAATTGTGACATCGATTATTTCCTGGCCGTGGATGGGGAAGCGACGACGATCCCCGCGAATGAAGGGTTTCCTTCGAGTCTGATAACGTTTTTCCAGTTTGGATCCCTTGTTATAGCCGGCGCCGATCTGGATGAGATGGAAAAGAAGCCGTTTGTCTCCCCCTCCGACATAAAGAAGTTGAAGGAAATCAAACGGGAGAAGTTTGTGCTGCCGACAAAGAATGTCGCCATCCGGAATGGGGTCGACTTCAAGACCGAGGTCCGCAGCGCCATCCAGGATTTCTTTCGCAAGGAGCACTCCGGCAACACCCCCATGCTGGAAACAGTCTTCTGGGTCATTTTTGAGCGATACCGTACGGATACCACCAAACAGGAGTATAAACTGGCCCACTGCCCCCATTGCGGGGAAGAGATCGTTTTGGACAGGGACCGGATGCGACCCGATTATTCCTGGGAATGTACCATCTGTAGAAAGGAAACCTTTTTGACGGATGTTTTTCTCCTGTTTATGCGGGTGGACAATGAGAGCGGCGCCGAAGCGATCATTGCTTATTTGAAGAATGTCATCGAGACCTTCCTGTTGATCCATACGATGAAGAGTTTGCTGGAAATAGCGGACGGATTGGTGAACCGGTTTCTGCTGGTGAAGGACGGCCCGCTAAGCTTCGGCGGAGATTCGGCCCGGATGCGGTTGCCCGTGCAAAGGATGATCAGCTATCTGCGCGAACGGCACCATATTAACATGGTCGGCGTCGAATCCAGCGGTCCATTTGTTGATCATGCGCGGCAGATCATGGATAAGTTGAAGCCGGGACAGGCCTTGCTGTTGAACAACAGGCACATCTATACGTATATCCTGGTGGGTGATCCGAAGGTGCAGGAATACGGTGAGCGAACGTATTACAGTGGAAAGCTCATCTATAAATCCCTCGACGGCCGGGTTTACGTGCTTAGCATGCCCGTCGCCAACCAGGTGACCTACTATAACCGGCCCGAACTGGCCGATCTCGCCAATATCCAGGAGGTGCTTTTCAGCGTCGCGAAAATGCGTTGTGATATTTATGAGAATGCGCTGATCCCGATTGCGGTGGTCAATAAGTTGATCTCGTTGTCAACCCACAGCGGGACGAAGATTCTGGAGAAGTTTGCTAAAAAAACGATTAACAAATGAGTACAGACCGGTGGGCCGAGCCCGAGATATTACGGTCGGATTTGGTAAAGCTGGCCATCAGAAAAATGCGCGAATTCTACCAAACGGAGGACCGGAGCCAGTCCCGGTATGGCTTTCCATTTAATAGGGAGATAGACGAGTTATTACTTGACCCCCTGCGCCAGGCGTTTTATGATAAATGTGGGTATTGTGAAAAAAAGATTGATCCCCAAAAGGATGGGTTCGTGGATCGTTTCAGGCCGCACTCCGGCATCCGGGATAAGGACAATTACCTTCCGGATTGCTACTGGTGGTTGACCTTCAAATGGGATAACCTGGTCTATTGTTGTAAAGATTGCGCCCAGTATAAAGCAAGTTATTTTCCCATTGCCGGGAAGCGGGCGCTCACCGAAAAAGATGATCTGGATAAAGAGGATTGTCTGTTACTGAATCCTCGGAAAGACGATTTAAGTGTTCAGTTTACGTACAATTCATATGAGGCTCTTGCTTATACA
>NZ_DASYCH010000060.1:0-2331 GCF_036500295.1 Puia sp. | reverse complement strand
GGTACTTTATAGAGGGCGAGTTCCTGCCAGATGATCTCGTCGTTGGTATTGTAGTAGGCTTTCAGGATATCCACTTGTTTCTCCAACTGGCGGCAGAGTTTGCGTACTACTTCTTCCGTTTCATTGATGACGATCGTAAAGCGGTGGATGCCTTCCGATTCGGAAGGGGATGTGTTGAGGCTTTCGATATTGATCTTACGGCGGGAGAAAAGGATGGCGATCCGGTTGATGAGGCCGATCTGGTTTTCCGTGTAGACCGTAATCGTATATTCTTGTTTACCCGTGCTCATATCTTTTAGTTTGTTAAATGTTTGCTCTTGTGGTTTGTTGAATGTTTGCTCTTTTAGTTTGTTGAATGTTTGCTCTTGTGTTTATTTATGCCTGATCTTTTAGTTTGTCGAATGTTTGTTTTTTATTGTTTGACGGCTTCTATGCGTAATCTTTTATAGTTGCCGTACCAGTTATGGTTTCTGAAGTTCGTGGGCCGTACCGCCTCCTGGATCTCGTCGAGGACCGGTTCGATGGCGGAGTCGGGGATATCATTAAAGAAGGCGTTGCCGAACATCTTGATCCAGTCTTTGATCCCGTTGTCGGTATCCTGTAGTTGGGTGGGCCGGTCAAAGTGGGCGGCGAAGCGAACGCGGAACCCTCTTTTTTCCAGTAGGGTGCTGTATTCGCCCAGTGAGGGAAAATACCAGAGTTGGGTTGCGGCGTTGCTGTAGTATCCGTGGCGGGTGAGGACCTTGCGGGTGGCGACGACGATCTCTTCTACATTTCCTTTGCCGCCCATTTCGAGGATGAAGCGACCGCCGGGGCGCAGGGCTTTATAGATATTGTCGATGGCTTGTTCTTTGTCCAGCACCCAGTGAAGGGTAGCGTTGGAGAAAACGGCGTCGAATGGGGTATCGAAATGAAAGGCGGTAGCGGACATAACGCGGAAATCGAGATCGGGATAGGCTGCGGTGGCGCGTCCGATCATGGAGGCCGAGTGGTCGATGCCGATGACGCGGGCGCCGGCTTGTGCGATCAGGTTGGTGAGATAGCCGGTGCCGCAGCCGAGATCGAGGATCCTTTCTCCTTGTTGGGGGGCCAGCAGGTGTACGACGTCTTCGCCAAATTTGAAGACAAAATTGTGTTTGTCATCGTAAAGGCCGGCATTCCATTTTGTATCGAGCGTTGTTGTCATGTTCATTCATTGGTGCGTCCGGGTCCATTTGTTAATGAGACCGGTGGGCGGTGCGCTGTTATTTAAGTCTGATCTCGCTGACGCTGCATCCCTGGGGTACCATGGGGAAAACGTTGTTCTCCTTCCCGGTGAAAACTTCCAGCAGGTAAGAGCCTTTATGGCTGAGCATAGCGGACAGGGCGGCGTGCAGGTCTTCTCTTTTTTCGATGCTTTGTCCGGCGATGCCATAGGCTTTGGCCACCTGGACGAAGTCGGGGCTGGCGATGTCGACGAAGGAATAACGCCGGTCGTTGAACAGTTGTTGCCATTGGCGGACCATGCCGAGGAAGCGGTTGTTGAGGATCAGGATCTTGATATCGACGCCGGACTGCATGATCGTTCCCAATTCCTGGAGGGTCATCTGGAAACCGCCGTCGCCGATGATGGCAACTACGGTTCTATCGGGGGATCCGAATTTAGCGCCGATGGCGGCGGGGAGTCCGAATCCCATTGTGCAGAGGCCGCCGGAGGTGATATTGCTTTTTGATTCGTTGAATTTTGCATAGCGGCAGGCTACCATCTGGTGTTGGCCTACATCGGTTACGATGATGGCGTTGCCGCCGGTCAATTCATTGAGGGTTTTCATGTCTTCGCCCATCGTCATTTGAGGGGTGGTGGGGTTCATCTCATCATAGATGACGGCTTCGTCTTCCTGCCGATAGAAATCGTTGAATTTCTTCAGCCATTCGGGGTGGGTTTTTTTATCGACGAGTTCGGTGAGCAGGGGGAGGGTTTCCTTGCAATCTCCCCAGATGCCGACGGCAGCCTTTACGTTCTTATCGATCTCGGCGGGGTCGATGTCGAGGTGGATCACTTTTGCCTGCCGGGCGTACTTGTCGAGGCGGCCGGTGACGCGGTCGTCGAAGCGCATGCCGATCGCGATCATTACATCGCATTCGTTGGTCAGGACGTTGGGGCCGTAATTGCCGTGCATACCCAGCATGCCTACGTTGAGGGGGTGGCTGGTGGGCAGGGCGCTGAGGCCGAGGATCGTCCAGGCGGAGGGGATACCGCATTTTTCAACGAAGGTCTTGAATTCTTTTTCCGCCTTGCCGAGGATAACGCCCTGGCCGAAGAGGACAAAGGGTTTTTTTGCTTCGTTGATG
>NZ_DASYCH010000059.1:0-15758 GCF_036500295.1 Puia sp. | reverse complement strand
TTTGCCGTCCCGCTGGGTTTTTACGATACCGGCCCGGCGCAGGATAGCAAGGTGTTGTGAGGCAACAGATTGCTCGAGGCGAAGGTGGACATAAATTTCGGTGACAGTGAGTTTCTTGTTCTCATCCAGCAGTCGGATGATCTGCTGACGCAATTTGTGGTTGAGTGCTCTTAAGATCAGGGCTCCTTTCTTCAGATTCAAAAAATCGACTTTCACAGGAGCGCCATCAGCGCCCTCTGCGTTCACTACCATCCAATAGCTATTATTGTTCATCGTTAAGCTCATGAGCGATTACCGTTTTAAAGATTTCAAGAAGATACGTGACAGGTACGGCAAATTTATGATCAACTGTTTGAAAAAAAATGACCTAATTTTCCTAATATGATGATATAGTCATTTTCTCGTATGAGTGTAGAATTCTTTGGTATAAGCGGGCTCACAGTACGCCAGGACGGTGAATTCCTTCCGCAAATATCGTAAAAAAGCTACAATACCCAGATACCCGGCATGATAGTTGGCTTCCACGAAGCCTGCATGCGGGCTTAGAATTATAGGTTTACACTTACTGCTTCCATCTCCGAAAAACGACACCTGGTGGTCTTTTAACCATGGGGTGAAGCTATTTTCGTCGACGACCATTGCAGTTGATGGCAATATCGTCGTCAAATCATTTCGGTAAATAGCAGTGAATACTTCCATGCGTCGTGCATCGATCATCGGGCATAGAAGATCCACTCCGGAAAGCTGCTCACGCGCGGCAAAGGCCATCGTCGACAACGTGTCTTCCGCGATAAGCGGAATATCGAGAGCAAAGCAAAACCCTTTGGCAGCGGCCATTCCAACGCGTAGCCCGGTATAAGAACCCGGCCCCGCCGTAACCGCCACGGCCTGCAGATCACGCAAACGATAACCGGTTTCAGTCATCATTTGTTCGATGGCAGGATGCAGCCATGCCGCATGTTCTTTCTGCGAAGCACTCTCCGCCAGTGCGAGCATTTTTCCATCCTTTGCCAGGCAAATACTGGCCTTTTCCGTAGCCGTATCGATGTTTAAGATGAGCGCCATAACGAAACTTTCTATATCTATCTTTTAATCATATTTTAATTCCTATCCTTCACTTTTACCGCGCGCAGCAAGGCTTTCGACGGAACATAGGCAGGGTTTGTACTGCTCAATGACCCAAGCAGGCCGGCTATCTGCCCCAGTCCGATGCGCTCGCTCCACTCGAAGGGACCCAGCGGGTAGTTGGTGCCCAGCCGCATCGCCGTATCGATCTCCTCCTTTGTGCTGACCTCCGCTTCCCAGGTGAAATAGGCTTCGTTGATGATCGTCGAAAGGATGCGGGCGCTGATCATTCCAGGTACGTCCGGCACGAGCTTATAGTTGCGTCCAAGCCGCGGATAGATTGCCGCGATCCGCGATGCAATATCTGCGGCAGCTTCGGCAGCGCCAACGTCCATCGATCCTTCAGGGATCACCAGCTCATGAAGACTCCGCTCGAGAAAGCCCGGCCAGCCGTTGATCCGCACAAAGGGATAGCCTATCTCCCGGATCGTCGGCGTCACCGCGTTGACGATGATCAGCGCGGGCCGCAATTCGTTCAGCGCAGCACAGCGGTCTTTTTCATTGTCGAAATCGAGATCGATCACCACGTCTGCTCCCCGCGCGGCTTCGGGCTCGCGCACGATCCGCCAATCGATCCCTTCGCCCGGGAAGAAGAGACTTAGTTGTTCGTTGGTATACTTTTCAGTGATGGCTGCAATGATCATGGAGGCGGGAGTAAATTTGGACGCAAAGTTACCCAAAACAAGCCAAAGGCTTGTTGGCGAAGCCAGATATTGGTTATCGCCACCCGAGGCCTTAGTTTTTGCCAAAAGGCCGAAGGGGGCGATATTTGATGCATGGAAAATACGATCATCAACACGCCCAATGCCCCGGCGCCTATCGGGCCTTACAGTCAGGCCGTAAAAACCGGCAACCTCCTTTTCATCTCCGGTCAGATCCCCATCGATCCTGCCACGGGGAATGTCGACGCAAAGGATATCACCGGCGAGACCCACCAGGTGATGCACAACCTCCGCGCCATACTCACCGCTGCCGGCGTTTCTTTTGACCAGGTCGTAAAGACAACGATCCTCCTCAGCGACATGGCGCTGTTTGGCGATGTCAACACCGTCTATGGGAAATACTTCACCGGCAACTTCCCCGCCCGGGAGACCTACGCGGTGAAAGCGCTGCCCAAAAATGTGAATGTGGAGATAAGTATGATCGCAAGCCTGTAGCGTCAATCTACTTCAGCACGCCGAGCTCCTTGCCCACCTTGACAAAGCCCGCGATCGCCTTGTCGAGGTGGTGCTGCTCATGACCCGCGCTCAGCTGAACCCGGATGCGCGCCTGACCCTTTGCGACCACCGGGAAGAAAAAACCGATCACATAGATATCTTCCTGTAACAGGCGGGCGGCAAAATTCTGCGCCACCACCGCATCATAAAGCATGATCGGTACGATGGGATGCGAACCCGGCCGGATATCAAAACCCGCGTCCGTCATCTTCTTGCGGAAATAGGTGGTATTGTATTCCAGCTTGTCCCGCAGCTTCGTTGTCTGGCTAAGCATATCCAGCACGGCGATCGACGCGCCGGTGATGGAAGGCGCAAGACTATTGGAGAAAAGGTAGGGGCGGCTTCGCTGCCGCAGCATCTCGATGATCTCTTTCTTTCCGCTGGTGAAACCGCCACTGGCCCCGCCAAGCGCCTTGCCCAGCGTACCGGTGATGATATCGATCCGGCCCATGACGCCGCAATGCTCATGCGTCCCGCGGCCCGTCTTGCCGAGGAAACCGGAAGAATGGCTCTCGTCGATCATGACGATCGCATCATAGCGATCGGCCAGATCGCAGATCTTGTCCAGCTGCGCGATAGTCCCGTCCATGCTGAAAGAACCGTCGGTGACGATGATCCGGCTACGGCAATCCTGCGCGGCCTTCAGCTGCTCCTCCAGATCGGCCATGGTGTTATGCTTGTACCGGAAGCGTTTCGCCTTACAAAGCCGCACGCCGTCGATGATGGAAGCATGGTTCAGTTCATCGGAGATGATCGCATCCTGTTCGCCGAACAAGGGCTCGAAAACCCCGCCGTTCGCGTCAAAAGCCGCGGCGTAAAGAATGGTATCCTCCGTACCGAGAAAGGTCGCAAGCTTCTGCTCCAGCTCCCGGTGAATGTCCTGCGTTCCACAAATAAACCTCACGCTGCTCATCCCATAGCCCCGCCGGTCGACGGTTTTATGCGCGGCCTCGATCACCGCCGGATGCGACGACAATCCGAGGTAGTTATTGGCGCAGAAATTAAGCACTTTCTTTCCGTTGACGACGATCTCGGCCCCCTGGGGACTCTCGATGACACGTTCGGTTTTGAAAAGGCCGGAAGACTTTATTTCTTCCAGCTCGGCGGCAATGCGTTTGGCAAAGGAGGAGTTCATGAAAAGATCATATTTTGGAGGCCAAAGGTAAGTAGTTGAATGCTCATCTCTTAGGTTCCCCTGCCAAAATTTTTGGCCGCCTGTAACATTTTAGTTATACCTTCGTCTTATCATATGGACCGTTCGTCCATCTTTATATGAATCGTAACAAGTACATCCGGTTGTTCGTCCTTCTCATGGTGGTTTCCGTCAGCCTGGTACTATTTTCCTATGTTCGCAGCCAGGCTTCCAAACCGGAAGACACCAACTGCGACGGCAGCAAATGCCCTTCGGGAAAGACCAAGTCGGAATTTATCCTCCTGGAATCATTGACGCGCAACTTTTTGGTCTCCAACCAATAATGGGTTTTGCAAAACCTGTTTTCCCTCCCCACGCAAGTTTTTTTATTTGGGCTGTAACTTTCTGCTGGCTATCACCGTATTATAGAGGTTGCTTATGACAGAGAAGGAATACAACGAATGCGTACGGTTATATGCGGACAATGTCTACCGCTTCATCCTGAAGAATCTTCGGCAGGAAGAAGACGCGCGGGACGTGGTCCAATCGGCATTTGAGAAGCTTTGGAAAAACAGGGAAAGCGTGGAATCCGAGAAAAGCAAGTCCTATCTCTTCACCATCGCCTACCATCAGATGATCGACCATCTGCGGAAGGTGAAGCGCGTTCAGTTGCGGGAAGAGTTCCGGGAGGAGGCGAGGGTCAGTACGCCGGTCCATCATCTGAAGAAGGCACTGGAAGATGCGCTTTCGCGGCTCAACGAGACACAACGCTCGCTGGTACTGCTGAAGGACTATGAAGGCTATTCTTATAGCGAGATCGGGCAGATCACCGGACTCAACGAAAGCCAGGTAAAGGTCTACCTCCATCGCGCGCGGATACAGTTGAAGAACTATCTGGTAAAATTGGAAAACTTAATCTAAGGCGCCATGATAACGAGAGAGAACTACGAAGAATACTTCCTGCTGTACGTCGACAACGAGTTGTCGCCGGCGGCAAGGTCGGCCGTAGAGAAGTTTGTGGGCGGGAACCCCGATCTGCGGGAAGAATGGGAAACCCTGTTGCAATGCCGGGTTCACCCCGATCGTCACGAAGTGTTCCCTGACAAGGAAGCCCTCGTGCAACAGGATCTTTTGTCCTATATCGACGGAGAACTTGACGAAGAAGGACGCCGGTCGGTGGAAGAGTTTGTCGGCCGTCATCCCTCGAAAGCAATAGAACTACAGCAATTGGTGCTCACCGTTAGCCAGCCCGATCTTTCCATCTCCTTCCCCGATAAGGACAGTCTTTACCGGTCGGAAAAGAGAAAGATTGTTTTCCTGCCCTGGATGCGGGCAGGCATCGCCGCGGCCGTGCTCGGTCTCGTTGCATTGCTGCTGCTGGTCACGCATAGAGCCGAAACGCCGACGCTGGTTCAGTCCGGTGCGCCAAAGAAAAATACCCCGGCGACTGTAACCCCTGCGACCCCTGCGCCGTTATACTCTACAGGAAAGGATGATCAGAGCCGGGAGAAAGAGATCGCGAAGAACGACCCGCCAAAACGGGTCCAACAGCGGAAAGCGCAGCCCCCGGCTCCCGTAGAAAAAGCACCGGACGTCACCGGCAGACAGCAGGAGGTCGCCCTGACGGCAACGGTTCCCACGACTACGGATAATCGCTCCGGTACCGCTTCGCTCATAGCGGAGATCCGGCCGGATGCGGGAGAAAAGACCCTGGTGAAGCCGGCAACAACCGTTGCCGCCGTCAACATTCCAAAGGAACAATCTTCTTTTGCCACCCAGGCCCTGCTGGCAGAGGCCCGGGCGGATGAAACAAAAGAGATGATCGCTGCCGCTCCTGCCGGCAGGAACAAATTACGGGGCCTTTTAAGAAAGGTATCCCGCACCCTTGGAAAAACGGCCGACCGTGACGACGATGGGCAGAAAGAGGTCCTGATCAGCGCCTTCCAGGTTGAACTCAAATAATTTATTAAAAAAAGAACGAATTATGAACCGGGTATTTTTACTTACGGCAGGACTGTGCTTTGCCCTTATCAGCAAGGCTCAAACCGACACGACGGGCGCCGGGAAGGCAAACGCGCAGGGTGATACGCTCAAGGTCGGCAACCTGCTGATCATCCGTAACGGCGCAACAGACTACAACACTTCATCGCTGCGCATCAAAACAAGACACCAGCGGCACTACCACCATGCGTCAAATGTCAGCACCAACTGGGGCATCATCGATCTGGGGCTCGCCAGTTTCAACGACAGGACCGTCTATACTTCCGCGCCTGCCCAGCAGTTTGCGCCGGGTGCGAACAAGAACTGGTTCAAGATGCGCTATGGCATGCTCCCCAAGACCGTCGACGTCAATATCTGGATCTTTATGCAGCGCCTCAACCTGATCAAGCATTACGTCAACCTGAAATATGGCCTCGGCATCGAACTCAACAACTACCGGTACGAATACAATATCCGCTATCTCACCAACCCGACGACGGTGATCATGGACACCATCAACTATAGCAAGAACAAGCTGGCGACGGATTATCTCACCGTACCCGTCATGCTCAACTTCAACTTTACCCCCGGCCGCCGTCATCCTTTCGGTCTTAGCGCCGGCGCCAGCTTCGGCTATCTCTATTCTTCGCGGCAGAAGCTGATCAGCCACGAGTTCGGAAAGGAGAAGACATTCAACGATTTCGACCTCAACTCCTGGAAGATCTCCTATATCGGCGAGATTCAGCTGGGCTGGATAAACTTCTACGCCAGCTATGCCACCCGCACCATCTTTAGCCGGGGCCTCGATCAGATTCCCTACAATTTTGGAGTCCGGATCGGCAACTGGTAAAACCTTGCAGGGCTATTCGGATGCCCGATTCCCATCCAATTGTTAAAACTTTCTTTCTCCGAAATAAACCGGCGTTGCCCTGCGTTGTCCAAGGGTAAAATGCCGATCTATGAGGTCCCGAAAACTGCTCCTTGGAAGCTTAATGGTAATCACCCTTTTCTCTTTCCGTGATGCCCACCACCGCACATCCAGCCGACGCTTCTTCCATCCCCACCTTGATGGTGAAGTATATATTGTTGTGTTGAAATCCAACTACGAACTGCAGGTTTATGACAAAGATGGCTGGTATGCCACCTATCCCGCAGTATTCGGCAGTAAGTCACTTGATGATAAAATGGTCCAGGGCGACCGAAAAACCCCGGAAGGAACTTTCCACATCTCGTCCAAACGCCCGCACGAGAAATGGTCCCGGATCATGGACCTGGACTACCCCACGGCCGCCGATATCGCCAAATTCAAAGACCGGAAGGCTAAGGGGTTGATTCCCAAGGCAGCAAGGATCGGTGACGGCATCGCCATCCACGGAACCTGGCCGCATGATGACAATGCGGTGGACGCCTATCAGATGTGGACCAATGGGTGCGTCTCGCTAAAAAATGAGGACATGGAGGAAGTCTATAATATGACCCCGGTCGGCGCGAAAGTTATTATTCAGCATTGATTTTCGCCATCAGGCTTGGCCCAACCGAACATACCGAAGTTCCGCCCCTGGCCGCCTAAAGCTTCCCATTCTTTATTTCCTCTACCACGGCCGGATCGAGCAGGGTGGACGTATCCCCCAGGTTTTGGGTCTCGCCCTCCGCGATCTTCCGGAGTATCCGCCGCATGATCTTTCCGCTGCGCGTTTTCGGCAGCCCGCTCACCAGCTGGATCTTGTCGGGTTTGGCGATAGGACCGATAATCCGCGCCACCGTCTGTACGATATCCTTACGGATGGATTCGTCATCACTCTTGCTTCCGTTGAAGATCACATAGGCATAGATCCCCTGTCCCTTGATATCATGGGGGTATCCAACCACTGCGCTCTCCACCACTCCGGTATGCATATTGATGGCGTTCTCCACCTCGGCCGTGCCGATACGGTGACCGCTGACATTGAGGACGTCATCGACACGGCCCGTGATGCGGTAGTTCCCATCGGCATCGCGCAGTGCGCCGTCGCCCGTGAAGTATAGATTGGGGTAGGTGGCAAAATAGGTCTGGCGGCAACGATCATGATCGCCATACGTCGTTCGGATGATCGACGGCCAGGGGGTTTTGATACAGAGGTTCCCGCTGATGTTATTACCCTGCAGCTCCTCGCCTTTCTCATCGACCAGGATGGGCTGCACCCCCGGCAACGGCAGGGTGGCATGGGCCGGCTTTTCGGGCGTCACCCCCGCGAGGTTGGAGATCATGATACCGCCGGTCTCGGTCTGCCACCAGGTATCGACGATCGGGCAGCGGCCCTTGCCGATATTGTCGTGATACCAGTGCCAGGCTTCTTCATTGATAGGTTCGCCTACCGTTCCCAGCACGCGCAGCGAGCTGAGGTCCTTTCCTTTTACATAGTCGAGCCCAAAACCCATCAGGCTGCGGATGGCCGTCGGCGCCGTATAGATGATATTCACCTTGAATTTGTCGACGATATCCCAGAAGCGACCGGCATCAGGCCAGGTCGGGATACCCTCGAACATCAGCGTGGTGGCGCCGGCGCTGAGCGGGCCGTATACGATATAGCTGTGACCGGTGATCCAGCCGATGTCTGCCGTACAGAAATACACCTCTCCGGCCTGATATTGAAAGACGTTGACAAAACTGTAGTTGGTAAAGACCATATACCCGCCGCAGGTATGCACGACACCCTTGGGCTTGCCCGTCGAGCCGGAGGTGTACAGGATAAAAAGCAGGTCTTCCGAATCCATGACCTCCACCGGACAGGCCGGATTACCCTGGGTCTCGACCTTGCGGACCTCATCCTCCCACCATACATCCCGGCCCTTGATCATACTAACAGGCACCCGTGTACGCGTAAGAACGATCACCTTTTTGACGGACGGACATTGCACCAGCGCGTCGTCGATCACCGACTTCAGCGGGATCGCCTTATTGCCGCGATGGGCGCCGTCGGAAGTGATGACCAGGTTGCACTGCGCGTCCTGTATCCGGTCGGCAATGCTCTGGGCGGAGAACCCGCCAAAGACGACGGAGTGGATCACCCCGATCCGGGCGCAGGCAAGCACGGCGATGGCCAGCTCGGGGACCATCGGCATATAGATACAGACCCGGTCGCCTTTCTTTGCCCCGTTGTTCTTCAGAACATTGGCAAACTGGCAAACCTTGCCGTGTAATTCTTTATAGGTCAGGATGCGGAGATCCTCTTCGGGATCGTTGGGTTCCCAGACGATGGCCGGCTGATCGCCCCTTTCCGCCAGGTGCCGGTCGAGACAGTTTTCGGTGATATTGAGCTGCGCGCCGCTGAACCAGCGGACCCGCGGTTCAGAGAAGTTCCATTCCAAGACCTTATCCCAGGGACGGCGCCATTGGAAATTTGCGGCGATGCGTGCCCAGAAACCTTCCGGATCTTCCACACTTTTTTTGTATTCGGACTTGTATTGTTCCAGGGTTTTGATCTGGTAAGGATAACTCATCTGATAGCTCGATTTTTGAGTGATTTGCAGGAATCGGTCTCTTCAAAAGATTAGCCCGATCCCTGCAAACGGCTAATGATTGTCCTCCGGACGAGCGGCCTCCTGCCGCTCCAGAAAGAATAATATTTTTTAAACGCTTCCTATCGGAAGTACGATCTTCCCGTACACTTCATTCAGCAAACCCGCCATCCCGGTATAGATGGCCGACGCTCCACAGATAATGCCCTCATATCCGGCAAAATGCTTGATCCCGCTATTCCCTGTATAATCCCCCAGCGCCAGCAGGAAGAACAAAATAGTCAACGTGGCAAAAACAAACTGCAGCGCGCGGCTTAGCTTCAAAGTTCCGAAGAAAAGCAGTAGCGTGAACACCCCCCAGGTTGCCAGATAAGCAACCATGGCTCCCTCCGACGGAGCGGCCACCCAACCCATCTTCGGCATCACGATCAGCGCAACCAGCGACAGCCAGAAAAAACCATAAGAAGTAAAGGCCGTCAACCCAAAGGTATTGTTCTTTTTGGCTTCCAGGACACCGGCGATCACCTGGGCAATACCACCGTAAAAAATACCCATGGCTAAGATCATGGAATTGTTGTCAAATACTCCGGCATTGTGCAAATTCAACAATACCGTGGTGGCGCCGAAGGCGCAAAGGCCGAGCGGCGCAGGGTTGGCAAGACCTTCCTTACTGGCAGTAACAACAGGTGGAGTCATAATCGTTAGTTGTAGTGGTTTAATTGTTTATACAATTTTAATCCTTTTTGTCAAATTCGTCGGAATCGATTGCAAATTTTGTTTTCACAAGACTGTTTGGACTAATTTTATGCCCCAATGGCATCTACCCATCCAGTCCACCCGACAAAAAAAGAGTTTCGAAAGATCGTTGCCTTTTCGTCCGTGGGAACACTCATCGAATGGTACGATTTTTTTATTTACGGTAGTCTCGCAACAGTCATCGCCGGTCAGTTCTATCCTCAGTCCAACCCCACAGCGGCGTTGTTGTACACGCTGGCGACCTTTGCGGCGGGGTTCCTCGTCCGGCCTTTTGGCGCGCGGGTCTTCGGCTTCGGGCGGGCCGGGCGTAAATACGCCTTTCTTTTGCCCTTGTTCCTGATGGGCGGGTCCACCTTTGCCATCGGGCTCATCCCGGGTTATGCGAAGATCGGTCTGGCCGCACCGATGATCGTCCTGTTGCTCCGCCTGCTGCAAGGCCTGGCATTGGGCAGCAGTGCTCCTTATGACCCGGGCCATTCCCGCGGTTTATATACCTCGTGGACCCAGGCGGCGGCTTCATTAGGCCTTTTGCTGAGCCTGGCAGTGATCCTGCTGGTGCGCCGCGGCCTCGACGCCGACACCTCGAGAAGCATCGCGAAATTTAATGACTGGGGCTGGCGTATCCCGTTTCTGGTCTCCGGGGCGCTGATGGTCATCGCTGTCAAGTTCCGGACAAAGTCGCAGGAATGGCCGGTTTCACCGGCTATGCCGGCCAGGGACGGTGCCAAAGCAGATTGGAAGTTGGTCCTGCTGGCCGTGTTTGGCGCGACCATGGGCCAGGGCGTCGTTTTTTATACCGGTCAGCTCTATATCCAGCCTTTTCTGGAAACGGTCTGTCAGATCGATTTTGACCAGTCCAGGACCATGTTGCTGCTGGCTACCTTAGTGGCTACCCCGTTCTTCATTTTGTTTGGCAGCTGGAGTGACCGGATCGGGCGAAAATGGATCATAATGACCGGCCTGCTGCTGGCCGCTGTCTCCTATCCTTTTCTTTTCCAGGCATTGAAGACCATCCCGGACACCGCAGGCCGGACCGAACTGGTCGCCGAAAAAGAGATCCGCTCCACCGTGACCTTCATCGAAAACAGTAAGGACCTCATCCATATCTCGAATACCGTTAACCACTACGAGGGCGGGCTCATCGTCACGCAAACGGAAAAAGACACCCTCTTCGGCGGCAGCAAGGCGCCCATGACCAGGCCGGTGGTGACCATCAGCCGGAAGATCGGCGGCGCCGATTACTGGAAGATTACGGGCATTCTGTTCCTGATGGTCTTTTATGCGACGATGATCGGTGGGCCGATGGCGGCATTTCTGGCCGAGCTGGTTCCCGGGGGTACAGCGCTGCCTTCGGCGATCGGCGATGGCATCGGCGGGATCACCCCGTTCATCGCCACACTGCTTACTACCCTTTGCGCCGGGCACGCGCTGGCGGGACTTTGGTATCCCGTGGGGGTGGCGGCCGTTTGTCTGATCGTCGGGATACTCTTTCTTCCCGCCAGAAGGGCCGATGCCGGGAAGGCGTAATGCTTTACCTTCGCGTCGTAAATCGGTCAAATGTCTATTGAAATAAAAGACCTTGTAAAGATCTATGGTGAGCAGAAGGCCGTAGACAGCATATCCTTCCAAGTGGACAAAGGGGAGATCGTCGGTTTTCTCGGCCCCAACGGGGCCGGCAAATCCACCACCATGAAGATCCTCACGGGCTATCTCGGCCAGGACGGCGGGGAAGCAAAGGTTTGTGGCATCTCCGTAAAAGAGAGCCCGCTCGAGACGAAGAAGAAGATCGGCTATCTTCCCGAGGCCAACCCCCTCTACCCCGATATGTATGTCCGGGAATATCTCGACTTTATTGCGGACGTACACAAGGTCGCCGATAAAAAAGCGCGTATCGAAGCCGTCATCACCCTCGTGGGCCTGACGGTGGAAAGCAATAAACGGCTGGGTCAGCTGTCGAAAGGATATAAACAACGCGTCGGTCTTGCGGCCGCGCTGATCCACGACCCCGAAGTGCTGATCCTGGATGAGCCTACCAGCGGGCTCGATCCCAACCAGATCATCGAGATCCGCGATGTCATCAAACGGCTTGGGAAAGACAAGACCGTCCTGTTCTCGTCGCATATCTTACAGGAGGTGGAAGCCCTTTGCGACCGCGTCGTGATCATCAACAGGGGCAGGCTGGTGGCCGACAGCTCGATCAGCCGGCTCCGTACCGAGGGCAGCGCAGCAGGCACGATCCGGGTAACTTTCCGGGAAACGCTGGACCCTGCTAAACTGCAGCAGCTAAACGGGGTGATCGCGGTTCTTGCGGTTTCCGATCTGGAATGGGAATTGCAAAGTGAAGAGCCTGATACGGTGAAAAAACAATTGCTGGAACTGGCTTTGCAGAACAAGTGGAACATTGTTTCTTTGCAAAGCGAAAACAGAAGTCTGGAAGCGATCTTCCGGAGCCTGACCCATTGAGAGGCCTCTGGCCTCTCGTCCAAAGGACAAACATTAGCGCTTTGCTGGAAATGCGCTATTTTTCCAGCAGCGCATTTTCAGCACATAACAAGATTAAAACTACGAATTCATCATGAGCTACATTGCCGACATTCATGCAAGACAGATCTTAGACAGCCGGGGAAATCCTACCGTCGAGGTAGACGTTGTGACGGAAAACAACCATCGCGGCCGGGCCGCCGTGCCCAGCGGAGCCTCCACCGGTATCCACGAAGCCGTAGAACTCCGGGATGGCGACAAGTCTATCTACAACGGAAAGGGAGTATTGAAAGCGGTGGCGAATGTGAACGATATTATTGCCGACCAGCTCATCGGTTTTCCCGTTAACGAGCAGGCCAGCCTCGACGCCCGGCTTCTCGACCTGGATGGCACCGACAACAAAGGCAAGCTGGGCGCCAACGCTTTGCTGGCCGTCAGCATGGCCGTGGCCAAGGCTGCTGCAAAAGAAAGCAAGCTGCCGCTGTATCGCTATCTCGGCGGGGTTAACAGCACCATGCTGCCGATGCCGCTGATGAACATCCTCAATGGCGGGGTTCATGCCGACAACAAGATCGACTACCAGGAATATATGATCGTGCCCGTAGGCGCTGAAACGTTTAGCGACGCGCTGCGCTGGGGAGTGGAGATCTTCCATCAGCTGAAATCCGTTCTGAAGAAGAAGGGCTATAGCACGAACGTGGGTGATGAAGGTGGTTTCGCGCCGGATATCCAGAGCAATGAAGAGGCGATCGAGACCGTGCTCCAGGCCATCGAAGCGGCCGGCTACAAAGTGGGCAGCCAGATCGGCATCGCCCTCGACGCTGCAAGCAGCGAGATGTACAAAGACGGCAAATACAAATTTTACAAGAGTACCGGCAAGGAGCTGACCAGCGATCAGATGGTGGAATACTGGACCTCCTGGGTCAACAAATATCCTATCATCTCCATCGAAGACGGGATGGCGGAAGAGGACTGGGATGGCTGGAAAAAGCTCACCGACGCCGTCGGCCACAAGGTTCAGCTGGTGGGTGACGACCTCTTTGTCACCAATACCCGCATCCTCCAAAAAGGGATCGACAAGGGCGTGGCCAACAGCATCCTCATCAAGGTAAACCAGATAGGCACCGTGACCGAGACCATCAATGCCGTACAACTTGCTCAGAGCCATGGCTATACAACCATCATGAGCCATCGTAGCGGCGAGACCGAAGACACCACCATCGCCGACCTTGCCGTGGCGCTTAACTGTGGTCAGATCAAGACCGGCAGCGCCTCCCGGACGGACCGGCTGGCAAAATACAACCAGCTCCTGCGCATCGAGGAAGAGCTGGGCGACGCCGGGATTTATCCCAAGGGAAGGATCAAATTCAAAAAATAAGTTGTAGATTGTTCTCCTGACCCGGCTGCCCGGGTCGGGATTTTTGTTTTGTATGAAGTGGTTGACGCATATCCCATCCTGGTTGAAGAACAAATACCTGCTGACGGCAGTAGGATTTACCGTTTGGATCCTCTTCTTCGACAACCGGGATTTCATCACCAGCCATTTCCGGGAACGGGGCGAACTGCAACGATTGGAGAAAAGTAAGAAGTATTACGAACAGCAGATCGCCGCCACCAAGCAAGAATTGGATCAGTTGAAAACCGATCCCGCCGTTCTTGAGAAATACGCCCGGGAAAAGTATCTTATGAAAAGAGACAATGAAGATCTCTTTGTGATCCGAGACGAAAACGCACCTGCCAAACATTGATTCTCATTTATTTGCACACTGCTCGCCCCCTTTTTTACTAAGCCCCGGCCGGGTACGGCCCTCGGAAAAGTTAATAATTGCTTTACCGGACAATAACAGTACCCAAATACCGTTTTCATAGCGGACGTTTCACTTTTACTGCTTCGGATTTTATTAGGACATAAAATGGTTTTGCCTATGACACTCTTTACACCGGAGGATCTTTTACGGTATTTGTATAAAGAGTCTTCCCCCGAGTTGACCGTAGCGATTGAGGCTGCGCTAAAGGAAGACTGGATGCTTCGTCAGAAACTGGAGGTTCTGCGAACTTCGTCGCATGAACTCGACGCAGTGGTCGTATCTCCCCGAATGGAAGTTATTCAGCGCGTGATGAACTATGCCAGGAAGACGGCAGTACAGGAATCTGTACAGCACTAATCAATGACCAGGAAGCAACGCTTTCAGTTCGTACTGGATTATTTCAGCAAACACAACCCGGACGCAGCTACTGAGCTTTTGTATGACAGCCCCTACCAGTTGTTGGTGGCGGTGATCCTGTCTGCACAATGCACGGATAAAAGGGTCAACCTGACCACCCCGGCCGTCTTCGAACGATACCCGGATCCTGCATCGATGGCCAAAGCTACCTTCGACGAGTTGTTTCCCTACATCAAGAGCATCTCCTATCCCAACAACAAGACCAGGCATCTTATCGGCATGGCGCAAATGCTCATAACCAAATTCGGCGGCGAGGTCCCCCTCACCGTCGACGAGTTGGTGCAGTTGCCCGGTGTCGGCCGCAAGACCGCCAACGTGATCACCTCTGTTGTCGATAACCAGCCCAATATGGCGGTGGACACCCATGTCTTCCGCGTCTCCGCACGCATCGGCCTGACGGTGAATGCGACGACGCCCCTCGCTACGGAAAAGCAGCTGCTCGAACTCATCCCCCGCGAGATGGTGCATGTCGCGCATCACTGGTTGATCCTTCATGGCCGCTATATCTGCATCGCGCGCACCCCGAAATGCCCCGAATGCGGATTGCAGCAGGCCTGTAAGTGGTTTGCGAAGCATTATGGCGAGGCGAATGCCGTGCCGGCCGATGAGCGTTTGCCCATTCTGAAAACGCGTACGCGTGCCACCGCGAAGCGCACCGCGAAAAAAAAGAAGTAAAGATTATTTGATCCCTTGCGCCCGTTTTTGGAGGAATTCAGGAAGCGGCGCCTTCTCGAAAACCCGATATGCTTCTTCCAGCGCTTTAACATAATATGGCGCAGTTTCATCGAACGGTTCGGTCGAAACGTAAAGCGGATAGGTTTCCCCGTTTTTGAAAAGCCCGGATGGAGCAACCTTGATCCATTTTCTCTTCTTCCTGATTTTATGAGATCTTTTTAAAGACAAGAAATTCTTCATAGTTGACTCCTTTTGCAAATGACGACCAATCGGCATTTCGCCTTCCCCAAACATCGTACCGACTGCTGATCTCCAACCAAGCAGACGAAATTCCCATTTGATAGAGCCTCGAACGGGAAGCCGTAGAACCTCTTAATAAAATAATAGCCTGGGGATATGAATTTACGAATTTTTCTATGGCCTCTGCGACCGTTCTTAAAATTATCCTGTGATCTCCATTGTTGGTGATGGCTCTATCATCGATATGGTCTGTCTCCGGGTCATAATCTCCAAATAAAAGATTGTAAGCATTCGGTCCCAGTTTCCGTGCACGCTGAAATCTCACAGCTTTCCTGATCCGACCATTAGGTCCATCGCTACAGAACTCATAGGTCCTGCTATCCGCATCTTCCTCAATACTATACCTCTCCCATTCCATACCCCACCTAT
>NZ_DASYCH010000058.1:0-13052 GCF_036500295.1 Puia sp. | reverse complement strand
CGGATCTCGGGTATCGATCCCCTGACGATCGACCAAACGGATATGACGGAGGAGAGCAATTTTGGGTATGGCCGGGTCATCTACCAGGCGTATTTGCAGAAATATCCGCTGACCGTGGCTTCTATTGCGCTGATCGATAATGTGCCGGTGAATGCCATCAACAATGATCTTTACGATCTAAGCGTCATTCATCCGCTTACGACGTATAAAGAGGGTCGTCCGACCTGGTTGAGCCTGGGGGGAACGCGGAAGGCGACGTTTATCAAGCCGATATCACCAACCGTTTTCTTTGTACAGGCGTATTATGAGAGTGAGATTGCAGGGAATGAAAATACGCCGTGGCAACTGGTGCCTGCGGACCAGACATATATTGGCGGAGGAAAGAAGAATTATTTGTTGTACCTGAAGAAGGGGAAGTACAGGGTTTATTTCAGGGATATTAATTATGAGATCCTGGGGACGCTGGATGTGGAGGTGAATTAAGGGACTTTTTCAAGTGTCGCTTTTTCGAATCGTATGCCCTGCTCTTCCAGTTCTCTGAGGACGGGTATATAGATCTCCGGGAGGATAGGGATATGCAGACCGGTGAGGCGGATGGTCCCTTCCAGGATCAGTTTGGCGGCGATGCCGAGGGGCAGGCCGACGGTCCTGGCCATGGCGGTTTGCAGATTGTCTTCGCCTTTGACGATCAGGGTGCTGGTGACTTCGCGGGACGCGGCCGCCGTCTTATAACTTATTTCATGCAACATGACGATCATATCCTTGTCCTGCGGCTGCATGGCAAGCCGGGTCTCTAAAAGATATTGCAGGATATCGGCAGAGCTGCGGGCGTGTGCGGGGACGGGGGATGGATCGAAGAGACCCAGGAATTCGAATGCGGTGCGGTTGCTGTCGTTGACATAGGGGAGGAGGGGCGCGGACCAGTCGGCGAAGGTGAGGGCGGAGGAAAGCTGAGTGCCGGGAGTGTGGGCGGTGCTTCCGGGATTGAGGGTGCTTCTGCCGGGAGTGCGATCGGTGATTCCGGCAGTGAGGCTGGTGCTTCCAGGAGTGCGATCGTTGCTGTTGGGTGCGGGAGCAGTCCGGAGTGCATGCTGGTCGTCGGTCAGGCCGGCATCGACAATACCTGACCAGGCACGGCAGAATTCCGGGTAGCGCAAGGTGGTACGGATAAACGTTTCGGCCTCTTCCAGTCCATAGACAGGGATATAGCTCAGGGAGTCACGATTGGGATACCAGGCGAGACTGCCAATGCCATTGACGGATACGATCCCCGGCCGGTCGAAGAGCTGGCCATAAGTGCGGGTGATGGTCCGGCCTTCCTCTTTATATGCGGCGCCGGCGGAACCCGCCAGGACGACATTGCGGGGGTTCCAACTGATCTTATAATGCCAGGGGTTATCGTCGCTCTCCGGGGCCACCAGCCCACCGGTATGGGAGCGGAAGGAATGGATGCGGCCTCCCTCTTCGTTTACCTGTCCGATCAACTCCATCGCGCTCATATGATCGATGCCGGGATCGAGTCCCATTTCACAGAGGAATAAAAGGCCGCTGTCCCGGATCTCCTTTTCCAGTTTACGGATCGCAGGGTCCAGGTAGGAAGCGGTCAGCAGGTTCTTTTTATATACGAGACAGGAACCGGCTACAAGGTAGTGGAGGGCGGGGGGCAGCAGGGAAATAACGATATCCGCTTCTTTGATAAGCGCCTCCCGGGCGGGCTGGTCGGCTACGTTTGTCGCAACGGCCCGGGCATGAGGGGCGGAACCGATCTTCGAACTGGCCAGGGCAAGATCGCTGTCAGCAACCACCAGTCGCCAGTTCCGGGCTGCGGTCACTCCGACCAGGTAGCGGATCAGGCTGGTGGCCGATTTGCCGGCGCCGAAGAGGAGGATTTGTTGCATCCGTACAATATTTTTGAGTGCACAAGTTAAGGGGTTTTGTATAGCGGCTGCTAACAATGCAGATATAAAACCTTTCCGGCATCCTGAAGGGGTAGGTTTTCCTGGATGACACAGGCAGAAAAAAGCTCAGTCAGCCTTGAAGTGCTGACTGAGTGTCCTGAACCGTCCCTATGTACCAATTCGATTATTGTTTTATGATATCCGTTCGCCTTGATCGTTAAAATGCCAGATGAGTTCCGCTTCGGCTGTTGTCACCCGTTCGCTTTGATCGTTAACGGGCCCGGTGGAGGACGTCGTCTCGTACGGTTATGCCTTCGGCTCGTGTCTGGAGGCGAATCTCCCCGAGATCGCGGTCTGTACCGGGTTTCATATCGGTGACTTCGAGGCGGGCTGTGCAGTAGGGCTCTTTTGGCAGTACCAAAACCTGCCAGTGACCGGGGTTGATGGACCGGAGGTAGTATTCATCATTGACATTTGTCATTTCGACCGAATCGCTGCCCTGGATGGCCCATACCTTCCCGACGCCCCGGGCCGGTAACAATCTTACGTGAAAAGAGCTGGTTTGTAATAATTTAACGGCGTGAATGCTCGTGACTCCTATTACGACAAGACATAATTGCAACATTGCATTTCTCATACCGGTTCAAGTTTTTTAATTCACAATTGATGGATGGTTCCCATTTCTGGTAAACGCATACGGATTCGCTCGCGAACAGGCATTTTAATTAGAGATTGAACAGGTGGCAAAAGAGTCCCGGGGGTGTTACTAGGGTTTTCAACTACTATGCCAAATGAGAAGAAATGTTGAAAAATCTATTTTATAGATGGGTTTATGGATCCTTTTAAATCCCGGAATAGGATAGACCGAGTTCTTTGGAATTCACCAGGATGATCTTATACTGCACTTTTATGCCACGGGGGCTCTTGGGTGCTTCCTGCATCATCGCCGAGCCGGGGCCGATGCTACGGAAATACAGATTTTCCGTTTTGAAGGTCTTTTTGTTGGCCTGAATGTATTGCACTTCCACTACGACCAGGTCCAGCGGGTATACAGATCGGTTGCTAACAGTCAGTTGCAAACCGGAGATGCCTCCGAAGGTGCCTATCTTGTAACCTTTTGTGCCGACTGAAACGAGGTTTGCGATATTATTCCGGACCACTTCCTTGTCCATGTTATCGCTTTTATCTGTGGGAGGGTCCGTGCGATGGATGGCTTCGCGGTGGACGACGGGTATTGTCATGGGTGTCATGGCTGCGGCAGCGGCCGAGTCCCTTGGGGACAACGCTCCCCGTGAGGATGTCATGGGAGGAGTCTGGATCCGGCTATTAGCGGTAGAGGGTTTTTCCCTCGGGTTGGTGTGTCCGGGAAGTTGTGCATTGCCCGCAGCGGCATCCGGCAGTATATGCCCGGAAGGCGGGGTTGTGGACAGCCCTGCCTTTATCGAATCGGCGGCGGACAAGACGTGAACAGAGGGAACCAGGGCGGACGACGTAGTGTTGGGCGCCGGCGGTTGCTGCGAGGTACGATCGGTGGGCCCATTCCCTTTCAACGCATCCCTGGCGGCGATCTTTTGCCGCAACCTGAGGCCGCCGTTGTTGATGGACAGACCAATAAAGATCCCGGCAGCCAGCAAGGCCAGGATACAGGCCACAACGAGGAGGGGTTGGAGGATCCTCGTCGTTTTCCGTTTATGGATAGGGGGCGTTAATTCTACATTATTTTTCCAATCTGCCTGAAACTGGGATAATTTTTCAACAGGTTCCATTCGGGGATGCCGGTTTACCGTTTCAACGGCGGGTTCCGTCCGGGCATACTTGTTTACGGGTTCGATAGGTTCCGTTCGGGTAGGCTGGTTTATCGTCACCACAGGAGCGGGCTGGTAGGCGGCGAGGGGATCGTTTAGTATCCGGGGGGCCGTTTCGCGCGGGGGCGGATCGACAAACTGGATGTCTATTGCCCGGGGTTCTGCGGACCGGGAGGGGGCGGCCGGCAGAATGGCAGTCGACCCGTTGTTGCGGGAGGATTCACGCTGGACGGTTGATTCGCGAAGAACGGCGGGTCCTTTGCCGGCCGGCATGGTGACATAGATGATGCGTCGACCGGGGACGGTGGGGGGGTCGGCGGTAGTGACGGCTGATTTGGCGGGGGATGTCTTTTTGTAGAAACGGTCGAAAGGTTGTTCTTCTACCACGGGGGAGAAGGCTTTCAGTTCTTCCACTTCGCAGGGGTATCGCCAGGCTGCACTTTTACCATCCACCCATACCAGGTCGTAGGCTTTTAAACCCAACGACCTCATTTCGTCCAGGGAATGGGGGCCGCTTTGCTTGTTATTACGTAATAGCAAATACATCATGATCCGATTTCCGATTAAGAGGTATAAATGATCAAACGGTACAGAAACAACAGCAAATTTTTCACCTGATATTGTGAAGAGTAAGTTATACTTACTTGCGGAGGGATTTCAAGGGAAGATAAGATAGAACAAATGTAGTATATCTCCCAATAATAAAAGAGTGCCGGGGAATCTTTCTGGCCAGATTTGTTAATATTATCAATCTTACCGAAATTGGGTCCGGGTCCTGTCCGGATCGGGCCCGTTTAGGCTAAATCATTAATTTTCAAACAGAAAACAAAGGAAATGGACGCTGAAATACAGAAAAAGGTCGATTTATGGCTAAAAGGCAACTATGATCAGGCTACAAAAGACGAGATCACCCGGTTACAGCAGGAAAATCCGACGGAGCTGACCGAAGCATTCTATCGCAGCCTGGAATTTGGAACCGGCGGGCTGCGGGGTATTATGGGTGTCGGTACGAACCGGATGAATAAATATACGGTGGGAATGGCGACGCAGGGGTATGCGAATTATCTGAAAAAATCGTGGCCCGGACAGGAAGTTCGGGTGGCCATCGCGCATGACTGTCGTAATAACAGTCGGTTCTTTGCGGAGACCGCCGCTAACATCTTTGCCGCCAATGGGATAAAGGTATTCCTTTTTCAATCTCTCCGGCCTACGCCGGAGTTGAGCTTTACGATCCGTCACTTGCATTGTCAGGGTGGGCTGGTCGTTACGGCCTCTCATAACCCCAAGGAATATAATGGGTATAAGGCCTATTGGGATGATGGCGGGCAGTTGGTACCTCCGCATGATACCAATGTGATCAGGGAAGTGGAAAAGATCGCAGGGGTTGACGAAGTAAAATGGAGTGGGGGAGAGTCGAATATCACGATGATCGGCGGAGCCATCGACGAGGCCTATATTGCGATGGTGCGCAGCTTATCGGTATATCCCGAGGTCATTGAAAAGCAGCATAATCTGCGGATCGTCTATACCCCCATCCATGGCACGGGGATCAAACTGGTGCCGGAAGTATTGCAGCGGTTTGGTTTTACCAACGTGCATGTGGTGGATGAACAGGCCACTCCCGATGGTAACTTTCCTACGGTGATCTATCCCAACCCGGAGGAAAGTGAGGCGATGAGCATCGGGTTGAGAAAAGCCAAGCAGATCGATGCGGATATACTGTTGGGCACGGACCCGGACGCAGATCGGGTAGGCATTGGCGTTAAAGACAAGAATGGGGACTGGGCCCTGATGAATGGGAACCAGACGGCGGTCCTCGCCTTTAACTATATGATCGAGGCACGCAAGGCCAAGGGGGTTGCGGGACCCACGGATTTTGTGGTCAAGACCATCGTTACCACCAACCTGATCGATGAGATCGCCCGGCGCAATGATATCAACTGTTATAATGTATTGACGGGCTTTAAATATATCGCCGAACTGATCAAGGAAAAGGAAGGAGCCGAAAACTATATCATCGGGGGAGAGGAAAGTTATGGACTGATGATCGGCGCACAGGTCCGGGATAAGGATGCGGTCAGCGCGGTTGCCCTTCTTTGCGAGATGGCGGCGTATGAAAAAAGCAAGGGCCGCGGTCTTTATGAGAAACTGATCGAGTTGTATGTGCAATATGGATTCTATAAGGAGAACCTGATCTCCATCACGAAGAAGGGTATGAACGGGCAGAAGGAGATCGCGGATATGATGAGTGCCTATCGCGGTCATCCGCCAACGGCGATCAATGGTTCACCGGTGGTGCAAATGTTGGACTACGAGCTGCGGACAGCGCGGAATTTACAGACGGGGCAGTCGTCTCCGATCTCGCTACCGAAGTCGAATGTGCTGCAGTTCATCCTGGAGGATGGCAGTAAGATCTCGGCACGGCCTTCGGGAACGGAGCCGAAGATCAAATTCTATTTCAGTGTACATGCGAAGCTGGAGCGCGCCGAGGATTTCGATAAAATCCATGGGGAGTTGAATGCCCGCATCGAAGGGATCATCAGCGACATGAAATTGAAATAAAACAGAGAAGGCTCCGAATCAAAACGCAGGAGGCCCCGGATCAAAACAGAGAAGCTCCGGATCCCGGACCGATTAAGAAGCCATTTGGATAATTGCCACGAGGATTACGAGACTGGCGCCGAAGAAGTTTGTGCGTGTAAACATAACGGTTTTTTTTAGGTTTAGATTATAGGAACGATCCAAAGTAGCTACAAAATATCTTACTTGCAATCGTAAAAATACTTAGGCCCCGGTTGATTTGGGAGCCTAAGTGTTTTATTTATTTATGCGCTATTATCTTAATGCGCTGTAGTTAGTGCGACCTTCCTATGTGCTGAAGGTGATGCAATTATCCTATTCGCTGCAGGTGACGTAACCTTCTTATGCGCTGCAGGTGACGCAACCTTCTTCCATGCTGCAGGTCGGGCCGGTCATGTCTTCGCCGTGATTGGCGCCGGCTACCTGGATCGCCTGGGGATTTGCCTGGGTATTGATCAGGGGTTCGACCATCTTGCCGCCTTGTTTCTCCACGGTGAATTGTACGGCCTGTGATGCTGCCTGGGTGCGCAGGTAGTACATGCCGGTCTTCAGGCCGCTTTTCCAGGCGTAGAAGTGCATGGAGGTCAGTTTGCTGGCCGAGGGCGTCTCCACGAAGAGGTTGAGTGACTGCGACTGGCAGATATAGGCTCCCCGGTCGGCGGCCATGTCGATGATATTGCGTTGTTTGATCTCCCAGACGGTCTTGTAAATTTCCTTGATGGATACGGGGATCTCGTCGATATGCTGGATGGAGCCGTTGTGGAAGACGATCTTGTTCTTCATGTCGTCATTCCACAGATTGAGTTCTACGAGATCTTTCAGCAGGTGTTTGTTTACGACCACAAATTCTCCGCTCAATACCCGGCGGACGTAGATATTGGAAGTATAGGGTTCGAAGCATTCATTGTTGCCGAGGATCTGGGAGGTCGATGCCGTGGGCATGGGGGCGACCAGCAGGGAGTTGCGCACCCCGAATTTTATCACCTCGTCCTTTAACCGGTACCAATCCCAGCGGAGGCTGGGTTCTACATTCCACATATCGAACTGGAAGATACCTTTGGACGTGGGCGAGCCGGCGAAGGTGCTATAGGGGCCTTCGATCTTTGCCAGATCCTTGGAGGCGGTCATGGCGGCGAAGTAGATCGTCTCGAAGATCTCTTTGTTCAGTTGTTTGGCCTTGTCGCTCTCGAAAGCAAGCCGGAGCAGGATGAAGGCGTCGGCCAGTCCTTGTACGCCCAGTCCGATCGGGCGGTGGCGCAGGTTGGAGTTGCGAGCCTCTTCTATGGGGTAGTAGTTGGAGTCGATGATCTTATTGAGATTCTTTGTCACTTCGTAGGTGACATCGTATAATTTCTGATGGTCGAAAACGCCGTTGTTTACGAAACGGGGCAGGGCCAGCGAGGCGAGGTTACAGACGGCCACTTCGTCGGGCGCGGTGTATTCGATGATCTCGGTACAAAGGTTGGAGCTCTTGATGGTGCCGAGGTTCTGTTGGTTGCTTTTCCGGTTGGCGGAGTCCTTATAAAGCAGGTAGGGGGTGCCGGTCTCGATCTGGGCGTCCAGGATGGCGAACCAGAGGTCCTGTGCTTTGACGACACGACGGGCGCGGCCTTCCGCTTCATATTTTGCGTAAAGTACTTCGAATTCGGCTCCCCAGCATTCGTGAAGACCCGGCGCCTCGTGGGGGCAGAAGAGGCTCCAGTTGCCGCCGGATTCGACGCGTTGCATGAACAGGTCGGGGATCCAGAGGGCGTAGAAAAGGTCGCGGGCCCGTGCTTCGTCCTTGCCGTGGTTCTTGCGCAGGTCGAGGAATTCGAAAACGTCGGCGTGCCAGGGTTCGAGATAGATGGCGAAGGCGCCTTTCCGTTTGCCGCCGCCCTGGTCCACATAGCGGGCGGTATCGTTGAAAACGCGGAGCATCGGGATGATGCCGTTGCTGGTGCCGTTGGTGCCGCCGATATAGGAGCCGGTGGCCCGGATATTGTGGATGGACAGGCCGATCCCTCCCGCGCTTTGAGAGATCTTGGCCGTTTGTTTGAGCGTGTCGTAGATGCCGTCGATGCTATCGTCCTTCATGGTGAGCAGGAAGCAGGAGCTCATCTGGGGCTTTGGTGTGCCGGCGTTGAAAAGGGTGGGGGTGGCGTGTGTGAACCAGCGTTCGCTCATCAGGTGATAGGTCTTGATGGCTTCGTCGATATTGTCGCGATGGATGCCGATGGCCACGCGCATATACATGTGTTGGGGGCGTTCGACCACTTTGCCGTCGACTTTCAGCAGGTAGGATTTTTCCAGGGTCTTGAATCCGAAATAGTCGAAGCCGTAGTCGCGGTCATAGATGATGGTCGAGTCCAGCAGTTCGGCATGCTCCCGGATGATGCCCCAGACCTCGTCCGAGAGGAGGGGAACCCATTTATTCGTTTTGCTGTCCGTGCATTCATAAAGGAGCTTCATGGTGCCGGAAAAGCTTTTGATGGTATTCTTATGCAGGTTGCTGACGGCGATGCGGCTGGCGAGCAGGGCATAGTCGGGATGTTTTACCGTCAGGGAAGCGGCGGTCTCGGCCGCCAGGTTGTCCAGTTCGGTGGTGGTGACGCCGTCATAGAGTCCTTCGATCACTTTTTTTGCGACATCGATGGAGTTGACGAACCTCCTGTCGAGGCCATAGCACAATTTTTCTATGCGGGCCGTGATCTTGTCGAATTTCACGGATTCGCTGCGGGTATTTCTTTTAATGACGAACATATATCAATGGGTTAGTAGTTGCTGATTTGGGTGTTGTTTGCCGGAAAGGTTTTGGGGTTTGGTTTTAGAAGTCTTCTTCGAGGCTAAAGGCCTGGGATTCTTTCCCGGACATGACGCCTGATTTCTGGTAATCGCCGACGCGTTTCTCAAAGAAATTCGTTTTGCCCTGCAGGGAGATCATTTCCATGAAATCGAAGGGGTTGGCGGTGTTGAAGAGTTTGGGGACGCTCAGTTCTCCGAGCCAGCGGTCGGCGACGAATTCGATATACTGTTGCATGAGTTTGGCGTTCATCCCGATAAGGTCTACCGGCAGCGCCTCGGTGATGAATTCTTTTTCGATGGTCACGGCGTCGCTGATGATGGCACGGACCTCTTCGTTGGAAAGCTTGTTCTCCAGCATGCTGTATAGGAGGCAGGCGAATTCGCAGTGCAGTCCTTCGTCGCGGCTGATCAGCTCGTTGCTGAAGGTCAGTCCGGGCATGAGGCCTCTTTTCTTCATCCAGAAGATGGAGCAGAAGCTGCCGCTGAAAAAGATCCCTTCTACGGCGGCGAAGGCGACGAGTCTTTCGGCGAAAGAGCCGTTCTGGATCCACCGGAGCGCCCATTCCGCTTTTTTCTGTACGGCAGGGACGGTTTCTATGGCGTGGAAAAGACGGTATTTTTCCTGTGGGTCCTTGATATAGGCATCGATGAGCAGGGCATAGGTCTCGGAGTGGATATTCTCCATCATGATCTGGAATCCGTAGAAGCAGCGTGCTTCGGGTAACTGGACCTCGCTCATGAAGTTGACGGCCAGGTTCTCGTTGACGATGCCGTCGCTGGCGGCGAAAAAGGCAAGGACATGGGAGATAAAATGGCGTTCGCCATCATTCAATTTTACCCAATGCTGCATGTCTCCGCTCAGGTCGATCTCTTCGGCTGTCCAAAAGCTGGCTTCATGTTTCTTATACATCTCCCACACACGGGGATGATTGATCGGGAGGATGACAAACCGATCTTTATTTTCTTTCAATAAGATTTCGTTTCCGTTTTCCATTGACAAAACAGATTGCAAGTTAAAACACAATAAATGACGACGAATCGTTCCCCAAAAATTCCAACGGGTTGGCACCCGTTCAAACCGTAACAAGAACTAACACGAAAATAACATAGCCAACCAAAAAAAGCCGTTTTGGTTATCCACCGATTGTTAATTAGTTTATCCGTCGATTAGGAGAGGCTTGCTGCTGTTGATTTGCGCGGGAAAAAGCGGTCCGGGAATGTGGATAAGACCAATAATACCGCCATCATCAGGTATTCTCCGAGCGTATTTTCCATTTTGAAGAAGTGCAGATACATGCAATTCAGCAGCAGGCCCGTCACCAGCAGTCCATAAAGGACCTTTCTGCGGGGCTGGAAGGAGGATGCCGCCAGCAGCAGGGGAAAGATCCACTGGACGGTATAGTACTGATAGCGGTGAATCGGGGAGAAGAGGTCCGACAGCATATAAAGGCAAAAGCCGAGGATCGCAATCCGGTCTATGTCCTCCTGCTGCAGAGGCCGGTTGAGGAAATAAAAAATGCAGATCGATACGATTATAATACCGGTGGCGGCGATGGCGAGGGCGGCGAGCGGGATCTGGTGGTGAAAGGCCGATTTGGCGAGCCGAAAAACGCTTCCATTTTCCGAATAGAAGGTATCCAGCGTAGGCGGCAGCGGCACGCCTTCGCGTGTATGCAGTCCCTCCCAGGTTTCATAATGCGGGTCACCGCTGTTTAGTTGGTACAAGCCGAGCGTCTGGCCTCCCCGGCACATTTCGATCCAATCGGATACCTGGCTGCGATAATCCTGCCATAGGCGACGCTCATGGCTATTGCCCAGGGTCCATGCTGTCAGCAGGACGACGGGCAGGAAAAAAGCCAGTATCCGGCGGCGGGTATAAAATCGGACCAGGAACAAAAAAGGAATAAAGAACAGGATCATATTGACCCGGATCAGTACCAGGAAGGCGGCGCAGGTCCCGGAGGCGAAGGCAAAGCCGATGTGCCGGTCATTCCGAAAACAAAACAGGAACAGCATCGCGCCGAAGGGCATACAAATATAAAGCTGCCCGGCGTGAACGTGCATGATCCATGCGCTGATGAAAAGGATATATTCAATGCCCAGCCAAAGGGGGGATATACGCGCCTGTGGCCAGTCCGCCAGCGGGGAGAGCAGGTGGTGGAAAAAGGGCGAGGCCGTGACGGCCGACATCTTAAAGAAGTTAAAGTCGAACGGGTTATAGTACCGGATGGGGTCTCCCGGTGCCCATCGGTAGTAATAGGGGGACCGGCCATCTTTTATCAGTCTTGCGCCTACCACCCGGTTGCGCAGGTCGGAGCTAAGGTTCTCTTCATATCGTCGGTCTCTTTGGATCGTATATGCCAACACGGCAAAGACTGCGACGGTGAGCAGGAGCCATCCGGTCTTTTTTGACATTCGCTTTCGTTTTGGGCGCTAGTCGATCACCTGTTCCGTGATCTTGCCCGTCGTTTTGTTTTTCAGAATGAGTTTTTTCGCGCCATAATGGGTCATTTCCTCTTTTACGAGATAATGATCGGCGTCATAGTCCGTCAGGTGGTTGTCTTTTCCCACGCCGGTGCGCCCTCTCCATATCTCGAGTTGTACGGGCTCCCAGCGTTTTGTCTTTGCGGAACGGTAGGCCGCGTCGAGGATGGCGTTGACGATATAGCCGTCATAGAAGGTCTCTTTTGGGGCCCTGCCCTGGTCGAAGGCGTTGAATACATCGGCAAACATATGGTTATAACCCAGTTCGTTGAGTTCGTCGCCGACGGGGAACAGCCACCCGGTATTGCTTTCCGCTTTTTCGGCCACATAGTCGGCGCCCTTGCCGGTGGTGAACATTTCGAAGCCGGTGCGCAGGAAGTTATTGATCCAGATCGTTCCCTCGGTGCCCATCACCTCGTCGCGCAGGTCGAGGCCGCCGCGGAAGGTCCAACTGACCTCGAACTGCCCGATGGCGCCGTTCTCATATTTGACCAGGCCGATGGCATGGTCTTCGGCGTCGATGGGTTTCACTTGTGTATCGGCCCAGCACATGACTTCGATGGGCTTTATATCCTTGCCGATAAAGGACCGGGCGATCTCCACGCAATGGCAACCGAGGTCGAGGATACATCCGCCGCCGGCCTGTTCCAGGTCCCAGAACCAATCGCTGTGGGGTCCGGGGTGGGTCTCGCGGGATTTGGACCAGAGGATGCGGCCCAGGGCGCCGTTCTTTACGCTTTCGAATGCCTTGAGGAATTTTGGCGTATAGACGAGATCTTCGAGATAGCCGTTAAAGATGCCGGCGTCTTCGACGGCTTCCAGCATGCGCCGGGCTTCGGTGGCGTTGCGGCCCAGTGGTTTGGTGGTCATCACGGCCTTTCCATGTTTGCAGCAGAGCAGGACGGCGATCTCGTGAAGGTTATTGGGGAGCGAGATGCAGACCAGGTCCACTTCGGGATGGGCGATGGATTCCTCCATATTTGTTGTCCAATGGGAGCAATGATAGTCTGTGGCAAATTTTTGGGCGCTTTCGTCCCTGCGGGAGTAAACGCTGACGATCCGGTCGCGGCTTCTCCCACCCAGGATGGACTCGGCATAGAATCGGCCGATGAAGCCGGAGCCGAGCATGGCTATTTTTGGCATATAGTAACGATTAATGCAAATGAAATGATAGTTACAAAGATACGACCGGCAATTTTATACACTGACGGCGGGTCGGGCGGTATTTTTTTTCTCCCGGAACAGGACGACGAATAAAAGCAAGACGGCGGCTGCAAAAGCGGCCGGGATCCACCAGAAGCTCTGCCATTGCAGAAGCGTCAATGACTTCGCCTGTTTTAAAAAACTGTTGTAGACCATACCAGCGACCTGTGCGCCGACCAGCATTCCTACGCCATAGGTGACGAAGATGATCAATCCCTGGGCTTGCCCCCTGATCTCGGGACTTGCCTTTGTATCGACATAGATCTGTCCGGTAACGAAAAAGAAGTCATAACAGATG
>NZ_DASYCH010000057.1:0-106280 GCF_036500295.1 Puia sp. | reverse complement strand
CCGTGACTGCCGATGGTAGTATTCCTGCCCGGATATTAAGAGAGATGATCGATGATTCCTATCAACTGGTGATGAAGTCTCTGCCGAAAAAGGATCAACTGTAATAGCCGTTTCTTTCGATCTCTGTCCGTACGGCTTCGGGGACCAGGTAGCGGATCGACTTCCCTTCTTTTCTGTTCTTGCGGATACCGGTGGACGATATCGGAAGCAGCGGCGCCTCCAGGATATGAATGTCCTTGCTTCCCGGGTAGACCGGAAGCTGCTCGTGCTCCGGGCGCTTATAGACGTAAACTGAATAGTTCTTCAGCAGCCATTCTGCGTTCTTCCACCGGGGGAGGTTTTGAAAGCTATCGCTCCCCATGATGACCGAAAACTCGTGTGTGGGATATTTCTCCTGGAGATAGGCGAGGGTGTCAACCGTATAGGAAGGCTTGGGCAATTTGAATTCGATGTCCAGCGCCTTGAGATCTTTTTCTCCTTCGATGGCCAGCTGTACAAGATGTAGCCGGTGGTATTCGTTAAGCAGGGAGGCTGCGGGTTTTAGAGGATTCTGGGGGGAGACGATAAACCAAACCTGCTGGAGAGTGGTGTTCTGCAGGAGATAAGTGGCAATGAGTAAATGACCGTGATGAATCGGGTTGAAAGAACCGAAGTAAAGCCCGACCCTCATCTTTCCCCCTCCTCCATAAAGATATTCTCTGCTTCGTCGAGGCGGAGGCTCAGATTATACCCGGCTACCGTTATAGAAATGGGATCACCAAGCGGAGCGATTTGTTCAACCCTGACCCATTCTCCGGGTACACAACCCATTTCCATGAGTTTCAGAAACAGGTCGTTTTTTTCAAATGAGTGGATCTTAGCGATGGTTCCGGGTTCTAATTCTGATAATCTTTTCATCTTTGTAAAATTATGAATAATCCCACCATTCGATTTAATTTCCTCGAGCCCATTTCCCTGGTGGACAGGACCAGGCTAAAGCGATTTACTTCGTTGCTTTTTAAGAAACAGCGCAAGTCGCTTGCCGAGCTTCAATATGTCTTTTGTTCGGACGCTTACCTTCTGGATATCAACCGGCAATTCCTTCATCACGACTTTTATACGGACATTATCACCTTTGATCTTTCGGAAAAGGGCCAGCCGATAACCGCAGAGATATACATTAGTGTCGACCGGGTAAGGGATAATGCCCTCAATTTTGACTCCCCCCTGAAGCGGGAGTTACACCGGGTGATCTTCCATGGAGCCCTCCATTTGTGCGGATTTAAAGACAAGACGGCTAAAGAGGAACTGGAAATGCGGAAAATGGAGGATAAATATCTGGCGCTTTATGAACGTTTCACGTGAAACGGTCGCATCTCAGCGTCTTTTCGGTCACCGCGGCTTTCACCTCAAGTCACCAATAATAAATTCTACTCCATGTCGTTCCACGTGGAACGCATCCCCCCGCCAAAATATTCCCCTGTATTCGCCCGGGTCCTAGTAATTTTGCAGCATGTTTCCCCATTACGATGTAATTGTTGTTGGCGCGGGTCATGCCGGCTGTGAGGCCGCGGCAGCTGCCGCCAACCTTGGCTCGAAGGTTCTTCTCATTACCATGAACATGCAAACCATCGCCCAGATGAGCTGTAACCCCGCTATGGGTGGAATAGCCAAGGGTCAGATCGTCCGGGAAATCGACGCCCTAGGCGGCTATTCCGGTATCGTCACGGATAAAAGCATGATCCAATTTCGGATGCTGAACCGCAGTAAGGGACCCGCCATGTGGAGTCCCCGGGCTCAAAACGATCGGATGCTATTCGCGACCACCTGGCGGGAAATGCTTGAAAAGACTCCCAACGTAGATTTTTACCAGGACATGGTCAATTCCCTGGTGGTAAAAGAGGGTAGGGTCTGTGGCGTCGTTACCGGCCTGGGTCATACCATTCTTTCCTCGGCCGTAGTCGTTACCAGCGGAACCTTTCTCAACGGGGTCATCCATATCGGCGAAAAACGTTTTGGTGGCGGCCGGGTAGCAGAAAAGGCAGCCACTGGTATTACAGAACAACTTGTCTCCCTCGGCTTTGAAAGCGATCGCCTGAAGACCGGAACTCCGCCCCGAATCGATGGCCGAAGCCTGGACTATACAAAAATGGAAGAACAGAAGGGCGACGAGGTAATCATCGGATTCTCCTATCTCGACATTCCTAAGCCGGCTCAACAACGAAGCTGCTGGATCACCTATACGAGTCCAACTGTACATGAGATCTTAAAGACCGGATTCGATCGCAGTCCAATGTATACCGGGCGCATCGAAGGGGTAGGCCCAAGATATTGTCCCAGCATCGAAGACAAGATCAATCGCTTTGCTGAACGTGACCGTCACCAGCTGTTTATCGAACCCGAAGGCTGGAATACCGTCGAGATCTATGTCAATGGATTCTCGACCTCTCTCCCGGAAGAAGTGCAATACGCCGCGCTGCAGCAGGTACCGGGGTTCGAAAACGTGCGCATCTTCCGGCCAGGCTATGCCATCGAATACGATTACTTTCCACCCACCCAGCTGCGGCATACCCTCGAAACAAAGCTGCTCGACAACCTCTTTTTTGCGGGACAGATAAATGGAACAACCGGCTATGAAGAAGCCGCGTGTCAGGGACTAATGGCAGGCATCAACGCCCATCAAAAAATAAGACTACAGGAACCGCTTATTCTCAAGCGGAGCGAAGCCTATATCGGTGTCCTTATCGATGATCTCATCAGCAAGGGTACCGAAGAACCTTACCGCATGTTCACTTCCCGCGCCGAGTTCCGGACACTTCTTCGCCAGGACAACGCCGATCTCCGGCTGACAGAAATGAGCTATCGGCTTGGGCTCGCTACCCAGGAGCGGATGGAAAAAACGATGAAGAAAAAGATTGGCGTGGAAAAGATAAAAGAAACGCTGCAGACCTTTTCCCTCGATCCGACAGAATCCGAAGAATATCTTCTCCGAAAGAATACAGCGCCGCTGAACCAAAAACAAAAGGCCGGACAGGTACTCCTTCGCCCGGGTATCGATCTTCTATCGATGACGCAATCTATTCCGAGGTTTGGTGATACATTAAAAGATCATACCCCGGAAATTCTTGAACAAGCCGAGATCCAGGTGAAATACGAGGTATACATCGAGAAGGAAAAAGAACTGGTACAGCGAATGGCCCAGCTGGAAGATCTGCTGATACCCGACAACTTCAATTATGACCGGATCGCCTCACTCTCCAACGAAGCGCTACAGAAATTTAAAAAGATAAAACCGAGAACCCTGGGTCAGGCAAGCCGGATCAGCGGGGTTAACCCCAGTGATGTACAGATCCTAATGGTCTTTATGGGCCGATAAGAACATAATTAGTTGAATATCAACTAATTAAGATATTATAAACCATAACTTGCACTGATCTGCAGCATCCGATCGATCGGTTTTCTTGCTGCGACCATCAACCGGGGGTCCATCAGCAATTCGGGCTGCTCATACTTCATACAGAGGTATAGCTTCTCAAGCGTATTTAGCTTCATATGCGGGCAGTCATTGCAAGCACAGTTATTGGTCGGCGGTGCAGGGATAAAGGTCTTCCTTGGGGATGCCAGCTGCATCTGGTGCAATATTCCGGTCTCTGTCGCAACGATGTATTCCAAAGACGTATCTTTTTTGGTATAATTCAGCAACCCCGTGGTCGAACCGATATAATCCGCTATCCGCAGGATCGGGTCCTCACATTCGGGGTGCGCGATGATTTTTGCGTTGGGATGCCGGATCTTCAGCTTTGTGATCTTCTCCAGGCTAAAGATCTCATGGACCATGCAGGCCCCATTCCACAACACCATGTCCCGGCCCGTCTTCTTTATGAGGTAGGCTCCCAGATTCTTATCGGGTGCAAAAATGATCTTTTGGTCCTTTGGCACACTTTCTATGATCTTCTCTGCGTTTGAGGACGTGCAGATGATGTCGCTCAGCGCTTTTACCTCCGCCGAGCAGTTGATGTAGGAGATGACCAGGTGGTCCGGGTATCGCTCTTTGAATTCTTTAAACAAATATCCCGGCGCGGAATCCGCCAGTGAACAGCCGGCATTCAGATCGGGAAGCACGACCTTCTTATCCGGGTTAAGGATCTTGGCGGTTTCGGCCATAAAATGCACGCCCGCGAAAACGATCAGATCCGCTGTGGTCTTTTCCGCCTGCTGCGCCAAAGCAAGACTATCGCCGAGAAAATCCGCCACGTCCTGGATATCCGACTCCTGGTAGTAGTGGGCGAGGATAACCGCGTTCTTTTCCTTTTTCAATTTCCCGATCTCGAGGAAAAGATCCAGCTCCGGGGAAATCGCAACATCCAAAAAACCTTTCGAAGATAATTTTTCACGTGCCGCTGCGATGTTAATATCAGCCATAGTATTTAATAATAAAATATTATTTAAAAAGAAACTACTACTACTATACTGGTGGATACGTGGATAATCTTTTTTTCACTGCTGTTCGAATTCGCAAATTACCACTTTATTCACCGCATTCCACATTCAGTTAACAAGTCACATCGCTGTTTGGATCACGCTTTCCATCAGTTTTCCACTTCTGTGGATGAAAAAGGCGTCCGGAAAACTATTTCGGCCGGTCTCTGTGAACGGCTGTGGAATAACCGGGGAATTATACACGGCAGGGAGTGCGCAGTTCAACCCAAATAAAGTTGCGGCCCATCTACCCCCAAGATCCGAAGCTGCAAAACCCGGGTTTTCCACCGACTTTCCGGGTTATTCATAACTCCTTGTTGATTATGGTTTCACGCAAAAAGTTTCACGCGTTGGAAACGGGATAAGCAAGCGGGCTAAAACGCTGAGTGGAAGCCCAATTAACAAGATTTTCCACAAGTTGTTCATTTCCCCTATTTTTGCCATCCACCGAAAAAGCGGTAATAGAAAGATATGTCAATTATTCAGCAAATCCGCGAGAAAGCGGCCTGGTTAGTTTTTGGTCTGATCGCCCTAAGCCTTATCGGCTTTCTTTTAATGGATTCTTTTGCAGGAAAGAGCAAGCTCTTCGGAAACCGCTCCTCTGTGGTGGGAACGGTTAACGGAGAGAAGATCGAGATCACCGATTTCGAGAAAGCAATAAACGATCAGGAAGAGCAGTACAAGGCCCGAGGTTACCAGGTCAATGATGCGATGCAGCAGAACGTCCGTGAAATGGTTTGGCGTACGATGACGGAGGACGCGTTGCTCACCAATGATTATGCGTCGCTCGGGCTCGATGTTACCGACAAGGAAGTAAACGACATGCTGGTCGGGGCCAATGCGATCCCGGATGTCAAGCAGGCGTTCACCGATCCAAAGACCGGAATTTTCGACGCCCAGGCCGCAGCGGCCCAGATCAACCAGCTGCGCACCTTATATAAGAGTGGACCGAAAAAGAACGCGGACAATGGCCGTTATGAGGCTGCCCGCCGGTTTTTTGAGGAATCGCTCCCGCAGATCGTCAAGATGCGGTTGCGCGAAAAATATACAGCCCTGTTTGTAAACAGCGCATACGTTCCCAAGTGGATGCTGGAGAAATCGAATGCCGACAATAGCCAGCTGGCATCGGTGTCGTATGTCGCCGCGCCCTATTTCACGGTATCCGACAGCTCGGTAAAGATCTCCGACGCGGAGATCCAGGAATATATCGACAAACACAAGGACCAATACAAACAGGAAGAAAGCCGGAGCATCGCCTATGTGTCTTTCAACGCCGGACCCAATGCTTCGGACAGCCAGCGCATCAGACAACAGCTTGTCGATCTTTCGCCGGACCTTCAAAAGTCGGATGACATGGATGCTTTCTTTGGCCGCGTAGGAAGTGCGCAGCCTTTTTATAACGGCTACATGGGCAAATCCCGGATCATGGTTCCTAATAAGGATTCGATCTTCGCACTGCCGAAAGGCGGGGTCTTCGGCCCCTACCTCGACGCGGGCAGCTATGTTCTCGCGAAACTGGTGGATGAGAAGACACTCCCTGATTCGGCCCGTGCCCGTCATATCCTGATTGCCACCGTCAATCCGCAAACGGGACAACCCATCGCCGAAGACAGCGTCGCAAAAAAGCGGATCGACAGTATCAAGACGGTTTTGGAAAATGGCGGCAACTGGGACAGCCTTGCACTTAAAGTATCCGACGATCAGGGTACAAAGGAAAAGGGCGGGGATCTCGGCTATTTCACCAGCGACCGGATGGTAAAAGAATTTTCCGATTTCTGCTTTAACGGTAAGAAAGGGGAGAAGAAGATCGTAAAGAGCCAGTTCGGCTACCATTATATCGAGATCCTCGATCAGAAGAATTTCGAGCCGGCCTATAAGATCGCCTACCTGACCCGGAAGATCGACGCCAGCCAGGAAACGGATCAGGCAGCTTTCGGCCTTGCCAGCCAGTTCGCCGGACAAAGCCGGGATGCGAGGGCCTTCGACGAGAATGTTCAAAAAAATCATCTGCAAAAAATTCCGGCCGCCGATATCGCTCCGACTGAATCGAGCATCCCCGGACTTGGGGTCAACCGCCAACTGGTCCAGTGGGCCTATAAGGCCGATGCCGGAACCGTATCCGAGCCCTTTACCGTCGGCGACCGTTATGTCGTGGCCATCCTTACCGAGATCAATAAGGAAGGGACGATGACGCCCGCAAAGGCAAGAAACCTGATAGAACCTCTCTTGCGCAATAAAAAGAAAGCCGAGGTGCTCACAAAGAAATTCGGCAACCTGGCATCGCTTGATGCTGCTGCCGGCGCCACGGGTCAGGCCGTTCAGCAGGCCGACAGTCTCCGGTTCTCCTCGATGACGCTGGGCAACGCGGGTCAGGAAGGAAAGGTTATCGGCGCGGCCTTCGACAAGCAACTCGCCGGCAAACCCATCTCTCCGGCCATCGCCGGAAACGGAGCGCTGTTCTTTATAAAGGTGAATAACGTCAGCGCCATGTCCAACCCGAATGCCGATCTCCAGCAACAGCGGTTTATGCAGGAACAGGTACAGCGGCAGGTCATGGGATCCCGCCTGCTGGAAGCAATGCGGAAGCTGGCGGACATCAAGGACTACCGGGCTACCTTCTTTTAGCAAAATCTTCTAAAAAGCGCCAGACTTCTTTTCACGGGGAGTCTGGCTTTTTTTTGCCGTATCTTTGCACCGTGGCAGAAGAGATTGTCAATAAAGTAGCGCAAAGCGGCCTGTATACGCTGGATTTGGAAGAGTACTATCCCAAAGACGAGATCGTCGTCTTTGACCTGAAGCCGCTGTTGTTCATGGAGATGATCCTGAAGGAAAAGGAATTCCGCGCGGCCCTGCAAACCATCGACTGGAGCCAATACCAGGATAAGGTGTTGGCGATTACCTGTACGGTGGATACCATCATTCCCTTGTGGGCGTATATGCTGGTCGCCGTTCATGCGGAACCGTATATTAAAAATCTCTACCTCGGCGACCGTCAGACGGCGCTGCAGGAACTCTTTCTGGCCAACCTTCGCGCCATCGATGTATCGGAACTCACCGACAGACGGGTAGTTGTTAAGGGCTGCGGGGATCTTTCCGTCGGTGGATTCGCGTACCTTGAAATTGCCCGCAGGTTGCGGCCGGTTGTGAAAAGCATTCTGTATGGGGAGGCCTGCAGCAATGTCCCCATTTTTAAGAAGAAGCAGTAATTTTTCTTATATGGACGTCGAAATCCTGGCCAGGATCCAATTCGCTTTTACCATCGGGTTTCACTATATCTATCCCCCTCTCAGTATCGGTTTGGGGCTTATGCTCGTCATTCTGGAAGCGCTTTATCTGCGCACCGGCAACCGCGTCTATGAAATGGCCGTCCGTTTCTGGATCCGCATCTTCGCACTCATCTTCGGGATCGGCGTCGCTACCGGGATCATCATGGAGTTTGAATTCGGCACCAACTGGGCCACGTATTCAAAATATGTGGGCGATATCTTCGGGAGTGCGCTTGCTGCGGAAGGGATCTTTGCCTTTGCGCTGGAATCGGGTTTCCTGGGTATTCTCATCTTCGGCTGGAACCGGGTCGGGCCGCGGATCCATTTTCTTTCGACGATCATGGTTTTCCTGGGCAGCATGTTCTCGGCCGTCTGGATCGTCGTCGCCAATTCCTGGCAGCAAACCCCCGCAGGTTTCCATATTGTCGGCCAGGGACTAAATGCGCGGGCGGAGATCATCGATTTCTGGGCCATGGTCTTTAACCCGTCCAGCGTGGATCGGATACTCCATGTATGGACGGGCGCCATTCTCGCTGGCGGATTCCTTGTGCTGAGTGTCAATGCCTGGTACCTTCTTCACCGCAAACATCTCGAGATCGCAAAGCCGACCTTCAAGATCGCACTCGTCGTCGTTACTTTCTTCTCTCTGCTCCAACTCTTTTTCGGGGACCGGAGCGCCGAGGTGGTAGCTCGCTATCAGCCGGCAAAGCTGGCCGCGATGGAAGGCCATTACGACAGCTCGGGCATCGCGGATATGTTTCTCTTCGGTTATGTCGACAAGCGGCATGAAAAGACCCATGGGATCAGCATCCCCGGCGGACTTTCCTTCCTCACCTATGGAAGCTTCAAGGCGCCGGTCACAGGTCTGCGGGCCTTCAAACCCGAAGACCGCCCGTCGCAGGTGAACAGCGTCTTTCAATTCTACCATCTGATGGTCATTTGCGGAGTGACCATGATCTTTCTCTCGCTGCTCGGCTGTTGGCTCTGGTGGCGGAAAAAACTGTTTAACTACCGCTGGCTGCTCTGGGTATATGCGTTCAGCGTTCTGCTGCCGCAGATTGCGAACCAGGCGGGATGGTTCACCGCGGAGATGGGGCGGCAGCCCTGGGTAGTCTATGGGTTGCTGCGAACCTCGGATGCCCTGTCAAGGGCCGTCACGGCAAACCAGATCATTTTTTCTCTTATCCTTTTCACCATCGTCTATATCGTGCTGTTTGCGTTGTTCCTTTTTTTGCTGAACCGGAAGATCCAGCATGGGCCGGTGGACTATGGAACGAAGGAAGAGATGGAAAGCGGAGCGCGGCGGGATAACCCTTTTTTGGAGCATCAATCGTAAGAAAGCTATGCACGAATTCCTGGGTCTCGACTATAATATCTGGTGGTTTCTCGTTTTTGGGGCCGTCATCAGCGGCTATGCCATCCTCGACGGATTCGATCTCGGCGCCGGCTCTCTGCATCTCTTTCTGAAAAAAGAACAAAGCCGCCGGATCGCCATGAACGCGATCGGCCCCATCTGGGATGGGAACGAGGTTTGGCTGGTCATCGGCGGCGGCGCCCTGTTTGCCGGATTCCCCGTCGCGTATGCCGCCATCTTCTCGGCATTTTATGTCCCCTTTATGATCTTTCTCGTCGGGCTTATCTTCCGCGCCGTGTCGATCGAGTTTCGGAGTAAGGAGCCCTGGCCCTGGTGGCGAAAGGCCTGGGATATCGTCTATTGTTTTGCCTCCATCATCATTTCGCTTTCACTGGGACTGATGCTGGGGAATGTGGTCGAAGGGCTGCCGCTCAACGCGAACAGGGAATTCGCCGGGGACATCGGCTCCTTTTTCAACCCTTTTGCGATCCTTGTCGCCATCACGACCCTGGCCCTGTTTATGATGCATGGCGCCATCTTCCTGACCATGAAAACGGAGAACCGGCTGTTTGTCAAATTGCATGTCCTGGCCAATAATTTTATCGTCTTCTTTGTCGTCAGCTTTGTCATCACCACCGTGTATACGCTGCTTTATATCCCGCACCTAAGCGATTTCTTCAAGGGCCGGCCGGGTTTTTTCGTGATACCGCTGCTGATGATCCTGGCGATAGCCAATATCCCGAGACAGGTGAAGGTGGGCAAATACCGCTTTGCCTTTATCAGCAGCGCCGTCACGATATCCCTGTTGCTGATCATGGTGGCGTTGGAAGTATTCCCCTATCTGTTGTATTCTCCCGGACATCCCGAGAACAGCATTACCATCTATAACGCGGCTTCTTCCGCGCGCACCATGAAGATCCTGCTGGTGATGGCGCTTGTAGGCACCCCGCTTGTCGGGATCTATACCTCCTTTGTCTTCTGGACTTTTAAAGGGAAAGTGCAGCTGGATGAGACGAGTTACTAGAGCAATGTCCCTCTCATAATGATGTAGGCTACGCTGAAGTAGATGACGAGACCGGTTACGTCCACCAGGGTGGCGACGAACGGCGCCGAAGACGCGGCCGGGTCGGCACCCAGTCTTTTCAGGATCAGTGGCAGCGTGCTGCCGGAGACCGTGCCCCACATGACGACACCGATAAGCGAGAAAAATACGGTGGAGGCGACTTTTATCCAGTGCAGGCCATAGGTCTGGATATGCAGTTCCTGCCAGATGGCCACCCGAAGAAAACCGACAATACCGAGGATGGTGCCCAGCACCAGACCGGAAAGGATTTCCCTGCGGATTACGCGCCACCAGTCTGCAAAGCCGATCTCCCCCAGGGCCATGGCCCGGATGATAATGGAGGATGCCTGGCTGCCCGAGTTGCCGCCGCTGGAAATGATCAGCGGGATGAACAGGGCCAGTACGACGGCTTTGCTGATCTCGTCTTCGAAATGTCCCATGGCCGTGGCCGTCAGCATTTCGCCGAGGAACAGGATGATCAGCCACCCCGCGCGTTTGCGGATCAGGCTGCCGAAGGGAATGGTGTTGTAGGGCTCGTCCAACGCTTCGGAACCCCCGATCTTCTGGATCTCGCGCGTGCCTTCCGATTCCGCCAGCCGTAAGACGTCATCGAGCGTAACGATACCCAACAGGATGCCTTTGTCGTCCACCACCGGGAGGGCATACCGGCTGTGGTTGCGGAAGACGAGGATCGCCTCTTTCTGGGCGTCGTTGACTTTGAGGGCGACAAATTGGTTGTCCATGATCTCCGACACCTTTGTCAGCGGGTCTACGATCAGAAAATCCTTGATATTGACATCATCGATGAGTACACCTTTTTCGTCGATGACAAAAAGCCAGTTTAGTGTTTCGGTCGCCTGGCCCCGCTGGCGGATATACGCCAGCACCTGCTCACAAGTCTCTTCCTTTTTTATAGACACGTAATCGGGTGTCATCAATCGCCCGACGGAGCCTTCGGCGTAGCCCAGCAATTCGAGGGTCTCGGCGCGATTTTCGGGCGTGAGGATCTTTAATAGTTCTTTTACATGATTTCCCGAGAGCTCTTCCAGGAAGGCCGTGCGATCGTCAGGCTGCATGGCGTTGAGCAGTTCGGCCGCCTTCTCCTCCGGCAATGAATTGATGATCTGCTCCTGCTTTTTGCGGCGCAGGAATTTAAAGGCACGGGCTGCATGCTTGGGGTCCAGGTGCTGGAACATTTTTCCGGCCCACTGGGTATGGCGGTTTGCAAACTCGGCAATGTCGCGGGGCGTCAGCTTGTTCAGCTTGACGAAATCCGCGATCCTGTTGTGCTGGATCAGATTCTTGATATCACTGAAATTGAGCATAGATCAAAAATAACGAACCCCATTCTGTTTGGGCAAAGGAGGAATATATTATTTTACTGTTATACCTGTATGGCAAGGGGCCGCGGGGTGAGGGTCATCCTGGTCGGGGCTGCTATGGGGAGAGAACCCCGTCGGTATGATGCAGGATCAGTCCTGCACCGGATACCTGGTCGCCGCTGAGCCAATGGACCGGCAAAGGGTTCCCGTTTCCGGCAAATTGGGGAACACCATTGACGACGCTGACGGCAATATTGCTTCCGTTAAGTGTGGTGAGGGCGGACGGAAAAGTAGTGGAGAACCAGGCGCCTTTCACCACCTGATCCTGGGCCAGTGAGAGAAGGGTATCGATACTAACGGTATCGATCCGCAGACTGTCGAAGCCCGCTTGCAGCATCGCGCTGTTCACTGGGGCCAATACGGTAAAACCACCCGAAAGCAGCAGTGAGTCGTAAAGGTTGGTACGGGCGAAGACCTGGGCAAAAAGACTGAGGCTGGAGTCGGTTTGCAGCAGTTCCGTGAGCGAGTCCGCACTTGCCGGGACCAGGGTATTGAGATAATACACCGAAGCCTTACCCACCTGCACCGACTTATCCGGCGCGGTGGCGATGCCATTTAGCAGCAGGTTTCCGGCGCCGTCCCTGCCGATATAAAGGGGAACACCCAACAGGGTCGGATTGGGGGTATAGCCGGCGCTGTCGGTATTCACCGGTGAGGTCAGGTACTGATAGCGAACGATCCGGTCGGCAAGCGTGGAGCTCATCGAGTCGATGACGACCTCGGGATAGCCGGCCTGGATCAAAACAGAATTGTGGGGAATGAAAAGGATTACCGGTTCGTCATTTAGTAACACGACGTCGTTTGCCTGCAGGATCATCCGGTGAAAGAGGTTCAGATTGGTGTCGGTGTTGATCAGGGTCTGTAAGGGTGTGATCTGGACCTTTGGCGGCGGGGTCTTCTTACAGGCCAGGAAGCCGATGAGCAACAGGCTTAGCAGCCCGGGTAGCAGGTGGATTGCGAGCGAAGAGCTTTTCCTCATCGGAACCTGTTTTTAGCGTGATTAACAAACGATCCTGCCCCGGTCAGAGTTTTTCGTACAAGGCTCGCAGCCTGTCCCGGGTCATCTGTTTTTCCCAGTCTTTCCCGAGCGCATTCTCCCAGAGCGGCTTCATCACCAAAGAAACGTCGATCATGGTATTGAATTGTTCATCGGTGAGCCCTTTTGTGATATGCTGGGGGATATCGATCTTGTTCTTCCCGACCATCTTCTTAAACTCGCGGACGCCATCGGGGTAAAACTCTTCCAGCTTGTCGAAGACGATACAGTTGCCGATCCCGTGTTTGGTCCCCAGCAGATAGGCCAGGCCATAGCTTACTGCATGGGCGACGCCCACCTGGGAATAGGCGATGCTCATTCCACCGGCATAGGAGGCCATCATCAGTTTGTCATCGCTTTCCGCATCCCAACCCTGCTTTTTCACATATACCTCCTGGCAGAGCTGGAGGGCTTTTTCGCCATAGGATTTGCTAAACTCGTTGAGATAGGTTCCCTGCAGGCTTTCGATGCAATGGATATAGCAGTCCATCCCGGTATAAAAGCGTTGGTTCGCGGGGGCGTCGGCCGTCAGTTCGGGGTCGAGGACGATCTGGTCAAACGGAGTAAAGTCGGAGTTCATCCCCAGCTTCTTTGTGGGACCCGTGAGAACGGTGGTCCGGGAGACTTCCGCGCCCGTGCCGCTGAGGGTCGGGATGCCTACTTTGTAGACCCCCGGGACTTTTACCAGATCCCACCCCTGATAGTCGGCGGATGATCCGGAATTGGTCATCATCAGGGAGACGGCTTTGGCAAGATCCATGGCCGAGCCGCCGCCGATGCCTACGACGCCGCTGACGGTGCCGAATTCCTGCTTCAGTTCGCCGGCGAGCCGGTCGACATAAGATGTTTTCGGTTCGTAAGAAACGTCAGCGAAGATGAGCTTGTCCTTTCCGCGAAGGGGGATGCGGCGGGCGAGGGGTTTATTCTCAAAATAGTGGTCCAGCAGGAAGACCATCGGGGCGTCACCCTTCCGGTGAGGGGCCAGGATCTCGTCCAACTGGTTAAAGCTTCCGCGGCCATATACGACATAGCCCACCATTTTGAAATTGCGAAATTTATTCACAGCCATATCTGTCTTTTAATGGAGTTCATGAATGCGCAAGCGCATTTCATATGATATCAAATTGAGCCGCAAAGTTAGGGGAATTTGGTTGTTCTGTACCGATGCCCGGAACTACGCCCTAGAGGCTTGCGACGAGCGCGGCAGCTCCAAAAACCCCGGCGCTATCCCCAAGAGAGGGTTTTAGCAGGGGGACTTCCACGCGGTTGTTGAAGATGAAGTGGTCGAGCTCCTGCAGGCCGGTAGTATAGAGCTGGTCGATATTGCCGACGCCGCCGCCGATCACGATCACATCGGGGTCGAGCAGGTTGGTAATGACGGAGACTCCTTTGCCAAAGAAATGACAGAGGCGCCGGATCGTTTTTTCCGCGGCGGGATCGCTGCCGTCCTGATGCCGGGCGACGATCTCTTTTAGTTTTAGCGAATGGCCGGTGAGACTTTTATAGAAGCGTTCGGTGGCCGGGCCGGAAATGACCGTTTCCACGCAACCCTCTTTACCGCAGTAGCAGGGACCGCCGGATTCGTCGAGGAAATTGTGCCCCCACTCGCCGCCGATGCCGTGCCGGCCGTTCCAGATCTTGCCGTCCATCACGATGCCGCCGCCCACACCGGTGCCCATGATAATGCCAAAGACCAGCCGGGCCGAGGGCGCCGACTTACTAACGACGCCCCATTGCGTTTCCGCCAAGGCAAAGCAGTTGGCATCATTGGCCAGCTCTATCCTTAATTGAAGAGCATCGCTGACATCTTTTTTGAGGGGCTTTCCGTTGAGAACAACCGTGTTGCAATTCTTCATCGTCTGCAGGGTCGGATCGAGGACACCCGGCGTGCCGATGCCGATGGCGCCGGGCTTCAGCCCCGACGCGTTCTCCATTTCAGCGACGAGCCGGACCATCTGGCTGACGATATGTTCATATCCTTTGGATGCTTCTGTGTCTACGCGTTTCCGCAGAATGGGGGTCGGGTCGGTCATGGATTGTAAAATCACTCCTTCGATCTTCGTTCCTCCCAGATCAATTCCCCATATTGGTTGATTCATGATGCAGATGGTTCTTCGTGTACAAACCGGCGAAACCGGTTACTGGCGGCTAATTTAACGATTAACCTTTTTAGCATTTGGATAATTTTTTTTTGCAGAACGCCAGCCGATTTTTTGCAGGAACCTATAGCAATTTCGCCGCCCGTACGAGGTCTTCGGGGGTATCGATCTCGACACCCATATAAGTGGTGATCACCATTCGCATGGGGATACCGTTTTCGAGATAGCGAAGACATTCGATCTTTTCCGCGGCCTCCAACGGGCTGACCGGCCATGCGGTGAACTGCAAAAGAGCCTCCTTCCGAAAAGCGTATACGCCTATATGTTCATAGTAAATGACTGCCGCAGCCGGGTCGCGGGGATAGGGGATGACGCTGCGGCTAAAGAACAGGGCATTGTTATTTTTGTCGAGTGCAACCTTTACATAATTGGGATCATCGATAAGCCGCTGTTCTTTCAGCACCTGCACCAGGGATCCCACCTGTACCGATCGTCCCGCCTCGCCGCGGAAAACGTCGAGCAGCATTTCCAGCGGCTCCCGCCGGACAAAGGGCTCGTCACCCTGTACATTCACAACGATATCGACATCCATATCGGCGATCGCCTCGGCGATGCGGTCGCTCCCGCTTTCATGAGACCGGATACTCATCTTCGCTTTTCCGCCGTGACGGGTGATCTCCCCGTAAATGATCTCGCTGTCGGTGACGACCATCACCTCATCGAAAAGACCCGTAGCCTTTGTATTGTCGTAGGTATGGCGGATCACCGTTTTGTCGCCCAACGGTTGCATCAGCTTGGCAGGAAAACGGGTCGCCGCGTACCGGGCGGGGATCATCGCGATAATTTTCATGGGGACGAAAATACGCTATTCTCCCAACTCAGTTTGCGGGTTCGGCAGGCGCCTCATTGGTGGGCGGACGATAGGCCTGGAAGGGCATACCGAGCAAGGCATTGATCCGATTGTTCTCCACCTCCTCCGGATGTGTGTCGATGCCATACACGAGGTCTTTCGGGTCGCGTACAACCCGATAGGTTCCAAACAGCCGGTCCCAGATGGAAAAAATATTCCCGTAGTTGGTGTCTGTCAGCGGCCGGCGGTAATGGTGATGAACCTTGTGCATATTGGGGGAGACGACGATCCAGGCCAGGATCGCATCCAGCCATTTTGGGAGCGAAATATTTGCGTGGTTGAACTGTGAGAAGAGAACCGACAGGGATTGATAGAGAAAGACCAGCCAGACCGGCGAGCCGGCTACGATTACGGCGATCAGCGTAAAAAGGGCCCGGAAGAAACTCTCGCCCGGATGATGGCGGTTGGCCGTCGTAGTGTCCACCCAGGTATCGCTGTGGTGTACCAGGTGAAACTTCCAGAGCCACTTTATCTGGTGGTGGATCCAATGGATAAACCAGGCGCCGATCAGATCGAGGATCATCAGCCCGATGAGCGTAAAAGCCCAGAGCGGAAGGGGCAGCAGGTAGAGCAGCCCGGTGTGATGGGCGGTACTGTAATCGGCCGCCCGGATGATCAGTGCGGCAAAGGCGAAATTGATGATAACGGTCGTGAGGGTGAAGAACAGGTTCAGTCCTGCGTGACGCACACGACGGTAACGGAACCGGATGAGGGGAATGATCCCTTCGATGATCCAGAATAATACGAGGCCGCCGGCGAGGATCAGGCTTCGTTGATAAGAGGGAATGTGTTGGAAATAGTAGGAAAGGCTTTCCATATGGTGGCGCTTTTCCTAATTTACGACAATTCTAGCTATTCAGCATCAGCGGCATTACCAGCATCAGGACCTCTTCATTCTCGTCTTCGTCGGTGGGTTTGATGATCCCCGCTTTCGTAGGCGTGGACAACTCCATCCGGACTTCGTCGCTATCGGTGGATGCGAGCATTTCGATCAGGAAGCGGGCGTTGAAGGCGATGGCAAGGTCTTCCCCATCGTACTGGCATTTCATTCTTTCGTTTCCTTCGAAGGAGAAGTCCACGTCCTGCGCAGCCAATTGCAGTTCGCTGCCGTGGATGTTCAGGACCACCTGGTTGGTGCTTTTATTACTGAAGATGCTTACCCGGCGAAGCGCGCTTTGGAAATCATTGCGGCCTACCACCAGCTTATAGGGATTGTCGGATGGAATGACCACCTTATAATCCGGGAAGCGGGCGTCGATGAGGCGACAGCTCATCTGCGTCGTTCCGTGGGTGACAAAAAGATGATTGCTGTTATAGCTGATCGTGATCTCGTCCTCGTTGGTCGGAAGCGCGGATTTCAGCAGATTCAACGGCTTCTTGGGGACGATGAGTGAATCGTTCTTGGGGCAGGAGACGTCTTTCCGCTTGTAGCGGACCAGGCGGTGAGCATCCGTGGCTACGAATTGCAATCCGTTCTTGTCCATTTCAAAGAATACTCCGGTCATCGCGGGCCGCAGATCGTCATTGCTGACGGCGAACAGGGTCTTGTTGATGGCGGTGACGAGCGCGGAGGAGGTCGTCGTGAAGGACGTCGTCTCATCGCTGGCGGGCTCCTTGGGGAAGTTATCGGGATTCTCGCCCATCACCTTGTATTTACCGTTGTCGCTGGTCAGCTCGACCGCGAAATGCTTGTCGATATTGAAGGTAAGGGGCTGATCGGGGATGTTCTTCAGGGAGTCGATGAGGATCTTGGCGGGGATACATACCTTGCCGGTGTCCTTTGCTTCCACTTCCAGGTGCACTTTCATGACGGTTTCCAGGTCGGTTGCGACAACAGTTAACTTGTTCTTTTCCACCTCGAAGAGAAAGTCTTCCAGGATGGGGAGAACGGTATTCGCATTGATCACACCACTTATCTGTTGCAGTTGTTTCAGTAATGCCGACGAGGAAACGATAAACTTCATGGAATATATCTTTGTGGCGAAACTACTGATTTTTGCGTAATACCCAAGAGATTAGAAAAGCGTCTATTGCAGCGGGCAATGAATGTGAATTTCCTGTGACTAACTCGTAACTTTGCCACTACCAATTGATTATGATCAGACGAACGGCATTATCCCTTGAACAGGCCCTCCAGAAGGCCCGCCATTACTGTGGTTACCAGGAACGTTGCCACCGGGAGGTGCAGGAAAAGCTGTATTCTTTCGGCCTGCGGAAGAAGGATGTCGAACAGGCGATGGCGACGCTGATCGAAGAGGATTACCTCAATGAAGAGCGGTTTGCCATCCAGTATGCAGGAGGTCATTTCCGGCTAAAGTCCTGGGGGCGGGTTCGCATCCGGTATGAGCTGAAGCAAAAGCAGGTGTCCGATTATTGTATCAAAAAAGCCCTGTCGACGATCGACGAGGAAGACTATCAACGCACCCTTGAAAAATTGGCCGCGGGAAGGGTGGAATTGCTTGCCGATGAGCCGAATGTCTTTGCCCGGAAACAGAAGCTGCAGGAATTCCTGCTGCGGAAGGGGTACGAGGCGGACCGGATAGCCGCTGTCCTGAAATAATGAGTACATTGCAATTATGTCTGCTCTCACCGTTACGACCATCCAGCCCGACCTTGTGTGGGAAGATAAGACCGCCAACCTTCAGCGGCTGGAAAAACAGATCCTTTCCCTTCGGGATCCCGCCGAAGTCGTGGTTCTGCCGGAGATGTTCAGCACCGGCTTCAGCATGCGGCCGGCCGCCCTTGCCGAGCCGATGGACGGACCCACGGTCAACTGGATGCGCGAAATCGCCGCCCGGCGTAAGATCATTCTTACCGGCAGTGTGATTATCGGCGAGGAAGGCCGGTATTATAACCGGCTTATCTGGATGCTGCCGACCGGAGAATACGGCTGTTATGACAAACGTCACCGCTTTGCCTTTGCCGGCGAGGACAAGGAGTATACCGCGGGGAATAAACGCCTTATCGCGTCCGTAAAGGGCTGGCGGATATTGCTGCTGGTTTGCTACGATCTGCGCTTTCCGGTATGGAGCCGGCAGACGCCCGCCGGGGAAGTGGCCGGTGAAGAAACCCTCGAGTACGACTGTATCATCTATGTCGCCAACTGGCCCGAACGGCGGTCCCTGGCGTGGAAGACACTTTTATCCGCCCGGGCCATCGAGAACCAGGCCTTTGTGATTGGGGTCAACCGGGTCGGGATGGATGGGAACAACATCAACCACAGCGGAGATTCGATGATCATCGACCCCCTGGGGGAGATTCTCTACCATGGTGTCGGTAAGGAAGAAGTTTACACCCATACCCTGCAAAAGGACCGGCTAACGGAAGTGCGGCAACGGTTCCCTTTTTGGCGCGACGCAGATCATTTCTCAATAGAACCTTAACAGAGCGGACCACGGGTCCGCCGGCCGAAGGCCCATCATTGATGGTTTCGCGGCGAAGGGTTACTTTCGCATATAACCCAAAGTCGCGAAATCATGTCAGCAACCGCATTTATCGCCCGGGAGATCTTTACCGGCAGCGAGATCCAGACCGGAAAGGCTGTCCTTGTAAAGGACGGGAAAGTGCAGGGTATAACGGAGGCCGACGCCATTCCGGCGGGTTACCGGAAAGCGGACCTGGGCGGTTATTTGCTTGCGCCGGCCTTTCTCGATCTGCAGATCTATGGCGGGAACGGAAAGCTTTTCTCCGCCGAGATGACGACGGAGTCCCTCGAAGCCACGTATGAATATTGTCTGCAAGGCGGGTGTACGCAGTTCCAGATCACGCTGGCCACGAATTCCATCGAGAAATTTATCCGGGGCCTGGAAGTGGCGCGGGAATACCGCAATGGGGGAGGAAAGGGTCTTCTTGGCGTTCATCTCGAGGGTCCCTATATCAATCCTGTCAAGAAGGGGGCACATATTGAGAAATTCATCAAGAAGCCGGAGGAGAGTGAGATCCGGCAGCTCCTGCAAAAAGGAAAAGACATTTTTCGGATGATGACCCTCGCCCCCGAGCAGTGTGACCGGACCTGTGTCGAACTTCTCCTCAACAGCGGGATCATCTTATCGGCGGGGCACAGTAACGCAACGTATGAACAAGCCATCGACGGATTTTACCAGGGCATACCCGCCGCGACCCATCTTTTCAATGCCATGTCGCCGTTACAGGGGCGCCAGCCGGGAATGGTCGGCGCCATCTACGATAACAATGATGTCCGGTGCAGTGTAGTTTGTGACGGCGTCCATGTCGACTTTGCTTCGATCCGCATCAGCAAGAAGATCATGGGCGACCGCCTTTTCTTCATAACGGATGCCGTAGCCGAAGTCGCGTATGGCGAATACGTCCATGTGTTCAAAGGCGATCGCTATACGCTGCCCGACGGGACCCTCTCGGGTTCCTCGCTGACGATGCTCCAATGCGTACGCAACGGAGTGGAGAAATGCGGGATTCCCCTTCCCGAGGCGTTGCGGATGGCATCCCTTTATCCCGCCACGGTTTTGGGCCAGCAGGCGCAATGGGGTTCCATCCAGCCGGGCGCCCGTGCCGATCTTGTCCTGCTGGACGAAGAACTTAACTTACTTCAGGTTATTGTAGACGGTGAGCGGTGATCAACTCCTTCACCCGGGCGGTCTTGAAATCCTGTCCCTTGCCGATGGCTTCGATGGTCGGCAATGCGGGTACGTCCGGCAAAACCCCCCGGCCATTCTTCTCCCGGGTGCGGTCTACCACGAGCCGGAATCTCGGCAGCCGGAACCGGACCTTGGTATTCGGGAGGGTGACATCGGGGATCATCCACGCGGTATTGCCATAATATCCTCCGCCTGTTTCCTCGCCTACCAGCGTGACATTGGATTGTCCTTTCAACGCGCCGGCGAAAAGACAGGTCGCTGAAAAGGAGTTGCCGCCGGTGAGGATATAGACCTGTCCGTCGAAATGGAGATTTTTAAAAGGGGAATAGTGGTGCCGTTCGAAATAGCCGAAATGATATTTACCATCATTGTGCTTGCGGCTGGCTACCAGGGTCAGCAGCTCATACAGGAATCCATTGTTGATATAGCGGTCGTAGGGACTGTGACGGCGGACCGTGTACAACGAATCGGCGACCTTGAAACGCTTGTCGATCAGGTAGCGGGTAAGCAGGGTCGAAAGGGAGGCATCGCCGCCGCCGTTGCTGCGGACGTCGAGGACCAGGTTTTTCACCTTCCGGGTTTTTAATTCTTTGAAGGCGTGACGGAAAAATCCGCGCAGATGATAACCGTGTTCAAAGGTATTGAGGGTAATATAGGCGGTTTGACTGGCGCTGTCCACCTGCAGATTGCGGGTGAGCAGCAGCTCGCGCTTCTTCCGGGCGCGTTTGGATGGCGGCCGGGTCCGTTGGGCCGGCCCTTTTTCGCGCTGACCCGTTCCGGGCAACAGGACACGGCCAAGGCTTCGCCGGAAGGTATCGGCCCGGGGATCATAAAGCGGGATGCGGATGTTCTTCACCAGACCCGCGGTGTCCCGGTAGGCGATCTCAAAGGAATCGGAATAGCCGAAGAGGTCTTTGTACCAGGAACTGAAATGCAGGCCGGTGCTGAGGTATTGGTATTTGCCGGTTTGGTTGAGCCCGTCGGTTACGATATAATTGAAGAGCGTATCCGTCAGTTGTTGGGTGGTGCGGCCGTTGATACTTAACACCTGGGTGCCTCTTCTCAGGGTCATATCGCGCCGGTTAAGGTTGGCTGCGACAACCATCGTGTCGCTCCAGAACTTCAGCACCAGCGGGAACAAGGGGAGGCGGGCCGTATCCAGGTAATGTACATAGGCCTTCGAGGCCCGGACGGAGGTGTGGCCACAGTCGACTTTTGCGATGACAAAGCTCAACACGGTCCTGAACTGCGGCTCGGTCATCGAATCCCGGATGGCGGCATACCCTTCGTCGAAATAAGCGGACATGCTGTCCCTGGGAGTATACCAGTACAGGCTGGGGTGCCAGGCTTCCAGCAGGTTCCGGAACACCGTATAATCCTTGCGAAGTACTTCCGGTGCATATTTCCTGTCCGGACGAAAGCCCTTTTCCGATGCGCCGCAGGCGAATAGAAAAAGGGTGGACAACAGGCAAAAAAAAGAATAAAGTCGGTTCATCAGTAAGCTCATTTGGAGGCAAAGGCATTCCAGCCCTGTGCGGTAATGTCAAACGTATTGCCCCCCTTGGTAATGATCTTCTTGCCCTGTTCCGGTTCTGTCATATAGCCGATGACGCTGATCTGTTCGTTTAGCACCAGTTTGTCGTGATCTTCCTGGGCAATGGTGAACAATAACTCATAATCCTCCCCGCCGCTAAGCGCGCAGGCCGTCGGGTCCAGTTCGAACTTGAAGGCGGCATTGCGGGTATCCTCGGCAACCGGTATCTTCTCCTCGTAGAGAACGCAGCCGAGTTCGCTCTGGCGGCAGATATGGAGGATCTCGGAGCTCAACCCGTCGCTGATGTCCATCATCGAGGTCGGGACGACGCCGGACTGCTGGAAGAATTCGATGATGTCCTTTCGCGCCTCGGGCTTTAAGAGGCGGCCGATAACATACCGCTCATTTTCCAGGTCGGCTTTTACACCCGGGCTTTCGAGGTAGATCTTCTTTTCGCGTTCGAGCAGGATCAGACCCAGGTAGGCTGCGCCGAGATCGCCCGAACAACAAATCAGGTCGCCTTTTTTGGCGGTGCTGCGCCGGACAAACTGATCGGGGGCCACTTCACCGATGGCCGTAACCGAAATGACAAAGCCCTTTTTGGACGAGGCGGTGTCGCCGCCGACCAGATCGACCCCATAGGCTTCGCAGGCGGCATAGACTCCTTCATAAAACTGGTCCAGGGCTTCGAGGCTGAACCGGTTGCTGATACCGATACTGAGCGTGAGCTGGGTCGGGATGGCGTTCATGGCGTATACGTCGCTCAGATTCACGACCACCGATTTATAGCCCAGATGCTGCAGGGGCGTATACATCAGATCGAAATGCACTTCTTCGATCAGCAGATCGGTGGTGATCACCGTCTGGCGGCCAAAGTGGTCGATGACGGCGGCATCGTCGCCGACGCCTACCAGGGTGGAGGCGTTTTTTATTTCGATATTCGCCGTGAGATGCTCGATCAATCCAAACTCTCCCAGGGAAGAGATCTCGGTCCTGTTTTCGCTCATATTGTTTTTATTTGTTCAGGACGGCATGCCGTCCGTTCACCACGTCGACCAATTCATCATGGATCCTGCCGTTGGTGGCGATAATATGCGGTTGATAGGGAGAATACCGGGCGCCCGTGAAATCCGTAACGCGTCCCCCGGCCTCTTCTACGATCAGAAAGCCTGCCGCGCTGTCCCAGGCCTGTAGCTTGTGCTCATAAAACCCGTCGAAGCGACCGGAGGCCACCCAGCAAAGGTCCATGGCTGCCGATCCCAGCCGGCGTACCGGCACCCCGCCGCGGATCAGGCGGGAGAACACCTCCAGCGGGCCGTTGGACTGGTCGAGATAGGTATAGGGAAAGCCGGTGACGAGACAGGCGCTTGCGACCCGGGTCTCGCTGCTGACCGTGATCTTCTTGTCGTTCAGCGTGGCGCCATAGCCGCGCTGGGCAAAAAAGAATTCTTTTATAAAGGGGTTGTAGACGGCGCCCAGGATCATCTCGCCATCCTGCTCCACGGCGATCGATACGCAGCAAAGCGGAAGCCCATGTGCAAAGTTGACGGTTCCATCGATGGGGTCGATGATCCATTTATAATTGGAATCCATAACGATCTCTCCGGCCTCTTCGCTGAGGATGAAGTGATCGGGATAGTCGGTCTTGATAACTTCAAAGATCGCTTTTTCCGACGCGTGATCTGCTTCCGTGACTAAGTTATTGATGCCTTCCTTGTTGGAGATCGTGAACTCCCCCTGAAAATACCGTTGCATAACGGCAGCCCCAGCTTCGGCTGCCTTTATAAGTGTTGATTTTAGCATGGCGCAAAGATAGGCTAGTTGCCCTTCGTTTCCAGCTGCCGCAGAGAGGCAAGATATTGATTCAGTACGTCGGTGTTCAGGTGGTAACTGTAGTTCCGGCCTTCTTTTTCACCGTCGATCAACCCGGACTCAACCAGGATCTTTACATGATGGGAGATGGAAGGTTGCGCGAGTCCGACCACATCCGACAGACCCGAACATTCGCCGCACCCGCCTTTCCCGGAGATGTAGTGCAGGATCTTGAGGCGGTTGCTGTCTCCCAGGGCCTTGGATATTTTCTCGACTTGTTTGAGCGTTAATGTCATCACATTGATATTTGCGCGAATGGGCTGTCGTTCCATTGACAAATGCAAATGTATCAATTTTTCCGCATGTGTGCAAAATAAACGTAATTCGCGAGAAGAAGCGTGCAACCATGATCCTTTCGGTCATCATCGTCAATTACCGGGTAAAGTATTTTCTGGAGCTTTGTCTGCATTCCGTCGGGAAGGCGATAAGGGGATTGGATGCGGAGATCATCGTCGTCGACAATCATTCGGGCGACGACAGCCTGGCCTATCTCGGGCCGCGTTTTCCGGGTGTGAAATTCCTGGCAAGCCCGGAGAACGTAGGATTTGCCCGGGCGAATAACCTTGCCCTCGGCGAGGCGAAGGGCGAATATATCCTCTTTCTCAACCCGGATACGATCCTTCCCGAAGATGCCGCCACGCATTGTCTGGCTTTTCTGAGGGCGACCCCCCGCATCGGCGGCCTGGGCGTACGGATGATCGATGGCGGCGGACATTTCTTGAAAGAATCCCGGCGGGGTTTCCCAACGCCCTGGGTCGGTTTTTGCAAGCTTACCGGCCTTGCCGCGCTTTTTCCCCGCAGCCGTTTCTTCTCCGGGTATTATCTGGGATATCTGCCGGCGGATGCCGCGCATCCCGCACCGGTGCTCTCGGGCGCCTGTCTTTGGGTGAGCCGGGCCATCCTTGGGGAGGTCGGGTCTTTTGATGAGCAATTCTTTCTCTATGCCGAGGACATCGACCTTAGTTTTCGGATAGGGCAGGCCGGGTATGCGAATTACTACACACCGGGGGTTACGATCGTCCATTTCAAGGGGGAAAGCACCCGGAAGGACATCGCTTATGTCCGGCAATTCTACCGGGCGATGCGGCAGTTTCGCCGCAAGCATTTCAACAAGCGACTGCCGGCCTTTTTCAACTGGGGTATCCAGGCGGCCATCCGGCTGCGGGAGGTTTGGGCCGCAGCGGGGAAGCGCATCGGCGACGGGCCGGAGCCGGGGATGCAAGACGCGCCGGGAAGCAGGATAGGAGGCGGGCAGGGGGAAGAGATTGGCGTTGCGCCGGACCGGGTCAAAGGCGGTGGTGTCCGCATCTTTGTCCGGGGCGAGGCGGAGGAGGTGTTGCTTTGTGAGGGGGAGCGGTTTTCCTTTCGCGAGGGCATCGGGTGGCTGGAGGAAAACGGAAGGGCGGGTAGCCGCCGGGTATGGTTTCATGCCGCGGGTAGTGATTCGGCTGTTGGCAGTCCGGACCGGAACGACCGCGGAACGGTATTTACATTCGAGCCCTCGCCCGGCGAGCAGCCGTTGGACGAGTCTCCGGCAGATGAGCCATCGGACGGCGTATCTCCGGCAGCCAGGCGACCCGCAACCGGCGGGCTATAAAGGCAGCTCGCTGTCTTTTAGCAGGGCTTCCAGCCGGCGCCGGGTGAAGAGCCAGCCACCAAGGAGGACCGCATCCCAGAAGAGCACCCAGGCATAGGCCAGTCCTTCATCGGGTTCATAGTGCCGCAGCCAACTGTCGAGCAGCTGGGTCAGGTGGTGATGAACCCAGATGGGAGCAAACAGAAAGAGGGGGAAATAGATAAACTTTGCGCCCCAGCTGGGCAGGAGAATAAAGATGCGGATAAGCGGCGGGACGGCGATGATCAGAATGATCAGCAGCGCGATGACGGCGATCAGGTGGGGATAGGTGCGATCCATCCGCGAGAAAAGCAGCTTTAATCCGATGGTCAGGTCCCCGCCGCCAGAGACCGCGGCGATGAGCAACCCCATCGGCAGGGCCGCCAGGACCAGGTTACAGCCGAGCGATTGATCGGCTAGGCTTTCCCGGTTGGCCATTTTTATCCAGCCGATCCAGATGACCAGGAAGTTTATGATCGGACCCGCCAGGGTCGCCACCGCCCGTTGTCCGTTGGAGGCTGAAATACCGGCCGCGAATTCCCAGCGATCGAATCCATGTGGTCCCCATTTCCCGCTAACCAGGGCCGCTGCGGCGGTATGGGCCCATTCGTGTATTTCCATTACAAAGAAGGTAAGACAGAGGAAGGACAGGATATAAATGGGGGTTAGTTTCAGTCTCATAAATAAATGTAACAAAAATATCATCCAAAACGTTAATTTCGCCGCATACCAAATGACAAGGGTTTCTCAATGGCGCTGATTGAAATTCAATTACCTAAATCTTTGGCTAAGGCTCTAAGGCTGCCCCAGAAATCACCCCGGCGGCAGCAATTAAAGGTATTACGGAAATTACTTAAAAAAGCAAGATTCACCGAGTTTGGTCAGCAATACCGATTCGATGAGATCCTTTTGAACCGCCATCCCGGAAAGAAATTTCAGGAGATGGTTCCCACGTTTGACTACAACAGCATTCACGACGCCTGGTGGTATCAGACCCTCGAAGGGAAAGCGGATGTGTGCTGGCCGGGAAAGATAAAGTTCTATGCGCTTTCTTCCGGCACTTCGGAAGCGGGCAGCAAATATATTCCGATCACCAACGATCTGTTGCGGGGCAACCGCATCATCATGGTCAAACAACTGCTTACGCTGCGCAACTACCGGGATATCCCGGTAAAGAGCATCGGCAAAGGCTGGTTGATGATCGGCGGCAGTACCAGCCTGCAGAAGGGCGCGGGATATTATTCCGGGGATCTCAGCGGCATCACGGCCCGCAAGGTCCCTTTCTGGTTTCAGCCGTTTTATAAGCCGGGAAGGAAGGTCGCGCGAACGCAGGACTGGACAAAAAAGCTGGAAGAGGTAGTGCGGCTCGCACCACAGTGGGATATCGGCTTTGTGGTCGGGGTCCCGGGCTGGATCCAGCTATGTATGGAGAAGATCATCGAAAAGTACAACCTCAAAAACATCCACGAGATCTGGCCCAACCTGGGCTTTTTCGTACACGGCGGGGTTTCTTTCGAGCCGTACAAGAAGGGCTTTGAAAAATTGCTGGGGAAGCCCCTTACCTATATCGAAACCTATCTTGCCTCCGAGGGGTTTATCGCTTACCAGGATGCACAGAATGCGACGGGGATGAAACTGGCAACCAACCAGCATATCTTTTTTGAGTTTGTGCCGTTCGATAATAAGAATTTCGATGTTGACGGCAACCTGGTAGAAAATCCCGAAGCCTATATGATCCATGAAGTGGAAGAGGGAAAGGACTATGCCCTGCTGCTCAGCACGAGCGCGGGCGCCTGGCGGTATCTTATCGGGGATACGGTGAGGTTTGTGGACAAGGAACGCTGCGAGATCATTATCACCGGGAGGACCAAACATTTCCTTAGCCTGGTCGGCGAGCATCTCAGCGTCGACAATATGAACAAGGCGATACAGCTGGTGGTGGAGGAAATGAATATCTCCATTCGCGAGTTTGCGGTTGCCGGTATTCCGCATGGTCTCTTTTTTGCACATCAATGGTGGTTGGCCAGCAACGACCCGGTGGATGAGCAGCTGATCCGTCAGAAGATAGACAAGAAGCTGAAAGAACTGAACGACGACTATGCGGTCGAACGGGACAGCGCACTGAAAGATATTTATGTAAAAGTGCTGCCGGAAGAAAAATTCATGGAATTCATGCGCCTTAAAGGAAAGATAGGCGGTCAACATAAATTCCCCCGGGTGTTAAAGGGAAAAATGCTGCTGGACTGGCAAAAATTTCTGGAGACGGGAAGCATTTAAGATTGCCCGGACAGGTGTCCGGTTAGAGAAAAGATTATATCATGTTGAAGGCCGTTTTAACAGGACTGACCCTGGGGTTTGCGCTTGCCTTATCGGTTGGGCCGATCATTTTTACCATCATCAAGCAAAGTCTTGACAACGGCCATAAGGGCGGTTTCAGCTTTGTCGCCGGCGTATGGATCAGTGATATCCTGCTGGTCTTCCTCAGCAATACGCTCACGGCGGTCGTTTCTTCGCTCGACGAGCACAAACAGGTGGTGGGTGCTCTCGGCGGCAGCTTTCTCGTTCTCATGGGCCTCTACTTCTTCTTTTTTAAGAAAGTGAGCCTCGCCAAGGATATGGATGGTCCGCAGGCGCGTTTCCGTAAACGGGACGTCGCCCGCATCTTTGCTTCGGGCTTTATCATCAACACGCTGAATCCGGGCGTGATCTTTTTCTGGCTGGGGAATACGACGCTGCTCGCCGCCAGCTATACCTTCAACGAACGGATCGTTATTTTTTCTATCTGTCTGCTGGTCAATATGAGCGCAGATGTCGGCAAAGTGATGATGGCGGGAAAGTTGCGGAACAAACTGACGATAAAAATGCTGTCGGTGATCAACAAGATCGCGGGGGCATTGTTAATCATCTTTGGAGTTGTGCTGGCCTATGAGGTTCTTTTCCTGCATAAAATAAATGCGCATTAACATCTGAGTTGCAATTGATCTTTGTATGTTTGACCCGAACCGGATGGTGTCCTTATCTTTTGATTCCTACTGTTACTGCTATGCGCAAAATTGTCATATTACTCCTTTGTATCATCCCATTTCTGAGCCAGGCTCAAAATGATGTTCTCGTCCTGACGAGAAGAGGCATGCACGTCCGCGCCTTTACCGTCGGCGATCCCTTCACTTTTGAAACGGTCTATGGTCAATGGTTTACCGGCACGATCGACGATCTTCGCCGGGATACGGTATACATGAACGGTGCAGCCTTTAGTTATAAGGAGATCGACGCTATCGAACGGGATAGACAGGGGCTTAACAAATGGACCGGGTATAGCAATCGCGGCACGGGTATTCTGCTGACCGCCGCGGGAGCGGGGCTGTTTGCGATCGGGGCCATCAACGGCGCCCGGCGTGGCGATAAAGCAAAGGAATGGTTTACGACATCCGGGTATATCGTGGGCGGAGGGCTCATCGCTACCGGGGTATATTTGATCGCCAGCGTAAAAAAATTTTACCGGCTCGGGGGGAGATACAAGCTGCAATATTTGCAGATCGGGCGGCGCTAGGGTATATTGCAGGCGTAAAATTACCGGATGGCCATAAATACAAAAGGACTGATCCCCCGTGCCTGGCGAATCATCAAACGGGTGTTTATCGTCCTTTTCGTCTTCCATCTTTTTTATCTGCTGTTGTTGAAATGGGTCGATCCGCCGATCACGCTGACCCAGCTGGGCAGTCTGTTCCGGGGTGAAGGGCTCAAGCGGAGCTATGTGTCGATGAAGGATATCTCCCCGTATGCGAAGCTGGCGGTCATCTGCTCCGAGGACCAGCTGTTTCCCGATCATGATGGGTTTGATTTTAAGTCCATCGAGAAAGCGATGAAGCATAATCAAAAGAGTAAGTCGCTGCATGGCGCCAGCACCATCAGCCAGCAGGTGGCCAAAAATGTCTTTCTCTGGCAGGGGAGAAGCTGGTTCCGGAAAGCGCTGGAGACCTATTTTACCTTTATGATCGAATGGATGTGGGGGAAGAAAAGGATCCTCGAACTATATCTCAACATCAGCGAGATGGGCAAGGGGGTATATGGGATCGAAGCCGCGGCGCATGCCGACTTCAACAAGCCGGCACATACCCTGACACGGATCGAAGCCGCCCGTATCGCCGCCGGGTTGCCTAATCCAAAGGTCTTTACGGTAAAGCCGTTGTCCAGCCATGTGGCGAGCCGCAGCGCCTGGATCGTCGGGCAGATGGGCGTTTTGCAAAACGACCCCGATATTCAAAAATTATTGCGGTAGGAGGACCTTTTCTACCGCGGCGATTCCCGCGGCGATGCGGTCCTCGCCTTGTCCGCCGATCTCTTCCCAGGGGGTGGATTGGTTGATCAGGCAATCCCGGTAGATTTGAAAGAGCCGGTCGCGGGAAGAGCCTTCGGGGTATTCGCGAAGGGGGTCGGGCGCCCAGGGCAGGTCGGTCCGGCAAAGAAGATAGCCATGATATTGTCGCAGAACGATCTGCCCGAGTATCCACGGATCGCAGCGGCCAAAAACAAACTCACTCCAGACCTTCATCACATACATATCCGTGTCGATAAACAGCAGCTTATGGCCGGCGGCTTCGGCTGCAGCGGCGTGTTGTTCTTCGAGCGCCAATTGACCCCGGGCGATGACCAGGAGATCGTCCGGCCGGTAATCCATTCCATACCGGGTCAGGTATTCCCGGGCATATTCGGGGACCCAATCCGTTTGGTAATGCCGGGCGAGCTCTTCGCAGAGCGAGGATTTCCCGGTCGATTCCGGGCCGATGATAACGATCTTCTTAAGTGGCATATCCGGTAACAGCTTTTGCCCGTTTGCGCCATTCTATCAACCCGCCGACGGCGATGATCAGCAGGACGAGATAGTAGACGCTGGTGAATACATAATGTTTGACAAAATACAGCGGAATGGCGGAGATATTCGTAGCGATCCACCAATACCAGCTTTCCACTTTCTTTTTGGTCATCAACCACATTCCCGTATACGCGGAGGCGGAGGCAAAGGCATCGGCCCAGGGGATGGCCAGGGGCGCAAACCCCTTCTTCAAAAAGGTAAGCGCGAAAAAGACGGTGAGATAGAAGAAGGCGAAAAAGGCGGATTCATAGACCCATTCCCGCCGCGAGGAGAAGGTGATTCGCAGGACCAGCTCCTTTTGATCATCTTTCCGGGTCCAGGCATACCAACCATAGAGGTTTAGTGCGGTGTAATAGAGATTGACGCTTGCCTCGCCAAAAAGCGACGACTGAAAGCTGAGAAAGATGTAGATGATGGTATTGATCAGCCCCGTCGGGTAGACCAAAATGTTCTCGGTGCGGCTGTACCATACACTGAGGATACCGGCAATGACGGCAACAAATTCCACCCAGCGGGTGTGGAGGAGGTCGGTCAGGAATTGTCGGTATAGCTCGAAAAGCATTATTCGGCTTCGGCGACGACTTCTTTTACTTCGGGGATCATGCGTTTCATCATGCTTTCGATGCCGGCCTTCAGCGTGATCATGGAAGAGGGGCAGCCCGAGCAGGAGCCCTGCAGCATCAGGTTGACGACGCCCTCATTGTAGCTTTTAAACTGGATGGCGCCACCGTCCATTTCCACGGCTGGCTTCACATAGTTCTCCAGCAATTCTTTAATACGCTTTACAACATCGTCATCGTCGGCATCGATCGTGTTGCCCTCGGATTTTGTGATAACGACTTCGTCCTCGTTGACGACGGACTTTCCTTCTTCGAGATATTCTTTCAGGAATTGCCGGATGGCGGGGATAACGTCATCCCAATCGGTATCGGTGGTCTTTGTCAGGGTGACAAAGTTGCTGGCGATAAAAACGCTTTTGATGAAGGGAAAACCAAACAGCTCGATGGCCAGCGGAGAAGGCCTGGCGGATTCGACATCCGGGAAATCGATGATCTTGCCGGGATACAATAGTTTATTGGCCACGAATTTCATCGTTTCCGGATTCGGAGTCATTTCGGTATAGATACTGATCACCGGGTTACCTGTTTTGATCATAAAAGCCGTTATTAGTCCAGCAAAAATACTAAATCTCGCGGACTCGGGAAAACCGGTAATTTACCACATGGGCGGCGACGATCCCGATGACGGCAAAGGGAAGGAGGGCCAGTTCGTAATCATGCCATATCTGTTTGGCTATCAGGAAGCTCATTCCGGCCCCAAAGAGCAGGAGAGGGACCCACCGGTGATGGTGGCGGCGGAAGCCATGCCAGAGGGCCCGCGTGCCGATGGCAAAGGCCAGGGCGATCATCCCATATTCAAAACCGGCATGATGAATGATATTGATCCCCAATATGGGCAGACTGGCTACCGCCAGCGGCAGAATGGCGCAGTGTATGGCGCAAAGGACGGAGGTGGTGACTCCGAGCGCATCCCAATTGATCCTGGACTCCATGGGTGCAAAACTAACACTCTTGCAACAATGTTGCAAATAATTTTGCCGGAACATTGTTAACTTTGTCAAATCATGAAAAAGAAGAAGCTTCTCTTCCTGCTGGGATTTTTTATCCTGCTTTTTGTCGGTTTTTATTTTGCGATCGGCCGGATCATCCCCGGATTCGGCGAGCCGGTGCTGCCGGTACTGAGCACGGTGCCTGCTTTTTCCTTTAGTGACCAGGAAGGCAAGCCGGTGACGGATAAGGATCTTGCCGGCAAGGTGTATGTCGCCGAGTATTTTTTTACGACCTGCAGGGGGATCTGTCCAAGACTGAATACGAATATGCGGGATGTCGAGCATGAGTTTGCGGGCGAAGCCGATTTTCGCATTCTTTCCTATACCGTGGATCCTGAGACGGACAGCGTTGCGCGGATGAAGGTCTATGCCGATTCACTTGGCGCCAATCCGAAGAAATGGTTCTTCCTCACCGGCCGCAAGGATAGTCTTTACCACCTGGCGCGTTCGGGCTATCTGCTGGACGATCCGAAAAACAATGCGCTAAATATCAATGAGCAATTTCTGCATACCCAATTCCTGGCGCTTGTCGACAAGGGCGGTAGGGTAAGGAAGATCTACGATGGGTTGAAGAAGGATGAATTGGCCGATATGGAAAAGGATATCCGGAGGCTGCTAAAGGAAAAAACAACGGTGCCCCGTTTTGCAAATGGTTTGTTTAACAATAACCCGGGTTGATCAAAAGAGGCCGATCATGGAGAAAAAAATAGATGAGCTCCTAAAGAAAAATCAGTTGAGCATCACCGGTGGGCGGAGAAAGATTCTCGAGCTTTTTCTCCAGCAGGATGGAGCGCTGTCGCACAGCGATATCGAGAAGAGGGCGGGAGAGAAGTTCGACCGGGTCACGGTTTACCGGACCTTACAAACCTTTCTGGAGAAAGGATTGATCCACAGTATACCGACCGCGGATAATTCTATACGTTACGCGTTGTGTAAAGACGACTGTTCCGGTGGACATCACCACGATGATCATGTGCACTTCATTTGCAACAACTGTGGCAATACGGTTTGTTTGGAAGATGTGACGGTGCCGCCGATAAAGCTCCCACGGGGATATGTCAGCGATCAGGTGGAAATGCTTGTCAGCGGTGTGTGCAAGAGCTGTAACAGATAAAAAGAGAAAGCCCCGATGTAGAAACACCGGGACTTTTGGTTAAGGCTCTGATTAGTAGCTTCTTTATGTACCGACGGCGCTTGCCGTCGTCCTCTTTATATTAGATTCGCGGATTACCCACTTACATTTTGCGAATGATTCATTGCAAATATAGCCGGAAAAAAGCATACGAACAAGCGATACAGGTACTACTTTCCGGGTATTTTTTAAAAATTTTTTCGCGCACTCTTATTGCAAATCTTGCGTCTCGATCGCTTCCATCTCTTCGCTCACGAATGCCATCAGCTGCTTGATATGTTCTTTTGAAAAGTCGAACTTCAAGCCCGCGGCCTCGTATAATTCCGGTAGCGTGCGTGTTCCGCCGAGGCTAAGCGCCTTTATATAATTACTTAATGCCTTCTCTTTGTTCTTCTTATACTGCATCCAAAGACCGATGGCTCCTAACTGCGCGATGCCGTATTCGATGTAGTAAAACGGCACTTCATAAAGGTGGAGCTGCTTCTGCCAGCCGTATTCGCGATAGTGTTCCAACCCGGTCCAGTCAACGGATTGCGAGGAGAACTCATTCAGAATACGCAGCCAGTTCTCTTTTCTTTCCTCGAGCGAATGATTAGGGTTTTCGTATACCCAATGTTGAAATTTATCAATAGTCGCGATCCAGGGAAAAATGGAGATCACTCTTTCAAGCTGGTGTTCCCGGGCCCGTGCTAAATCGTTTTTATTTGTAAAGAATAACTCCCAGTGATCCATGCTGAACAACTCCATCGACATGCTGGCCACCTCCGCGATCTCCATGGGATACTCCTTGAAGGCGCTAAGTTTTAGCGGATGTGAAAGGAAGGAGTGAATGGCGTGGCCGCCTTCGTGGACCATGGTCGTCAGGTCGCCCATCTGGCCCGAGGCATTCATGAAGATGAACGGAGCCCCGGTTTCCGCTAACGGGCAGTTGTAGCCGCCTGGCGCCTTGCCCTTGCGGCTTTCCAGGTCGAACCGGCCCATTTGCTGCATTGTCCGTAAACAGTCCCCAAAAAAGGGGTTTAGCTCGTCAAAGCAGGCGGTTGTCCTGGTCAGGAGATCCTGTCCATTGGTAAAAGGCCGCAGGGGTTCCGTCCCTTCCGGCTCCGCTTCCCCGTCCCAGGGCCGCAGGGTGTCGAGACCCAGCTTCTTTCGCTTTTTTTCGTTGATCCGGCCGACCAGCGGGACGACATATTCTCTCACTGCTTCATGAAAGCGGAAGCAATCTTCTTTGGTGTAGTCGAACCGGCCCAGTTCTTCGAACTTGAAATCCCGGTAATTGGGGAATCCGGCGTTTTGAGCCATCTGGTGGCGGAGGCCTATCAATTTGGAATACAGGTCATTCAGTCCTTCTTTGTCCTTCAGCCGCCGGTCCTGCATCTTGCGGTAGACGCTCTCGCGCAGCGTCCGGTCGGGGTTTTCCAGGAATTTCGACGCCTGTTGCAGCGTGTACTCCTGACCGTTAACCTCGACCGTCATCTTACCGGAAATGACGCCATACTGCTGGCCGAGTACACTGGACTCGGCGTAGAGCGGAATATTTGCCTCCCGGAACAGCTCTATCCGTTTCTGGACTCCGCGCAGGTAGGTGAAATATTCCTTCTGATCCAGTTCCTGCGTATGCGGGTTTTCCACGAGCCGCCGGTTGAGCCGGTCGGCGTAGGGCTGTATCTTTGGCTGTATCTCGAGGCAGAAATAATTAAAAGCCTCTTCGAGCGATTTGTTCTCTGTATCACAGGTCATTTTGATCTGGCGCCAGCAGGCGTCTTCGCTTACGAAGGCCTCCAGTTCGCTCATATCCAGCAACCATTTCTCCAACTGTGCGCGGGTATCCAGCGGCCGGTCGGCAAGGTTCTGGAAATAAGGCTCCAGACTGTTCCAATCCGTAAGCACATATTCGGTGGGCAGGAAATGCCGTTGCGGCTTTTCCAAATTAGCGGTGGGCATTGTTTATCACTTTTTCTTTTTTGCTGCTGCCTTTTTTGGCTTCTCCTCTTTCTCTTCCTTCTCTGCCTTTTTCTTCGGGGCGGCTTTTTTCGCCTTTGGTTTTTCTTCGGCAGCCTCTTCCTTTACTTTCTTATCCTGCGATTCTTTTGCAGGTTTTGCCGCTTTTTTCGCAGGCGCGGGGTTTTCTTCCGACACCGATGCCTTAGCGGGCGACCCCTCTTCCACTTCTTCGGCTTCCTCTTCGGGTTCGGAAAGTTTGATCTCGATCTCGTTTGCTTTCAGAACGCTGAACCATTTGACCATTTTCTTCAGGTCGCTGCTGTAGACGCGATCGAAATCCAGATCGGGAAAGACTTTCTTGAAATACGCTTTTAATGCCGCGCCGTCTTTTTCATCGGGCAACTTCTCGCCGCTGGTTTCCATCGCCTTGAGCACATCGACCAGGTTGACATTGTCCCGGACGGTATACACTTCGATGCTTTCCAGATGCGAAAAATTATGACTGCGGCTGGCGACAAATCGCGTGGTCTTGTCATCCAGGGAACGGACGATAGCGCCGTCGGATTTGCTGCTTAACAACTCGTACAAGCCCGGCATCCCGGTAACTGCAATGATCTTGTTATATTCCATATTCGATGTTTATACACCCCATTTTGTTCGGGCGCAGGGCGCCGTTTTTTCGTCCCATTGGCCCTTTTTCGAGGACATGCAAGTTAATGTTAATCGATCATTTATAGACAATTATTTTCCCTGCAAATGTGCGTCAGAAGGGCCGCTGGATAAGGCCTGACCGATTGCTTGCCGTATCGTTTCATAGTCCGCATACCCCCGGGTAAGCAGGTAGAATCGGGATGGGCTGACCTGTAAAAATACGGTGGGGAAACCATTTACTTTCAATTGTCGTACCAGGGCGAATTCTTCCTGCGCTTTTTCTTTATACGCGGGATCGTGCAGCTTCCCGTAGAATTCCGATTCGGGTATCCGGTATTTTTCAAGCAGATGCCGGTAGGCTTCGTCATCGGTAAGATCGCGGCCTTCGTAGTGCAGGGCATATTGCAATTCCCCCGCGAAGAGGACGGCATCATCCGGGTAATAGTCCTTGAACACACAGAGGGCGATGGCCGGTTTTTCCGAATGAGGATACCAGTCGCTTTCGTCCGGGTTATTGATATGCCAGAGCCAGTCCTGGCCGAACCGGATGCCGGTCCTTTTTTCAACGATCGGATAGGCGCCGCGGATATATTCTGCCATCACCCCGATAGGCCGCGGCTTTTCAGGCAGGATCATCCCGCCAGAAAGCACTTCGAAAGCAATGGTCTCACGAAATTCTTCATAGATGCGCCGGATCACCGGGCTAAATCCATAACACCAACCGCAATACGCATCGTAACAATAATAGATCGTCATAGGTCTAAAAAAAAATTGCCGGGGCACCAGCCCCGGCAAAAGTAAGATAGTTTTTTTAGTGTCTTCCCGGCCGGCCGCCGCCACCGCCGGAAGGCCGTGCTGCTCCGCCACCAGTAGGCCGCGATCCACCCGAGGGCCGGCTAAAACCGCCACTGGCGGGTCTTGCGGCGCCGCCGCCAAAGCTGCGGGACTGCTGGAAGTTCTGCGTCCGGGTCTGCCCGCGATCCCGCATCTGTTGCTGCCGGTTGAGATTTTGCTGAACCGACGGGTTATTGCCCACCGGCCGCCAGGAGTTATTGCTCCGCTGCTGCCATTGGTTGGTCGATTGATTGCGCTGATAGACATTGCCGCTGCGATCGGAAAAGACATTGTTTCTGCCCGGCCTTGCAAACCCATTACTTCCGGGTCTTCCGTTTTGCTGACCTATCGGCCGGCCACCGTTGAATCCCGGCCGCCCGCCATTCCCGAAACTGGCGCCTCTGCTGATCGTATTCCGGTTGTAGAAGGTATGATTATCCCGGGTGACCACGCCGCCGCGGCCGGCATAGATATTCGTGTGGTAATTGTTCACGTAGACATTCCGGTTGCGATAGAAGTTCGAGCCATAAAAGCCATAGCTTCTACCCCTGTTCCAGGCATACATCGGGCGGTAAACGTGGGGACCCCACCAGCCGCCGCCGGCCCAGCCACCCCAACCGCCATGGAAGCCAAGACCGTAGTGGAACCAGCCAAAGCCGAAGCCATAGCCGAGGGTCCAGCCGGCCCAGGGATTGTAGCAGACATTGAAACCCCATGTCCAGGGCCGCGGGTAATAGAACCCGTTGTACCAGGGATTGTAATAGTACCCCGTCCCGTAGACGACGGTAGAGCCATAGATATACGTGTTGAGATAACCCGGAGTATAGCCCATGTAGACGGCATCCGGCGTTACATCATAGATATAAACATATTTCGTGTTGTACAGGGGAGATGTCGGCGGGATGCGGTCCACTTCATCAGGACGCTCGGTGGCCACTGTCCAGGGTCCGTTGGCGCTGGGCGCCTGAAACCATACGCCATTGTCCACGGAATAATAAATACCGTGATCGAGGATAACGGAAGAGGAAGTGTTGGTCGCATATTGCATATCCGTACCCTGCAAAGCCGAGAATTCGGGTTCGCCGTTATAGTTGACCGAGGTGTTGGCCGAGTTGCGGTCCACCTTCGCCGTTTGGGGAACCTGGGCATCCATGATCGCCTCACGGGCCGCATCCGTACCGGCTACACTGGCCAGCACATTGTCCTTTGGACTGCCTTCGGGGATCTTGGCAAAGTCGGCCGGCAATGAATTGCTGGCTACATAATGCCAGCCACCCGTCAGCGAACCGGAGGAATACCAGCGGCCGGAGATCAGTACAAAATATTTACCCGAACCCTGATCCTGGAAGAGATCGTTGGAAGAGTTGGTGGCGTAAGAAAGACCCGTTCCGGCAATGCCTGTGAAACTGGGTTTGCCGTCGGTCTGCACCAGTTCGGCAGGGGAAGTGCTGACGATGATGTCCGATAACTTCGTGTCCTGCTGAGCCGAAGCCGAGTCGATATAGCCTGCATTGCTGCTGTTGGCGTTGTCAACGGCACTCTTCACCTGCTCCAGCTCGGAGGGAATATTGCCGGCAGGGCTATAGGGACCCGTTGCCGACTGCGCCTGATACCAGTGCTTCCCGCCATAGAGATAGAAACCGCCGTTGTTGGCCTTGACGATCGTAAACGGGGTATTGACGACGACGTCGAGATTCCAATCTTTGTTGCTTTGCAGCTTGGGCTGACCGTCGATCATCACCAGCAGGGCCGGTTTATCACTATAGATGATCCGGGGCGCCGAGGTATTAAGGTCTTTCGACAATTTCTTCTGCTCCGTGTTCACGTCGAGTGAAGAAAGCAGTTCATCCAGGGAAAGATCACCGGCGGCGGAAGGCAGGTTGGCCTCCAGCGCCGTTTTCAGGCTGTTCGAAAAGTTGTCATCGGTCTGACCGGGAAACTTTACGTTCGGAACCTTTACCGACTGGATGATGACCCGGCGGTTGTCCCTGTCGGTTTCGACCTGGGCCACCGACCAAAAGGTGCCGAATACGGGATCCTTACCGGACTGCGTAACGGAAATAGCCCAACGGGATTTGAGGACATTGTCCGCAAGGCTTTCCGGCTGGGGCTCGTAGATCTTGATGACGGTGCCGTCATCGGTCGTAAAACTTCTCGGCCAATCCTGCTGCTGTTGCTGCTGCTGTGGCGGCGGCCCGTCCTGGGCGTCCTGAGCAAAGGCAGTACCCGTGAGCAGGCCGGAGGCAAGCAAGATGGAGAATATAGTACGAATGCTTCTCATATGTTATTTTTTATATTAAGAGTAACAAGGTTATTGCCTATATAGACTCGTTTAAGCCCACAAAGTTTGTTACCATTTACAAATAAGATGTTAAAAAATCGAGCTCAATTTTAATATCAGTCTAATGTGCTTCCAGCCAATTGATTCCCGAGCCCATCTCGGCGATAGAGGGTACTTCCTGGGGCAGGGGTAGCGCCGTTTGCATACAACGCATTATTATGGGTTTAATTATATCAAGCTCAGCTTTATAAGCATCAAACACCAATTCATCATGCACCTGCAGGAGCATCTTCGATCGCAGCTCCTGCCGGGCAAACTCTTCGTGGATACGGATCATGGCCAATTTGATCATATCGGCCGCCGACCCCTGGATAGGACTGTTGATGGCGTTTCGTTCCGCAAAACCCCGGACGGTGAAGTTCGCGGAATTGATATCCTTCAACCATCTTTTCCGGCCCATCAGGGTTTGCACGTAGCCGGTCTCGCGGGCGAAGTTGATCGTATCGTCCATGTATTTCTGGATGCCCGGGAACTGGGCCTTGTAATTATCGATGATCTCTTTTGCCTCCGTCCGGCTGATGCCGAGGTTATCGGCAAGGCCGAAAGCGCCCTGACCGTAAATGATCCCGAAGTTGACGCTCTTGGCCTTGTACCGCATCTCCTTGGTCACCGCCGACTCCTCGACGCCAAAGACCTTTGCGGCCGTGGCCGTATGAATATCCTTGCCATCACGAAAGGCGGCGCACATGTTAACATCCGCGCTGATGGCGGCAACGATGCGCAACTCGATCTGCGAATAGTCGGCGGAGACCAACACGAAATCCTCATTGCGGGGAACGAATGCCTTGCGGATCTCCCGGCCGCGTTCGGTCCGGATGGGGATGTTTTGCAGGTTGGGATTGTTGCTGCTGAGCCGGCCCGTTACCGCGACCGCCTGTGCGTAACTTGTATGTACGCGGCCGGTCTTCCGGTTGATCATCTGCGGCAGCGCGTCGACATAGGTCGACTTTAATTTCGTAAGCTCGCGGTAGGCCAGGATATCATCGACAATTTGATGACGGCTGGCGAGTTTTAGCAACACATCCTCCCCCGTCGCATATTGACCCGTCTTTGTCTTTTTGGCTTTCGGATCCAGTTTCATTCGTTCGAAAAGCACTTCCCCCAGCTGCTTTGGCGAAGCGAGATTGAAGCGTTCGCCGGCTTGTTGATAGACCTTTTCTTCTGACTGGCGGGCGTCGCGATCCAGCTCCTTACTATACTCGACCAGGAATCCGGTATCGACTTTTATGCCTTCGAACTCCATATCCGTGAGCACTTTTACGAGGGGGTTCTCCACTTCGTAAAAGACGCGGGTCACTTCTTTTTTTGTCAGTTGTGGCAGGAAGGTATGCTTCAACTGCAGCGTGATATCGGCATCTTCGGCGGCATAATCCTTTATCTTTTCCAGCTCTACGTCGCGCATATTTCCCTGGCCTTTTCCCTTCTTGCCGATCAATTCCTCGATGTGCACGGGTTCATAGCCGAGGTATTGTGCGCTAAGGAGGTCCATCCCGCGCTTGCCCTCCGGTTCGATGACATAATGAGCGAGCATGGTATCAAACATCGGCCCTTTCAGCGTGATGCCATACCATTTCAACACCAGCAGGTCATATTTTAAGTTCTGACCGATCCAAACGATATCCGGTGAATCGAAGAGGGGACAAAACAGAGTTATCACCTTTTGCGCCGCGACAAAATCGGGCGGACAGGGGACATACCAGGCTTCACCGGGTTTCACGGCGAAGCTCATGCCGACGATGTCGACGTCGTTGGCATCGATACCCGTTGTTTCCGTATCGAAACAGATCTCCTTTTCCTGTTTTAATTTATCGACCAGCGCGCAAATCGCCTCTTCGCCGACCACCGCCGTGTAGAGATGTTCGGTATTGTGGATCGTCCTGCCTGCCGGCGGGAGCAGTCCATCGCCGTCTTCGCTTTTCAGGTCTTCCTCTCCTTTTTCCACGGCAGCCTCCAGCCGATTGCTGGCTTCTTCCAGCTTCTCCGCGGATTGCGTCGACGCGGCTGGTTTCTTCCTGGCCGTGGCGGGTTTCACCGCATTGCCAAACAGATCGGTCTGCACGCCCTCGGGTGCGCCAACGGCCGGGGTAAAGCTCTCACCCAGGATACGTTTGCCCAGGGTGCGGAACTCGAGCATCGTAAAGATCTCATTCAACGCCTCCCGGTTCCAATCCTTCAGCTGGAAATTCTCTTCGTGGAATTCCACCGGCACCGTAGTGATAATGGTGGCCAGTTTCTTACTCATGATGGCAGCCTCTTTACCCCCCCGCACTTTTTCCCCCAACGCACCTTTGATGCCGTCGGCGTTGGCGATCACATTTTCGAGCGTACCAAATTCAGCCAGCAGCTTGGCGGCCGTCTTTTCCCCCACTCCTCTTATCCCGGGGATATTGTCGACGGCGTCACCCATCAGCCCCAGGATATCGATCACCTGTGAGACATCCTTGATATTCCACTTAGCACAAACCTCCGTCGGGCCAAGGATCTCGGCGGTGCCACCCTGGTAACCGGGTTTGTAAATACGCACTTTCTCCGAGACCAGCTGGCCATAATCCTTGTCGGGGGTGACCATATACACCTCATAACCCGCCGCCGCGGCCTGCTTGCTCAGGGTACCGATCACATCATCGGCCTCAAACCCGTCCAATTCCACACAGGGGATATTAAAACCCGTGATAATCGCCTTTATATCGGGCAGGGCAGCAAGAAGGTCTTCGGGCGCCTCCTGCCGGTTGGCCTTGTAATCGGCGAAATCGATATGCCGTTCGGTCGGTGCTTCGGTATCGAAGCACACGGCCATGTGTGAAGGCTTTTGGTTGTTGATAAGATCCAACAGGGCGTTTGTAAATCCAAACTGGGCATTGGTATTCCGGCCTTTGGTGGTGAGCCGCGGGTTGCTGATCAGTGCATAATAGGCGCGGAAGACAAGCGCCAGCGCGTCGAGGAGGAATAGTCTCTTGTCCGTATTTTCCATAGTAGCGAAATTAGGCAATTTACGCCTTCATCTCCTTTAGCTTCTTTTGCAGTGTGAACATCTCATCACGGAGTCTTGCGGCTTCCATGAAATCGAGGTCCCGGGCCGCTTTCTCCATTTCCTTTTTGGTCTTTGTGATCGCCTTTTCCACCTGTGGAATGGTTTGATAGACCTCCTGGTCTTCCGCGGCTACGGGGACAAGGTCCGCGTCTGGCGCCAGCGCATACGGGTCTTCCGGGTTATAGCCCTTGATGTCCAGTACGGAGGTTTGCGCAAACACCTGTTCCTTGGATTTTATGATGGTGCGGGGAGTGATGCCGTGTTCTTTGTTATGGGCGATCTGTTTCTCTCTTCGCCGCAGGGTTTCATCCATCGTTCTTTGCATGCTTTCGGTGATGGTATCGGCGTAAAAGATCACCAGTCCGTCCACATTTCGGGCGGCGCGGCCGGCCGTCTGGGTAAGAGACTTTTCATTGCGAAGGAAGCCTTCCTTGTCGGCGTCGAGGATGGCGACGAGGGAGACCTCGGGAAGGTCGAGCCCTTCCCGCAGCAGGTTGACGCCCACCAGCACATCGATCTCGCCGAGCCGCAGCTGCCGGAGGATCTCCACCCGGTCCAGCGTGTCCACTTCGCTATGGATGTATTTTGATTTGATGTCGATCCGGTGAAGATATTTATCCATCTCTTCGGCCATTCGTTTGGTCAGCGTCGTGACCAGCACGCGGTCGCCTTTTTTGACGCGTTTGTCGATCTCATCGAGCAGGTCATCGATCTGGTTGGTGCTGGGTCGCACCTCGATGGGCGGATCGAGCAGCCCCGTAGGCCGGACCACCTGTTCGACGACGACGCCACCGGTCTGTTCCAGTTCATAGTCGCCCGGCGTGGCCGAAACATAGATGGTCTGGCCGGTCAATGTCTCGAACTCATGAAAATTCAGCGGCCGGTTATCCAGCGCGCTGGGAAGCCGGAAGCCATAATCCACCAGTACCAGCTTGCGGCTGCGGTCGCCGCCATACATCCCGCTTATCTGCGGGACGGTCTGATGGCTCTCATCGAGCACCAACAGAAAATCCTTCGGGAAATAATCCAGCAGACAGAACGGCCGGGTGCCGGGCATCCGCCGGTCGAAGAAGCGGGAGTAGTTCTCCACGCCGTTGCAATATCCGAGCTCCCGGATCATTTCGACATCGTAATTCACCCGTTCGCCAAGTCGTTGCGCCTCGATATATTTTCCGACGTTCTTGAAATAGGTTATCTGTTCGGCCAGCTCATCCTGGATCTGGTAGATCACCTGCTGCAGGATATCCTTTGGGGCAAGATAGAGGTTGGCCGGGAAGATGGCGGCATCCGCCATCGGGGCGATGCGTTTGCCTGTCTTAAGTTCAAAGCTTTCGATCGAATCGATCTCGTCGCCGAAAAAGCTGATACGGTAGCCATAGTCGACATAGGGCAGGTTGATATCGACGGTATCGCCTTTTACCCGGAAATTACCGCGTGCAAACTCCACCTCGCTTCGCTTGTAGAGCGAATTGACCAGGGAATGCAGGAATCCCTGGCGCGAGATCACCTGCCCCCGCTTGAGGCGGATGATCCCGTTCTCAAAATCGGCGGGATTACCGATACCATAGATACAGCTGACTGAGGCCACCACGATGATATCCCTTCTGCCGCTGAGCAGCTGGGTGGTTGCCTGCAGCCGCAGTTTTTCCAACTCTTCGTTGATGGAAAGGTCTTTCTCGATATAGGTATTGCTGACGGGCATGTACGCCTCCGGTTGGTAGTAGTCGTAGTAGGATACAAAATAGCCGACGGCACTGTCCGGGAAGAATTGTTTGAACTCGCCATAAAGCTGTGCAACGAGCGTCTTGTTGTGCGTCAGCACGAGGGTCGGAAGCTGCGTGTTCTGGATCACGTTCGCGATCGTGAAAGTCTTGCCCGAACCGGTGACACCGAGCAGGGTTTGATACTGTTCTCCCGCGAGAATGCCCTCGGTTAGCTGACGAATGGCTTCCGGCTGGTCGCCGGAAGGAGGAAAAGGTGAATTAAGTTTAAAAGGCATAGGGTAAAATTACGATTTTACCCGGCTCACCGGGCCGCCCGATGTTTTGCTTTTTTAAGCGCTTTTTTAAATGGGTCCCAGGTGATCTTCAATTTCCCGTCATCACCTCTTCGGGCGCGCAGCCGGACGCTCACGCCGGCCTTGCTGTCGTTGCCCCTGCTATCCGGGGGGATGTTCTGGTTCTCATTTTTGGAGAGATTGCTGAGCGGGATCTGAAGACTCATATCGGGTCCGGTCTTTAGATCATAGAGACCCTCGGCATAGAGGATAAAAGCGGTGGAGCGAATTTCCATCCGCTGAAAGGTCAGGGTGGTGGAGTCCAGGTCGAAATGATTTTTCAGATCGGCGAAACGGATCGCGGAGAGGTCTTTTTTCTTCAGCACGGTCGACTTTATTTTTTCGATCGGCTCAAAGTCCACCAGCTGGCCGCCTTCGATAGCAAAATCCACCGTTCCTTTCAGGCTATTGGCAACCATCTTTGCTTTTTCGGTCATTGCGCCGTCGAGCCGGATATCGGCCGAAAGAAGGCCTTTCAGGTTTTTGCCGGTAACGGCGTCCTGGCCGAAGTCGTTGAAGGCGGCGAAGAGCTTTGGCAGATCGACCCGGTTGAGATGGGATTCGAGTGTGACGAAGTTGTGGTCGCCGCCGCCGTTGCGGCTAAGCCGCGCTCTCAGGTCGATGGAACCGGCACCCTGTTGGATGGTGAGCCGGTTGAGTTTTATCTCGTGGTCGTCAAATACCAGATCGGCGTTGGCATGTGCCCCGGAGAACTTCCTGTACCGCAGGTCACCCGCCTCTATCCCCACATGGATCGCGCCCTCTTTGAGCAGCCGGTCGATGCGGGAGAAGCTCGCGGCAAACGGACTGTTTTTATTTCGGGCGGTGCTGCCCGGTGCCGCCCTGCCCACGAGGGCCGTCCAATCTTCCAGGTCAAGATGCGGCGCGGTGAGGTTGAAGTCCATGCCGACATTTTCCGCGTTCCGGTCCAGGAGGGCGACAAGATTCTTCGCCACCCCTTTTACAAGAACTGGCGTGTTGCCGGCGCGGATATTCAACTGTTCAATGAGCAGGTCCTGGTCTTTGAAAAGCAGCCGGCCTTTTCCGTTGGTCAGGCGAAAAGAGTAGGGCAGATAGGTCAGTGCGGCGGAATCGAGGTCGAGCAAGCCGTTGACGACGGTTCCCGCGGTATCGTTCTCGGAAAGCGGGCCCTTGTAATAAAGGTTCATGTTACCGGTACCGCCCATAAATCGCAGGGTCTGGCTTCCGGTGAGATCGTTCAGCCGGTCGAGGGGGAACCGGGAATGCAGGTCGCAGGCCACCCGCGGGTATTTTAGATTGGTGATCGTGATGGTGTCGGCGTGCAGCGGAAGCTCCTGCAGGCGGCCGGAAAAGTTGAGGAAGCGCAGGGCGGAATTCTCGTCCTCGCGTTTTTGACCCCGCTGCCATTCATTGGTGAAGCTGCCTTTAAAGGACACGTCCGTAAAGCGACCCGCGGGGGTCAGTAGGCTGCCGTTGTCCAGATTGATCCGTACCTGGATCTGTGGAGTTCGATCCTCCGCGGAGCCCGCGTCCAGCTGGGCGTGGATACTTACCGGTTTGTCGATATCGTAGATGTCCAGTTTCTGCTGGATGTTTGGCGTCAGCAGGGCCGTCGCCTGCCGGTAAGCGATATTGTCCGTTTCTATCTTCAGAAGGAAAGGGTCGGGAATGACGGTGGGGAAGAACCGGCCGCTAAAGACAAAAGGGTGTCCGTCGATAGCCACCCTTGCCTCGCTGAACTGGATGATCTTGCTGGCCGTGTTATAGTCCACCGCAAAATCTCCCGACAGTTCTTTTTCTTTTATAAAGCTGCCCTTTTCTGTGTTGAAGGTAAAGCTGTTGACGACCATGCCGGTGTTGACGTGAAGCCGGAGAAGGCGGTTGTCTCTTTTGATACTGCAATGCAGCTTACGGATATCGAGATCGAAGATCTTGTGCTTATCCTGCCGCTCCATTACCCAGCGAATATCGGTGAGCCCGATGTCGGGCGGATCGGCGGGCTTGTCGTTCTTGTCCTCCTTGCCGGGTTTTTGGTTGCGCAGCATATAGGTGTTGGAGTAACCGGTGCTGTCGGTATAGAAATAGATCTGGCCATGTTCAAGATCCATTTCCCCCAGCTGTACCCGGCGGCTGAGGAGGCTTTTGAACAGGTTGCAGGAGATATAGGCATCGGTCACCTTTAACAGATCGTGATGATGTTGGGCCCAGGCGCTGTCGCGCAGCGAGACATCCGAAAGCCGGGCGGTAATGTTGGGGAAATGCCGAAAGAAGGCAAGGTCCAGCTTGCCGATGCGGACATCGCCGCCAATCCGGTCCTGCAGGGCGACCCTTGCTTTTTCCAGTAACGCTGCTTTGTTGAGAAGCGCGTAGCCGATGAGGCCCAGCCATACAAGCAATAGCAGGCCCACAAAGGAGCCTGCTATTCGGATCAGATATCGTAGAGGTTTTGTCAAGGCTATTCTTTCAGGAAGATGCCGTTTAAATAAACGGCGAACTTCTTCAGCACGGCAGCGTCGATCGCGATCTGCTGCTGGGCTTCGGCAAAGTTGCGTTGCTCGATCGCTTCCCGGATGCCTGGCAGGGTCTTTACTCCGTAGCCGGTATAAAAGCCGGGGGCGTAGATGGAATGCCGGTACCAGGGACGGCGGGGAAGCCCGTTATCAGATAGCAATTGTTGTTCCGCGCGATAGAGCGCCTCGTTGACGGCTTGTAACCGGGCATCGCTCAGCTTTGATTTTGCCAGGGTATCGGCGAGGTGTTTTGTCGCTTGCCCGACCATGTTGAGCGCGTTTTGAAGCGGGGAGAAATCCAGGAAGGGAACCTCGGTCTTGCTGACGGGCGCCAGTAGGTGCCTGGCCGTATCCGTGGCATTGGCGTAGTCGTGGTCTTTTATCAGCTGATTGGTTAGGGTCGTCGTCTCGCGGAGCTGGTCGGTCTGGGTCATCAGATCGGTGGCATAGCCGTTAATGGTATTGTACAATACGCGAAAATCGAAGGGGAGGAGGTTGGCGTCCGCCATGCGCAACGTCGAACGACCGGCTGTTTTAGCCAGGGCTACGCCATATTGGAAGCTGGGATCCTTAAAGCGGCGGTAATCGTCATAGCTATCGTAGATGGAATGGTATTCCCCGCCGGCCGATTCCCCGCCATAACCGAAGTCGAGGCAGGGGATGCCCAGGTGCTGGAGAAAGGACGAGTAGTCGGAACCCGAGCCCATTGCGCCGATGCTGATCGTTTTCTTCTGGAAAAGTTCTTTTTTCAGGCGACCCGACTCCGCGGCGTTTACGAGATCGCGGGCGTGGCGACGATCGATGACGGAGAGACCCGTCTCGGGGTCGATGACGTCGCGGGCCACTTCGTTGACAAAGGGTTCGAGGCCATGGGAGCCTTCGGCCCCCAGATAGCCGCGGCTATTGCCATCGGAATTGATATAGACCACGGCTTTTTGCTGGAGCTCGGTCGCATGGGTCTCGGCCCATTCGGTCGAACCGATGAGGCCGGGTTCTTCCCCGTCCCAGGCGCAATAGACGATGGTCCGCTTCGGTTTCCAGCCGGTCTTGCGCAGTTCGGCCAGTCCGCGGGCTTCTTCCAGCATCGCGGATTGGCCGCTGATGGGGTCGCCCGCGCCATTTACCCAGGCGTCGTGGTGGTTGCCGCGGATCACCCATTCATCGGGCCATACGCTGCCGGGCATTTTGGCGATGACGTCGGTAACCGGTTTCATATCCCAGTTGAAAGCCACTTTGAGATGAACCTGGGTCTTGCCGGCACCTACATGATAGGTAAACGGCAGGGCGCCGCGCCAGTCTTCCGGTGCAACGGGTCCATCCAGCGCCCGCAGCAGGGGTTCGGCGTCATGATAGCTGATGGGAAGGACGGGTATTTTGAGCAGGACGGCCGCGTCCTTGCGATCGAGGCGCTTGGCATCTTTTGTTGCACCTACGCCCGGAGTGAGCGGGTCGCCTGGATAGATCGGCATGTCCATGATGGAACCGCGTTGTACGCCGTATTCGCTCTTAAAGGCGCCTTTTGGATAGACCTCACCATCATAGTAACCGTCGTCTTTGGGGTCGGAGTAGATCAGGCAGCCGATGGCGCCGTGTTCCTGGGCCACTTTTGGCTTGATGCCGCGCCAGGAACGACCATATTTTGCGATGACGATCTTTCCTTTTACGGAGATACCCATTCTTTCGAGGCGATCGTAGTCGTCGGGAATCCCATAATTGACAAACACCAGTTCGGCGGTGACATCCCCGTCCGGCGACCAACAGTTATACGTAGGTAGTTGCTCGCTGGTCTGACCCGAGGTGCGGTCTTCCTTTAACGCGGGTTCGGAAAGCGTGGCTTTGAAATGGCTGGGCGCGGTCATCTCCAACAGCCGTTCTTTCGGCGTTGGGAAGAGTACGGAGAAGGTCTCTGTCTGGACATCATAGCCCCAGCTTTTGAACTTATTATAGATATAGTCGACGACCGCTTTGTCCCCGGGTGAGCCGACATGATGGGGGCGGGAGGACATGATACGGATGCCGCTGTCGACGTTGGCGGCGCGGAGATAACCGTCGAAGCTCGACTCCAGCTGGATTTCCTGTTTGGCTTCGGCTTCGTTGAATCCCGAGAGGCTGCGGGACTGGGACTGGGCAAGCGTGGACGCCAGCAGGAGGGTGCCGGCAAGAAATTGTTTTCTCATGTGTGTTTATAGTTATTGTTTGGGTGATAGATTGGAGTTATCGGGCTTGTCAAGACGCCGGGTGTATTGGGTATAGTCGGGAATGATGACCTCATAGTCGGCGAACATCAGGGGTGAGGTGAGCATGAAGTCGGCGGTGGCGCGGTCGCACGCGAAGGGGATGTTCCAGGTCACGGCGAGACGGAGAAGGGCCTTTATATCCGGGTCGTGCGGCTGAGCTTCCATGGGGTCCCAGAAGAAGATCAGGACGTCGAGCTTTCCTTCCGCGATCCGCGATCCGATCTGCTGGTCGCCGCCGAGCGGGCCGCTGAGGAATTTGCTGACGGGCTGGCCGAGGGCTGTTTCTACGAGACTGCCCGTCGTGCCGGTGCCGAAGAGCTGATGTTTGCTCAAGGCCTTTTTGTTATAGACGGCCCATTCGATGAGTTCGCTTTTCTTGTTATCGTGGGCCACAAGCGCGATGCGTTTGGTGCCGGTCATTTTCCTCACGGGGATTTGCATATACGAAGCAGTTTTGATCGTGCATTGAAGATACCTTCTTTAAGAATACTATAACAACTCACAAAAAATTTTGATGGCCGCGAATCGTTTTAATCATCAGGCATGGAATTTGTTACGCTCTCCGCCCTCGGTTGTTGATTACTTACTGATCCAACGGCAATGAAAAAAAGAACCTGTCTCTCGTTGATGGCTATTGTTCTTTGCTGCACCTGCCAGGCGCAACATGGGCCGGTTATAAATTTCACTGCTGCGTTGAAGGAGACGGGCCGGTCGGTTTGGTTGCAATGGGATGCCGACAGTGCGCTGGAGGGAGATTACTTCATCGTAGAACGAGGACAGGATACTAATCATTTTGAGACCATCGGCGCGTTACGGTCCACGGGTACAGGGGGGCATTATGAGCTGACGGACCAGGCGCCGCCCAACGGCGCCAATTTCTACCGCGTCAAATATTCGGGCCGCAAGGATTCTGCCTTCTATTCAAAGACGATGCAACTAAGTCTCTCCACAGATGTCGATTTCAAATTCTACCCCAATCCGGTCGACAAGGTTTTTATCGTGCGAACAGAGCACAGTCTGGACCTCCAAATCCTTGACGCTTCCGGCAATATCCGAATAAGTAAACGGTTACAACCTGGAATACAGGTGATTAACGTGGGCGCCCTGGAGCAAGGGGTCTATATTCTCCGAGTAACTGATAAAGAAAGCAATAGAGCGATTTCCGAGCAATTGGTTAAGAATTAAAATAGCCTTAAAAAAAATATTACCTGAAAATGGTATTGCAGATTTGATTTTATTCCTATACCTTTATCTTGGTTTTTCATAGGATATTGGATTTTAAAACGGGGTTGAATTTCTATTCAGACCCCTTTTTTATTTTTAGCCATAGTAGATTGAGCCATACGTACTTATACGCACGCCTTGCGCTCAATCTTCCGGGCGCTTCCCCGGCGCAGCAAAAGGCCGCCAAAATAAAGAGGGCCCCGATGGAGATCGGAGCCCGTATACTTACTAAACCAATTTAAATAAAAACTTCCGGCAGCTGTATTAGCTGGCTTGCATTTCCTTTACTTTTTCCCGGATCTTTTTCTCGATCTCGGTCGCCAGTTCGGGATTATCATGCAGCAGTTGTTTTACGGTATCGCGGCCCTGGCCGAGTTTGTCGGTTCCGTAGCTGAACCAGCTACCACTTTTTTGTACGATACCCAGTTCCACCCCCATGTCGACGATCTCGCCCATTTTTGAGATGCCTTCGCCAAAGACGATGTCGAATTCAGCGGCGCGGAAGGGCGGAGCAACCTTGTTCTTCACCACTTTTACTTTTACCCGGTTGCCGACTGCTTCATCGCCGTCCTTTATCTGCGCCATGCGCCGGATGTCGAGGCGGACGGAGGCGTAGAATTTAAGGGCGTTACCACCGGTGGTTGTTTCGGGGTTGCCGAACATGACACCGATCTTTTCGCGAAGCTGGTTGATGAAGATACAGATGGTATTTGTTTTGCTGATGGTAGCCGTCAGCTTTCTGAGTGCCTGTGACATGAGGCGCGCCTGCAAACCCATTTTGCTGTCGCCCATTTCGCCTTCGAGCTCACCCTTGGGGACAAGCGCAGCGACGGAGTCGATGACCACAACGTCGAGTGCGCCGGAGAGGATGAGGCGGTCGGCGATCTCGAGCGCCTGCTCGCCGTAGTCCGGCTGAGAGATGAGCAGGTTATCTATATCGACGCCCAGCTTTTGAGCATAGGCGCTGTCGAAAGCATGTTCTGCGTCGATGATCGCACACATGCCGCCCTTTTTCTGGGCTTCTGCGATGATATGAGTGGCGACGGTCGTCTTACCAGAAGATTCGGGGCCATAGATCTCCACTACTCTTCCCTTCGGCAGACCTCCGACACCAAGGGCGATATCCAGACCGATTGAACCGGTGGATATGACCTCCATGGGGTCCTGGCTTTTTTCGTTCATCATCATCACACTTCCCTTCCCGAAATCCTTGTCTATCTTGTCCATCGTCAACTTTAAAGCCTTGAGCTTCTCTGTGTTTGACATAATCGTTATTTTTTTAGTTCCCCCAAATGTATTGATTCAGCAAAGCTAGGATAAATTAATTATACACACTAACAAACTTAGTATTTTTTCACTAATATTTTTGGCTCCGGGGCAAAAATTAAAATTTTCCCGGGCAACGCATTGTTCGTAAACTGCATTTAGGAGTAGACCGGATGAACATACCCGAACAGATACAGGACGCCCGAAGCGGGAACGCGGCAGCGCAGAAGGCGCTTTTCGATCATTTGGCCGATCCGATGATGGCGCTTTGCTGCAGGTATCTGAAAAGCCGGCAGGACGCGGAGGAGGTGCTGCTGGACGGTTTTTATAAGTTCTTTTCACATTTGAAGGAATTCCGGTATCAGGGGGAGGCGGCGTTGCATGCCTGGATCAAGCGCATCATGGTCAATGAATGTCTGATGTTCCTTCGCCGCCGCCATGCTTTTCTGGTGGTCCCGGAGATGACGGCGGACGAGGTTTCCACGCCGGTGGAACCGCTGGCCGATCTCTCGGCCGCGGAGATCTTCGACCTGATCGTCCAGCTGCCGGTAGGCTACCGGACCGTATTCAACCTCCACGTGATCGAGGGGATGGAGCACCGGGAGATCGCAAAGGTCCTGGGTATCGCCGAGGGGACGTCGAAGTCGCAGCTCAGCAAGGCCCGGGTACTGTTACAAAAAATGCTATTGCAAAAGGGGATAAACTATGTCAAACGAGTCCAACGAAATTCCCAGTGAACGGACACCCGATGCCTTTGCCGCCTGGCGACATAAGCTTGCGCAGCCGGAAGCGCTCCCTGAACAGGGGCTCACCGACAAGGATGCCGCCTGGGATAAGCTGTTCGAGCGGTTGGGCGAGAAGCCGCCCCGGCCGCTCTTCGGCTATCGGGCCGTCGCCGCCTGTATCCTGATCCTGCTGATCCCCGCCGCCCGGTTGTTCCAGGACCGGACTACCGGCGGAAAAGACCGGCCGGTGGCGGAAAAGATGCGCCCGGCGCCGATGCAAGCAACCCCGGGCGTGTTGCCGACGCGGCAAGGGCCTGCCCCCCTGCCCCCGGCTAAAATGCTAAAGCCCCGGACAAGACCCGCGGCCGCCCCGGCGCCCACCACACCCGGGCAACCGGCGACCATCGCACCCGGGCAGCTGGCGACCATCACACTGCAACCGGCGACCATCACGGCGCAGCCGGCGAGCGTCGCGCCGCCGCCGGTAACCGCCCGGCCGTCAAAGCCGGCGCCCAAAAAACAGTGGAAGGTGGTCGATTGGAACGAACTGGACCCCGGCGGACCCCGGCCGCATCAAATGGCCGCCAACCGGCAGCCTTCGCTTCTGCGCATCGGCCTGGGATTGGGGAATACCGGTCCCGGAGAAAGTACGTCGTCCTCCCGGGAGGATGAAAGCCGGCTGAAACTAAATCTTACCACCCAAAATCGCTAGACATGTTCTTAAAAACGGTCGCCCTGCTCGGCGCTTCGCTGAGCCTGGCAGCATCCCTCTGTGCCCAACGCAATAACCCGGTGCGGACCGCGGATGATCAGTTTTTCGATCTCCCGCACTACTCCATTGAAAAAGCCTTTCATATCGATCTTAGCAAGGGCAACTACCTCGAGGTGGAGCTGGTGGACGGTTCCCAGCTCAGCCGTTTCCAGAACATCGATTCCCTGCTCCTCGTTTTTTTGAGTGACATGAAGCCGTTCAAAGACTCGCTTTCCGACCCGCTGTCCGGCAAACGCGTCGACTATCGCGTCGATACCGCGGGTCATAAAATGGTCCGGATCCGGGAGACCCGGTCGCCGGGAACCACCTTCCTGCTTGGCGAGAACGACCCCAGCCTTCTCCGGCTGCGTCAGGATACCGTATATATTATGCTGGCGGAAAGAAAGAACCGGTTCAACCGGCTTACCGTCATCCTCAACCGGTATAGCGATCTGGAAAACTGGATCGCCACGGGACTCAATACAAAAATGCAGGAGATGGGCATCAAAAAGAACAACACCTGGGCTGGAGACTGGAACCCCCGTCCAGGCAAGCCGGCTTATCTCAGGCAGGACCCCTCCATTACCCTCAAGGACGATTCCATCTATTCCGACAGCCACACCCATGACTATCTGGAGCTCGATGCCATCGTCGGTTTGCAGAACTACAAAAACTATCTGACGCCGTCGGTCGACCTCGGCGTAACGATCGGGCTCCGCCGAAAGGACTACGTAAATCAATTCGGGCTCTACTGGGAGCCCCTGTTCCTCTTTGGCGCCGACAGCCGGGGCCGGTTGCGGACCTATCGCAACGACCTGCTCGTCTTCCACTATGCCTTCGACGTCGCCGGGACTTTAAAAGACCCGCTGGCACCCGTCGGACTCAATACGAATATCTCCCTCGGCTACTTTATCCGGCGGAGCGGGGATTATTTCGAAAGGGACAGCTGGCGGCTGACGGCCGGCGAGATCAAATTCCGCGGGAATCGCATCGTCTTACAGCCTTGTATCTATTTTAGCAACATCTTTAAAAATGTAACGCCCGGGCTCAGACTTTGCTATAAGGCCTTTTAGCAAAGGCTTTCAGCAAAGGGCTTTCAGCGGCAAAACGATAGCTCCCGGGAGCCAATAGCCCCCCTGTTTTGTCCCATTGCGCGGGCCACTTTGAAAATATGGGGATCACAACCGGTGAATTTGGCATCAAATTCGCCTATTTTTTGCTACAACAGATTATCTTTTATTAGTTTGTTGGGTTATCTTTGACACCATTATTCTTCTCTGATGGCAGCAGTAACACGCACGGCATGCACAGAAGGGGATAATTATTTTTTAAAAAAAAGATATTACTATGATGAAGCTTAAACAAACTTTGCTTTTTACTGCCTTTTCTGTGTTTATGTTCTCATGCGTCAGCTCGAAGAAATTTAAGGCTGCGCAGGCAAAGATCGACTCCTTAACCGCTGCCAACGCCAAATTAGCCGGCGACCTGAAGAACTGTAACGACCTGACTGCCGACGACGCCAACAAGCGTACCGCCCTGCAGAATCAGCTCGATGCCCTCAACAAACAGATCGACTTCCTGAAACAAAACCACGACGTAACCCTCAAGCAACTGCAAGATCTTTCTGTTATCTCCAACTCTCAGGCGGAAAGCATCAAATAATCTTTGGATAATATCGGCGCAAAGGATTCTTATATCCAGAACCTCCAGGCCGAACTGGCTCACAAAGACTCCCTCAACATGGCCCTCGTGATGAACCTGAAAGGCGCGATCGGCAACATGGATGACAAGGACATCAACATCAAGGTCGACAAGGGGGTCATCTATATCGATATCTCCGACAAGCTGCTGTTCAAGAGCGGCCGTTATGAAGTCACCGATGCCGCCAAGACCGTTCTCGGCAAGGTCGCTACCGTCCTGAAGGCTCAGCCCGACATCGAGTTCATGGTCGAAGGTCATACCGACAACAAGAACTACTCCCGCCCGCCCTATATGCTGGACAACTGGGATCTTAGCGTGAAACGCGCTACCTCCGTCGTTCGCATCCTGCAGAAACAATATGGCCTCGATCCGGCCCATATCACTGCTGCCGGCCGTGGCGAATATGTACCTGTTGCCGCCAATGACACGGAAGAAGGTCGCGCCGCTAACCGCCGCACCCGTATCGTGATCCTGCCGCAACTGGATCAGTTCTTCAAGCTCCTCGAAAAGAAATAAGGACTTCCATAAAATAAAAAAGCGGCCGTCTGACAAGACGGCCGCTTTTTTTTCGTTTTCGCCTTGTATGAAAGGTTTGCGGAGAATAGTCGTCGTACCGGTTCTGCTTATTTGCGGTCTTTTGAGTCTTTCCGGCTTCGCCCAGGAGCCTGTCGCCAAGAAAGGCATCATCGATCTGCGGAATGCCGATCTGTTTGACAACGAATTGAAGATCAGTGGAGAATGGGCATTCTACTGGAACCGGCTCCTGACTCCCGACAGCCTTTCCGCCGCCGCTCCCGACTATGTTCCCTTCCCGGTCCTGTGGAAGGACCTCCGGCTTCATGGCCAGCCCGTCCCTTCCCAGGGATATGCTACCTACCGGCTGACCGTCCTTCTACCCGCCAAAAGACCCAGGATCGGCCTTGAGATCCACCATGTTTACAGCGCCTACAAGCTTTTTGCGAACGGGGTTGTCGTAGCGCAGAATGGCCAACCGGCGACAACACGGGAAAATGGCACCCCTTTTTGGGTAAGCCGGACCGTCGCCCTGGCGCCCGGAGAATCGGATACCCTTGTCCTCGTAATGCAGGTGGCCAATTTCTGGCATGCGCGCGGCGGCCCCTTCAAGGATATCCTCATCGGTGATAAAGACGAGCTGTTTTTGAAGAAGAACCAGGATGCCGCCTATGATTTTGCGCTGACGGGCTGTATGTTGATGGGCGGACTCTTTTTCCTGGGGCTGTATGCTTTTGGACGCAAAGACAAAACGATCCTTTACTTTTCGCTGTTCTGCATCGTCTTCAGCTACCGGATGGTAGGAACGAATAACTACTCCCTCCATTCACTGTTCACGCATCTGGATTGGTTTATCACCGTTCGCATCGAGTACCTGACCCTGTCGTTGGGCATTGCCCTGTTTTCCGTCTACACCCGGAACCTCTATCCACAGGATGCCCATCCCGTCGTGATGAAGTTGATGGTCGGGTTTTGTCTCTGTTTTTCGGCGGCCGTCCTTCTAACGCCTACGATCATCTTCACCCGGTTTCTCATCTTCTTCCTCGGGATCATGTTCGCATTCATCGCCTATGCGGAGTATGTCTATCTCCGCGCTGCCCGCAACCACCGCAGCGGCTCGCTCTTCGCGCTGCTGAGCACGGCCATCATGCTGCTCATCTTCCTGCTGACCAACCTGCATTATTTTGGCTTTATCCCCGATCTGCGCCTGGTGCTTTTCATTTGCTATCTCTCTTTTTTCTTCCTGCAATCCCTGGCGCTGTCCCATCGGTTTGCCCACAATTTTCGCCAGGCGGCCGATCAGGCGCAGCAAGGCCTCCGGGCAAAATCGGAATTCCTTTCCACTATGTCCCATGAGATCCGGACGCCGCTGAACGCCGTTATCGGGATGACGCATCTCCTGCTTCGCAACGATCCGCGACCCGATCAGGAAAGCGATCTGGATGTCTTGATGTTCTCGGCCAATAACCTGCTGAGCATCGTCAATAATATTCTCGATTATAATAAGATCGAAGAAGGCAAGATCAGCATCGAGCAGATCCCGCTCGACCTGCCGGCCATCGCCCGAAACATCGTGGCGGGACTGCAAACTGCCGCGGGTGAAAAAGGGATCAGCCTGTTGCTTGACGTCGACGACCGGCTCGACGGCATGCTCATCGGCGACCCGACCCGGACAAGCCAGGTGATCAACAATCTTGTCCACAACGCGATCAAGTTCACAAAGGACGGTTCGGTGCGGGTATCCCTCCTCGTTCAGGAGGCGACAGGAGAGGCCATGACCGTTACCGTCAGCGTCGAGGATACCGGCATCGGCATCTCGCCCGAAAAACAACAAATGATCTTCGACCGGTTTACCCAGGCGGACTCTTCCACCTCCCGCAGCTATGGCGGCACCGGTCTTGGTCTGGCCATCTCAAAACGGATCCTGGAATTACAGGGGGTCGAACTGCGGGTGAAAAGCGAACCGGGAAAAGGATCCTGCTTTTTTTACACCCAGACCTTCCCGCTCAGCGACGAGGTTAAAATAGACGGCAGGACGGATCGGGCCATCGGGGGTCACGAACTTCCGCTGCGCGATATTTCCCTCTTGCTGGTGGAAGACAATCCGCTGAATGTGCTTGTTGCGCAGACCATGCTGGAGAATAATGGAGCTACGGTGGATGTCGCGACCAATGGCGTGGAGGCGGTTGAACGGCTCGATTCGAGCCGTCATCAGCTGATCCTGATGGATCTTCATATGCCCGTAATGGATGGCTATGAGGCGACGACCCTTCTGCGGCAACGCGGGGAAACCCTTCCCATCATCGCGTTGACGGCCAGCATGCCAAAAGAAGTGGAGAGCGAAGCCTTTGCCGCCGGGCTCAACGGCGTCATCGTAAAACCCTTTAATCCCGAAGAGCTCTACCGGGTCATCCTGCAGCAGCTGAGACCCTAGCGACGGTAACGCGCCTCTTCGAGGTCGAGTTCAGTTTCCTTGTTCCGCAACACCTCTTCTGAATACTCATTTTGCCGGCGCATCCGGGCAAGTTCCTGCCGCTGGATATCCACCAGTTCGATCAACAACTTCCGGTATTGCGGCAGGAACCGCGCAGTCTTTCCCATCTCCTCTTCCTCATGTTTCAGCCGGCTGCTGGTGATAGCCGCCATCCGTTCGTACCGGCTCTTCAGCCGTGTGAATGCTTCGATGGAGCCGGCTTCATTCGGATAGTGGGTATTGATATGATCGACGATCGCGTTGGCCATCCGAAGCCGGATCGAGAGCCGTTCTTCTTCCGTGTTCTCTTTTGTTTCCACCTTTAGCCACCGGATGATTATCGGCAGGCTCAATCCCTGCAGCACAAGCGTCGACAGGATGACGCAAAAAGTGATAAAGAGGATCATGTCGCGATGGGGAAACGCCGCACCGCCGGGCAGGGTGATGGGAATGGCCAATGCCGATGCCAGGGAGACGACACCCCGCATTCCCGCCCAGCCGATCACAAATATCGGGCGCCAGCCCGGGTTGGGCTCCCGCAGCCTGATCCGCTTGCTGAACATCCGCGGACAAAACGCCCCGGGGTAGACCCAGAGCAGCCGTACCACGATCGTCAGCAGGCTGATGAGGACACCATAACCGATGGCTGAGCCCAGGCTGTATTCGCCTAAGCCCTGCACTATACTCGGCAGCTGCAGCCCGATGAGGATGAACACCACGCCGTTGAGAAGGAACACAATGACGTTCCAGACGCTTTGATTCTGTAGCCGGGATTCATAGCTGAAGATATCGGGACTCCGGTAGCTGAGAAAAAGTCCGCCGCTGACGACGGCCAATACGCCGGAATAATGAAAATGTTCCGCGACGATATACATCAGGTAGGGACAGATCAGGGAAATAGCGGTGTCGATACTCGAAGTGGTGGGCAGCCAGCGATAGATGGCATAGGCGATTTGCCCGATGACCAGCCCGATCAGGATGCCCATGACCACCACCAGCAGGAAATCCAGACCCGCCCGCCAGAACACGAATTTCCCCGTCAGGACCGCGGCCATCGCAAAGCGAAAAACGATAAGGCTGGAGGCGTCATTGACGAGACTCTCGCCTTCCAGGATGTCGACCACTCTTTTGGGGACCTTCAGGTTCTGGAATACGCTGGTGGCGGCCACCGCATCGGGGGGAGAGATGATACCCCCCAACAGGAACCCCAGTGCCAGGGAGAACTCCGGGATCAGAGAGTGACTGAAATAGGCCACGGCAAAGGCCGTACAAAACACCAACCCGATGCCCAATAACCCGATCGGCCGTCGAAACTTCCAGAAGTCATGCCAGGAGGTGGACCAGGCAGCGGAAAAAAGAAGCGGCGGCAGGAAGATGATAAAGATGATGTCGGGGTCCAGCTGGATCTTCGGAATACCCGGGACCAGGCTGATCAGCAGTCCCGCGATCACCAGGAAGATCGGATAGGGGATACGCAGCTTTTGGCTGAGCATGGCCAGCATGGAGACAATTAAAAGGAGCGAGACGATCAGTAAAAGGCTGTCCTTAACCATGATTGTAAAGTAGGCATAATTTTTCCATAGTATCTACAAACACTATAATATGAAACTCATCGCTGTCACCGTCAGTCTGGCCTTCCTGGCCTGCCAGTCACCTGCAAGCGGCCCGTCTGCGCACAAAGGCGATTCCGTTGTGCCCGCTGCCGCCGTTACAAAGGGGCCGCCCGATTCCACGACCCTGGGAGGCAGCTGGTTTCTTCAGCCGGTGCTGGCCGCCGACACGGCTTCCGGCAAGACGCCAATCCTTCAGCTGGACCTCAACAAATCACGATTTACGGGGAATACGGGTTGCAACACGATGCGGGGTCAGTTTTGGTACAGCGGCAAGGACAGCAGCCTCTCCTTCAGCGACAAGATCATCACGACAAAGATAGCCTGCCCGGGGTATAACGAACCGGCTTTTATGAAGAGCCTGAAAAGCGCCACGCACTACCGGCTTCGTAACGGAGTCATGACCCTGCTTTCCGATGACCGAACCGAACTCTCCCGCTGGATGCGGAAACCGGCGACAGCACCCAAGGCGTTAAAGGCCTAAAGAGCCGGGAATGGGCCAGCCGCTGATCGATGTGTATGGCGAAGAGTTTTACGTAGCCTGAGGCCTGGCGCAAAGGACCTCGCGCCAGAGACCTCGCGTGCGGGTCAGGAGCGATAATAGCCTTCGGGATCGGCTAGCACCTTTTTCCACTGCCGTTGATGGCTCTCCTGCCATTTCCTGTCAGGATGCACCGCCCAGTTCACTCGCGTTAATTGTTCCCGAACGAATTCCCGTTGCTCGGGGTGCACAAACAACGGATGCCAGTAATACCATTTCGGGTCTGTCGTCAGGTTCTTCCAAAACGCGTCGAAGCTGACATACCAGGTGTCGAAGACCGTGACCTCATCGGTGAGGGGATCGATCTGGCTGTGATTATAAAGAAAGGCCGCCTCACCCTTCCCGTCGATGACCCGGTAGAGACTGCCGCCGCTGTCCTCGGTGCTGATATCTAAGTAGAGTTCTTTTGCCATATCGGATAGACTTTCTCGGGTAAAATTCCGTTAATATTGAGTAACTTCATACCTGCTTATTAACAATCAGAAAAAATTCAATATATATGGCACTCATCCCCAACAATAAGAAAAAGAAAGACGGCAAACAATTGGCCGGTCCCAAGAGCAATATCCCTGGCTTTCCTGCTCCAAAAGGAAAGGCCAACAGCAAAGGGGTGAAGAGCAATACCCGGCTTACAGGCGGTTCGCAGCGTGGCTCCTAAGCCGGCCGGAACCCTTTTTCCAGCTGTTCCTTTTCCTGTCTCTCCAGTTCCGTTCGCGCGGATTGTTCGTCGGCGAAGGTCTTTAGCTTTGTCTGGCCGCGGGTATCTGTTTTCCCCCACCGGACGATCAGCTTATTGACGTCCGTTGCCGCTTCCCAGAAGAGACTGGAATTACCATCCGCCGACACCAATCTGCGAAAGGAAAGATGATCATAGGGGCCCGGGGTATTCGCCTCCGGCGTCAGCGGCAGCAGCGGGGCCGGGGTCTCTGTTGTGGGTTCGACCGTGGGTCGCGGCGTCTCTTCCTTCAGGGCTTTTATGATCTGATCCATCACTTTTTGCGGCTGGTGCAGCCAGTCCTTTGCGTAGACGGGAAGCACCTTCCAGCCGAAACTCCGCAGGATGGCGGGCCGCTGATAATATTGTTCGATCAGGTTCTCGTTGCGGTAATGCCCCTCATCATCGATCAACAGTGCCAATGCATATTCCTCATCCTCCGCATGCCGTTTCACGGCGAGGCTGCATTTGAAGTCCGACTGGCCGATCGGCCCGGCTACGGTATAGCCGAGGGCGGTGATCTGGTCTTTCAGCTGACGCCGGATGACCGTTGGGGCGATCCGCGCCTCTTCGCCGGTCTTGTTGGGAACCAGGCTATCGAGGATCGTTCTTGCCATTGCCATCTTCCCGGTGCTGACCCCTTCCGCATACTGTAGAAAGCGACGCAGGTAATTGGCGCCTTCGTTGTATTCATTGGTGATCTGATCATACCGGATGCTGCTGACCACCGCCATATGTTTACGGGCACGGCTGAACAGAACATTCAGCCGCTTTTCTCCGCCCTTCTTGTTGATGGGACCAAAATTCATCAGCATCCGATGCCGGCTGTCGGGACCATAACAAACACTCATAATAATGATGTCCCGTTCGTCGCCCTGGATATTTTCCAGGTTTTTGATGATCAGGCCGGCATATTGATCGTTCTCGGTTCGGTTATACGCTTCTTCCAGCAGTTGTTCGAATTCGGCATCTTCGCCCGCCAGCCTGTCGAGAGCCCCTTCGATGTGGTGCTGCTGTTCCTGGCTGAATGCGACGATTCCAATGCTTTCGGGTGTCTTGCGCCGCAACAACTCCCGGATCAGCCGGGCGATATAGTCGGCTTCGGCCGGGTTGCTGCGTTTTTCATAGGTGCTGTTCGTCAGCAGGTGATAGCTGATGCTCCGGTCGAAAAGGCTGTTCACCTGTTCGGCGGCATCGGCCGGTGATTCGATGCGGATAGCCGGTTTTTCGGCAGGATGGATCGTCCGGTCGGGAATGGTCAGCAGCGCCCCTTCATAGAACGCATGATTGCTAAAGCTGATAAGCGTTTCGTAGTGGCTGCGATAGTGCCAGCTCAGCAGGGTGCTTTCCAGTTTACGGGCGCCCTGCGCCAGCAGGCTGTCGGCATCGTCCGCCAACCAGTCCTCATCGCCATCCGCGCTTTTGTCGAGATCGTCCGGGTCAAGGGATTTCGATCCGGCGCTAAAGAAATCCGTCGGCGGCATCTGCTTCTCATCCCCCACGATAATCGTCTGCCGGGCCCGGTATAACGCCGGCACGCCCTCTTCCAGCGTGATCTGACTGGCTTCGTCGAAGATGACTACGTCGAAATGGGAATCGTCCATGGGCAGACTGTCGCTGACACTATAAGGACTCATCAGCCATACCGGCTTTATGGCCTTTAAAACCCCGCCGCTTTCTTTTTCCGAGAGCTCCCGGATGCTTTTATAGCGCATGGTCTTTCCAAACTCATTCTCCAGGATCTTCCGGCCTTCCGTGAAGGTCTTTTTAAACTTCTTTTGTTCTTCGTTCAACTGGCCGGCCGGTTTTCCCGCGAGGTCCAGCTGTTGCAGGAAACGTTGCCGGACAAAAGCGCGGATCAGTTCCGCGTTCAGTTCCTGAAGCCGCATATAGCCGTTCCCGAATTGCAAAACAGCCTTTTCAAGCGTCTGGGCATCGGTATTGGCGAAGCTGCGGTGAGCCTGGTACAGCTGGTGAAGGGCGCGTTTTGCGATAGCGGCTTCGGTTTGTTTCATTCGCAACGGCAGGCGCCGGAGGCTGGTCTTTACGCTGCCGGGAAGTCCGGTAAAGGCCCGCAGTGCAGGCAGCCAGTCGCGCAGACTGTCGGCGTTGAGCCGGATATTGACCAGCTCGTCGCGGGTCTCGGCCAGACTTCCGGTGGGAAGCTCGTGCAGACATCGCGTCAGCCGGGTCTCCAGGCGGCTGATCGGTTGCTGAAGGGCCTGTAAGGAAACGACCAGGGCGGCGCCATCCGGCCGCTGCATCAGGTAGTCGAGCTCGGGGTGTCCCTTCCTGCCCTGCAGCAGGTCGATGCTCAGACCTGCCGTATCGATATGCTGATCCAGCTGGTAGCGCAGCTGCAATTGTTGCCGCACCTGTTCAAGCTGGTGAGCCGCCGCGTACTCGGTCTGCAGTGCTTCGAGTATCTGATGATAGGAAGGCTTCACGCCCGGGTGTGCGGTGAAGTCATAGCTCTCCTGCAGCCGGTGCCTTAACCTGCGCCACGAACCGTTCAACAGGCTGAAGAAGGCCCCTTCCTGTTTGTTCGTCAGGGCCAGCGCAGCCCCGAGATCTGCTTCGGAGATCTTCTGTTTCCAATGAATATTCTGTTGTTGCGCGGCCTGATAAGCGTCCTGCTGCCGGCGGTAGGCTTCGAGCTGCCGCTTCCATTCTTTCGACTCCGGCCGGTCAGGGTCGGCCAGCGCCATATTACCGGTCAGCGCCAGCGGATACAGGAGAACGGCAAACTGTACCAGGTTCTTCAACCGTTCGGCCTCCTGCAAATGCCGGGGCTCCAGGCGGCAGGCATTCACAAGGGTTTCGATTTCTTCCAGCGACTCCAGCGCCTGGCGTAGGGTTTCGTCAAGGGTGCGGTGCGGGCTATCGGCGAGAAAGATGGTTTCCTGCACCCGGCTGAAAGGGTGCAGAGAGAAGGCGGTGTCCGCGCCGGTCTCTTCGAGCACAGCTTCCAGCTCCGCTACGACCTCCGCGGCCGCGGTCCACTCCATTAAGGAAGGCAGCAGTTCTTCCTGACGGGGATCCAGGTCGACAAGGTCCTGCCGGAGCCCGATGATCTTCTCGATCAACTCTCTACCGGTGATGCCTGTGTCTTTTCCGGATTCGAGCGAGCGGTCATTGAATTCGCGGATCAGCTCCATGTTCCGGTCCATCGCCTGCAGCAGCGATTCGCGCCGGGTTTTCAGTGCGGGGAGGTCCACGCGATGCCCGACAAAATCCTCATAAGTGCTTTTGAGATTCCGGATGAAGTCCCGCTTGTCACCCTGGCTGTCGTGGATATAGCAGCAAAGCTCTTCAAGGCCTACCTGTTTTAACCGGTGGTAGACGACGTCGAGGGCGGCGCGTTTTTCACAGACGAAGAGGATGTTCATTCCCCGGGCGACAAAATCGGCGATCAGGTTGGTGATCGTCTGACTTTTGCCGGTTCCCGGCGGCCCCTGGATGATATAGCTGTGTCCCGCACGGCTCTGGAGGATGGCCTTTGTCTGCGTGGGATCGGCGGTGACGACATGAAACCAGTCGTCGGGCCGGTTGCCCGACCCATTTCCCGCATCGGCGGAGAGTTCCGGCACGACCCGGGGCGCGTTGCTGAAAAGTGCGTCGAAGTTATGATGCCGCAGCTGGCGGTCGATGGCCCAATTATAGTCCTGCACCAGGCTCATCTTCTTGTAGTTGAAATTGCCCAACACCATATTGCAGACATCGAAATCCCAGCTGTAGGGGTTGTTTTCGCTTTCGGCCGGGGGAAAGAGTTCTTTTTCCTGCAAGGGCAGGTCCATGAGATGACCGGCGCGGGCCTTGATCTCCGTGTCGGTCAAGAGCTGGAGAAAGCCGCTCTTTGGCTCGATATACCGGCGGAACAGCTCCAACCCGAGCGGGTTATAGTTGCCCAGGGGATGGCTGTCATCCATCGGATGATCACCGGACCGATTCTCCGGCAGGGGGCGGACCCTCTTGCGATAGTTGGTCACGGTCTGCCGGGCTTCGCTATGGATTTGCCGGATACGCGGGTTGTCGATATGGCGAAGGACGATTCCCTGGTTTGCCTCTTCGATCTGGGCCTTCACCGACTCGTAAAACTTCTCCGGACTCATTTCATCGAGGTCGACCCAGTCGGGGAGCCGGATGCCGTACAACTCTCTCAGCTGGCCGGCCAGCACGGGGTTTACCTCGGCGGCATTGTCCAGCACCTTCAGCACATAATGATCTTCTTTTACTTTTTTGTTTTTCTTCAGACTTACCGGCACCAGCAGCAGCGGACTTTGGATCCGTTCGCCGGGGCTCTCTTTCAGGTTATGCCAGTTCAGAAAAGCAATGACCAGCCGAAGCTGGCTGAATCCATATTCCTGGATATTCCGCTGGGACTCCACGCGCACCGCATCCAGCGACGCAGGCAGATAGCCGTGATCTTCGAAGCGCAGGTATTTGTTCAGCACGATCTCCTTCATACCGGTGATCTTTCCGGCAAGCTCCGGACTCCAGGTGAAGAGCAGTTCGGGCCGGATGCTTTGGTAGTGCAGGACGATCGGAACGCTGCTGACCGTGAGGTTGACAAATCTTGCGTTGGGCTTATAGTACAATAGCCGGTTCCGGCGGCTCACATCAAAAAGGCGGTTTCGAAGTCTGTTCAGGATAAAGGCTTCCCGTTCTTTTATTTCCTGGTGGATCCAGCCGGCCACCTGGCTCAGATCGGTTTGTTTTTCCGGGTCATAGTCCCGGTAATGTTCCAGGCGGGCGATCACATCATAGAGGTCCTGTGATCTGAGGCTTCTGTCCAGCTCGGTCATCTCCGTGATCAGCCGCCCAAGGGTAGGGTGGATGCGGGGATAGTGCAAAGAGGGATTGGTCCGCCCGGAAACGAATTGGCGGAGGTCTTCCTGATCGTAAAGATCGAGACCCATGGCCATACCGGCCAGGATCAGGCCCAGACAGAAGATATCGGTTTGCGGATCATGGTGGCCGGCATGTTGCTCAAAACAGCCGTAGCCGGGCAGATAGGCAGCCTTCGTCCCGACGCGATAGAGGGCATAGGCCGGCGCATGGGCGAGTGTCTCGTCGATGTCCAGAACGCCTTCGGTGACGAAGAGGGCTTCCTCCTTTTCAAAGGCGCCGACCAGTCCGGCTTCATGAAAGCTCAGGACCTCCCGGAAAAGAGGCAGGGCGAAGGCGATAGTATCGTCCGTCGAATAATCACCTTTGTCAAAGGCGGTGGCTAAGAAGCGGGCAAAAGGAATGCGACCTTGTTCCATGCGATCGATTTTCTATAGGTTTATACGGATCGAACATCGTGCCAGGCGGCCAGCGCCGATTGTTTGTATTGCTGCCATTTCTTTTCCCCGAATTGCATTTCCTTTTTGCAGATCGGTTCGAAGACCGCAGCCAGGCGAACTTCTTCGGCAAATGCGATCACCTGCCCCGCCAGCTGGTTTTCCAAAGATGGGTCGGCCAGGGCGAGATCCAGCAGAAGATAGGAAAAATATTCGTGGATACCGGGCTCTGCGTTTTCAAGCGCGGTGATCAGCCGTTCGCGGACGCCGGTATCGGAATTGCCGGGCCAGGACAAACCGGGAAAATATTGCTGTGCCAATCCGAGCACGCCGGCGGTGCGTACCCAATCCGGTTGCAGCAGTTCGAGTAACACCTCCCGGGTGAGGGTGTGAAGCGCCGATTGCGAAAAGACGTCCAGCCGGTGCAGATCGGCCGGGCCTTCGATCATCTTTGCGATGTCGGGGTCCGCCGCTGCGCCCTGATCCTGCCAGAGCCGGATCGCGCGGGCGCGGATAAAATTTTTGGGGTGGGTCGGGGTGGTCGCATTTTCCCCGGGGAGACCCGTTGCGATCTTCGATAACCCGGTGATGATGGGATCGGAATCGCCCAGCACGGCATAGGCGCCGCGGTCACAATAGATCTCCGCATATATTTTGAAAAGCCTGGCGGTCTCGTCGTAAGGCGGTTCGCTGCCGGGGTGATTTGCGATGGCCGTGATGATGCGGTCCACCACCTCCAGTTCTCCGTCGAGAGCCGTGTACAGCCGGATGTGAGTAAGCTCATGAGCAATGACGGCCAGCATTTCGGCGTCGTTCAACTGTTGCCGGATCGGACCGCAAAAAACGAGGTGCGCTTCCTGGTGAAGATAAACGATACCGGCGTTCCACTCGAACTCGTCGGCATCCGCCGCCTGCCAGGCGGTGACGGAGAGTTGACCAAGACCCAACCGGTCAAGGACAAGATCGATCTGTTCATAAACGCCGGGATCGGTTTCCCGCCGCAATGGAGATTTATTCTTTAGTAATTCTGTTTGGAATGCACCCAGCTGTTCTTCCCGGGTATGGGCAGCGGCAAAAAACTCCCAAACGGAAGAATGCTTTTTAAAGTGGTCGCGTACGCTCAGGTGATAAGGTAGAACCTCGGGTAACATAATCACGTAAATCTACGGATTTAAGTAACTTCGCGACATGCCAGATTATATTAGCGGATTGAACGATCCACAGAAAGAAGCGGTATTGCATAAGGATGGCCCGATCATGATCGTTGCGGGTGCCGGAAGCGGTAAAACCAAGGTGCTGACGACCCGTATTGCGCATCTGCTGGCCCAGGGCGTACCCGCCTGGAATATCCTCGCGCTGACGTTCACGAACAAGGCGGCAAAAGAGATGAAAGAACGGGTGGAAAGGATCCTCGGCAACAGCGAAGCCCGCAACTTATATATAGGAACTTTTCACAGTGTGTTTGCCCGGGTGCTCCGGGGAGAAGCGGAGCGGCTGGGTTACCCCCGGAATTTTACCATTTACGATACGGATGATGCTAAAAGCGTCCTGAAGACCGTGATCAACGAGTTGAATCTCGACGACAAGCATTACAAGCCAAATACGGTTTACAATCGCATTTCCCAGGCGAAGAACAGCCTGGTCGGGCCCGTGGAATATGCCAACGATTATGCGATCCAGCAGGAAGATATGCGCAGCAACCGTCCGGCCATCGCCCAGATCTTTGATGCCTACGCGAAGCGGTGTTTTAAGAACGGAGCCATGGATTTTGACGATCTGCTGATCAAGATGTATGAGTTGCTGAAGAACTTCCCCGAGTCGCTGCACAAGTTTCAGCACAAGTTCAAATACATCATGATCGATGAGTACCAGGACACCAATCCCGCGCAGTACGAGATCATCAAATTGCTTGGCGCCGCCCATGAGAATGTCTGTGTCGTTGGCGATGATGCTCAAAGCATCTATAGCTTCCGGGGCGCCACCATCGAGAATATCCTTCAGTTCCAGAAGGATTATGACGATGTTAAAGTGGTGAAGCTGGAGCAGAACTACCGCAGCACGCAAAGTATCCTCAATGTGGCCAACGAGGTCATCCGAAACAACAAGGGACAAATTCCCAAGAACCTGTGGACGGACAATGCGCCCGGGGAAAAGATCCGGCTGGTTAGGATGATGACCGACAATGACGAAGGGAAATTTGTCGCCGACTCCATTCAGGAGCAGCGGCTGCGCAATCATTACAACAACCGCGACTTTGCCATCCTTTACCGGACCAATGCCCAGAGCCGGGCCTTTGAAGAAAGTCTGCGCCGGATGGCGATTCCCTATACGATGTTTGGCGGGGTCAGCTTCTATCAGCGGAAAGAGGTCAAGGACTTTATCGCGTATCTCCGCATCATCGTCAACTCACGTGACGAAGAATCGCTCAAGCGCATCATCAATTATCCTACGCGGGGTATCGGCAAGACGTCGATCGACAGAGCCGTCCTCGCCGCCAACGAGAACAATATCTCCCTTTGGCAAGTGCTGGAAAAGGCCGGGCAGTACGGCTTTAAGGCCGGCACACTCGAGGCGATTGAAAATTTTGTGCTGATGATCAGGAGCTTTGCGTCGATGCTCGAGAAGCAAAATGCTTATGAGGTGGCCGCGCACGTAGGGAAACAGACCAATCTCGTCAAGGAACTGTTCAACGACAAATCCACCGAGGGTCTCGCCCGCTATGAGAACGTGCAGGAATTGCTCAACTCGATCAAGGAATTCACCGAAAGGCCCGATGACGATGGCGTACTGGAGGCCGAGACAAAGGGACTGGGCAACTATTTGCAGCAAATTACGCTGCTGACGGATGCCGACGACAAGGACCCCAATGCCGACACGGTGAAGCTGATGAGCATCCACGCGGCAAAGGGGCTGGAGTTCACCTGCGTATTCGCGGCGGGGTTGGAGGAGATGTTGTTCCCCAATGCCATGGCGATCAATACGCGCGAGGAATTGGAAGAGGAGAGAAGATTGTTCTATGTGGTGATCACCCGGGCCAAGGAGAAACTGTGGATCACCTATGCCAACACGCGGTACCGGTTTGGCAACCTGGTTCAAAATGAACCCAGCCGGTTCATCGAAGAGATCCCTTCGGAATATTTAGACCGCAGTTTTGCCGGCGGCGGCGCCCGCAATCAGGGTTTTGCCGGATCCTCGGGTTCCGCATATGACCGGATGCATGGCGGCGGCTTTGGCGGTAACGCCGCACAGGCGGAAAAAAAGTATGGTCCTCCGCCCACAAAAAAAGACCAGCGTCCATCCTATGTCCCGCCCAAGCCGTATATGAAGACGATCGAGCACAATCCTTCGCCCGATTTTGTGGCAAGCGATACATCGGGTTTGCAGGTTGGACAAAAAGTGGAGCATCAGAAATTCGGATTCGGGGAAGTCGTCGCGATGGAGGGCAGTGCGCACAATCCGATCGCAACCGTCAAGTTCCAGTACAATGGAGAAAAGAAGATCATGCTCAACTTTGCCAAGCTGAGGATCGTTGAATAACCCGGAAAACATCTCCCGCATGGAAAGATTCTCCCGATGGGAAAAGATGGGAGGGGTTTTACTGCAGTGAAGTAAAAAATGCCTTCTTGGCACTCGCGGAAACCCGGCGCAGTTATGGGTTTTAACAAAAGTTCACTACCTTTTCCGCATGACCGAAATGTACAAGATACAGCCCAAGGGATTGTATTTTGTAACCCTAACCGTAGTCGGCGGAATCGATGTATTCACGCGATATGAATACTGCGATCTGTTAGTTGATAATCTCAACTACTGCATCGAGAATAAACGGTTACGGGTATACGAATATACCATCCTCCCAAGCCAATTGCATATGATCGCGGACGTGGAGCAAGGGAAGGGGAATCTACCAAAAGTCTTACGCGACCTGAAGAGTTATTCGGCCAAACAGATCCTCCGGGCCATCTCCGAGCACCCGGATGAGAGCAGAAAGGAATGGCTGATGCGGCTTTTTCATTTCTTTGCCAACCGGTATCAGCATGATTCGGAGCATCATTTCTGGCAATTCGGCAACCAGCCTGTCGATCTTGAAAAGCTTGTTAACAAAGACAAGCCCATTCCCACCCCCATCGACAAGCTGATAAAGGCCAAATGGGTCGACGACCCGGTCCATTACCTCTATTGCAGCGCCTATCCCATGCAACGGGTGAAACTCTTTACGGCGGACGGGCTCATCGGCGAGTCTCTTATTGGAAAAAAATAAGCGGTTCAGGGCAGACGATTCGGATGTTTTTGTTGTAATTTTAGCAACATCCCCCATCCCGGACCTGTTTGCGCATTGATTATTTTGTGAATCCAAAATAAAAGAGATCATGCTGTCTAATGATAAGCCGCTAATTCCGCTGGACTCCTGTTATTTCCTGACCTTCAACATTGTAGACAAGATAGACGTATTTACCCGGCCGGCTTATAAACAGGTGATCACGGATGCATTGAATTATTTTGTCGACACCCAGGGGCTGACTATTTATTCCTGGTGTCTGATGCCCAGCCATTTGCATCTTATCGTCCGGGCGAAGGAGGCTGCGGCCCCGGCCAATTTCGAGCGGGAATTCAAGAAAAATACGACGCGGTCGCTGCTGGAAACCATTGAAATGGAGATGGATTTCCGGCGGGACTGGATGCTGCGGCATTTCGAGGAATATCGTAAATCCCTGCAGAAAAAAGAGAGATTCCATATCTGGCAGGACTGTAGCAGCCCGCTGCGGATCGATTGTAAGCAGCCCGGGATGCTGCTGGAAAGGATCGCTCATATCCATGAGAACCCCGTCAGGGACAGGATCGTCGAACAGCCGGATGCATACCTGTTCAGCAGCGCGCGCGATTATACGGGAAGGCCGGGTCTCGTCCGGACCCGGGTGGTCCAGCAACAGGGGCTTTTCGGATCGAAGTTGTTGTCATCCAATTGATCTTTTCAACTGTTCGAGAGTTTTCTTTTCGCTGCCGACAAACACATTCTTCCCGGCGATGACGACGGGCCGTTTCAGAAAAGTATATTCCTCCAGGATCAGCCGGCGGTAGTCGGCCTCGGTGAGCGTCTTGTCTTTCAGCCCCAATTCCTTGTATTTTATAGCCCGCCGGCTGAACAGGGCCTCATAGGACCCGGTCTTCTCCTTTAGTGCGTCGAGTTCGGCGGCGGTAATCTTTTCGGTCTTGATATCCTGGAGGACAAATCCTTTTTCCGCCGCACCGGTATCCTGCAGAATACGCTGGCAGGTGGTGCAGGTGGAGAGATGATAGATCTTCTTCATGGCTGCGAATGTAATAATTTCGTTCATTCGACGACAAATCGTTAAAACCCCCGACTTGCACAATCAGGGCCTACAGGACGCTTTTATCGGGCTGGTGGACACCAACCGCGGTATCCTCTACAAGATCTGCAGGATGTATGGGGCTACCGAGCCCGACCGGCAAGACCTTTTCCAGGAGATCGTCATCCAGCTTTGGCGATCCTATCCGGCGTTCAGGGGGGATTCGAAATTCAGCACCTGGCTTTACCGGATTGCCCTGAATACGGCCATCTCCGACCTGCGCAAACAACGCCGGCATATCACCACGATCAACCCGGACAGCCTGCCGACCCAATTACAGGACATTCAATACAATTCGGAAAAGGAGGAGCAATTGCAGTCCCTTTATGCCGCCATCAGCCGGCTGACGGAAGTGGAGAAAGCGCTGACGATGCTTTATCTCGAAGACAAGAGCTATGTAGAAATGGAAGAGATCCTGGGTATCCCGCAGAATAATCTGCGGGTAAAAATGAACCGGATCAAAGAGAAATTACGTAAAATGACAAAGGAGGCTGTTTATGGAGTTGGAAACACTTAAATCCATCTGGCAGGAGCAGGATACGCCACCGGTTTCGGCGACTTCCAGGGAGGAGCTCCTGGCGTTGCTGCAAAAGCAATCGGGCGGACCCATTGCCCGGATGCGCCGCAATCTGCGGAAGGAGGTGATCCTGATGGTCGTTTCCTACGGGTTTTGTATTCTTTTCTATTTGCTGGCTTTCAATGGCGAGATGTCCGGCGTGGCGTGGCTGTTCGTCGGGCTGTTCGCGTTCTTTTATGTGTATTATTACCGGAAGAACCTCCTGTTGAAAAAAATGCAATGTGTGAGCTGTGAGGTCCGGTCCAACCTGGCGGGACAGTTGAAGACCCTGCAAAAATATCTCCGGTTCTACTTTTGGTCCAGCACCCTCATCGTGCCGGTGAGTCTCTTTGTAACTTTTGAGATAACCATTCACAACCGGACGACCCCCGTCTCGTCGTGGGTGTGGATGGCGTCGCTGCTGTTCGCGCTTACCGGCGGACTCACCGTTGCCGTTTATTTTCTGAACCGCTGGTATATCCACAAGTTGTATGGCCGGCATATCCGCAAGCTGGAGGAGCTGCTGCGCGAAATGGACGAGGTGTAGGAAGACTAGTTGATCAGGAGTTTGCGGAATTCCGTGGAATCTCCGTTAAATACGTCGAAATCCACTTTTGTCATAATGCCGTTCACCCGGCCCGCTTCACTGTGTTGCCAGAAGGCCCAGGCCCGGTAAATACTGGGTCGTTCTTTTTGCAGGTAATGCGCCACCCAGAGCGGATAGGCGTCGAAATCATCCTTGAGGTATTGTTTGTAGAAATCCACATTCGTATAGATGATGGGCATCACATGATAGTAGTCCTGTACGGTTTGCAGCCATTCCTTGGCCCGGTCCCGTAATTTTTCCCCTGGAATGCCATAGGTCTGCTCGATGTCGAGTACAGGCGGCAGATCACCCGGCCCCAGCTCCACGGAATTGATGAAATTCTCCGCCTGCGCCTTGCCGCTCTTGGTGGCCAGGAAGAAATGATAGGCTCCCCGCGCCAGGCCCGCATCTTTCACCTTTTTCCAGTTGCGCTTGAAATAGGCGTCCTCGTTGCCCAGCCCTTCCGTTGCTTTTATAAAGGCAAAACTCATCTGCACATCGCCCACCTTCATATCCCGTACGAGGCTCCAGTCGATGACGTCCTGGTATTTGGACACATCCACGCCATGGATGGTATAGTTGACGGGGATATCGATCCCGAATTCGGCATACCGGACAAAATGAGCTCTTCTTTCCTGCCACCATTCGTAGCCCACGAAACCCAGCATAACGAGTACGACTGCGATGGCGGTGTATATGAATATCTTCCAGCCTGTATTGCTCTTCTTTGTCTTTTTTACCATGGTGATCTTTAGCGCCTTCGGGTGCCCAAACGGTTACAAACATAATTTAGTATTTTTATACTTCCATGCCCGAATTTAATCGCCACGATACGATCAACCTCTTGTCCAAGCTCACTGCGCGAAGGATATTTAACGGCATGAAGGTGCTGGGCAGCTACTATCTGAGCAAATGGACGAAAAAAGCTATTCAATGGGGCTATCCGGTATCCATCTCCTTTGAGCCGACCACGAGCTGCAACCTCCGGTGCCCGGAATGTCCCAGCGGGTTGCGCGCTTTTACCCGGCCCACGGGTATGCTGGAAAATGATTTCTTTCGCCAGACGCTCGATCAACTTTCCAAAGACCTGCTCTACCTGATCTTTTACTTCCAGGGGGAGCCCTATCTGAACCCTTCCTTTCTCGATATGGTCGCCTATGCTTCCTCCAAGGGCATCTATACCGCGACCTCGACAAATGCCCATTATCTCAACGACCGGAATGCAAAACGGACGGTAGAGAGCGGGCTCGACCGGCTGATCATTTCCATCGACGGAACCACGCAGGATGTCTACGAACAATACCGGGTCGGCGGCCGGCTGGACAAGGTGCTGGAGGGCGCCCGCAACATCGTCAAATGGAAAAAGGAACTAAACAGCAGGAAGCCCTTTGTTTTTTTTCAGTTCCTGGTCGTCAAGCCCAATGAGCACCAGCTGGAAGATATCCGCCGGCTTGCAAAAGAGACCGGCGTCGATGAGGTCCGGTTCAAGACAGCCCAGGTTTATGATTACGAGAACGACCCCAACGGGCTGATCCCCGTCAACGAAAAATACAGCCGTTACCGGAAGCAAAAGGACGGCCGCCGGGTTATCAAGAACTCCCTGGAGAATCATTGCTGGCGGCTCTGGCATGCCACGGTGATCACCTGGGACGGACTGGTGGTGCCCTGCTGCTTTGACAAGGATGCCGAACATCCGCTCGGCGACCTGAAGGGAAAATCCTTTAAGGAGGTGTGGAACGATGAAAAATATATCGAGTTCAGACGGCAGGTGCTTGGAAGCCGGAAGAATATCGACATCTGTGCCAATTGCAGCGAGGGAACAAAGGTCTGGGAGAATTAAACCGAACAAATATGCCGCTTTCTGCCTCTATCCTCGCCCGTCTCCGTCATCAACACGAAACTATCCGGGAGCTGACCGGTAATATTTCCGAGCAGCATCTCCGGCAACGGGTCGATCCCGCCAAATGGAGCGCCTTTGAGAATATCGCTCATCTGGCCTGTTATCAGCCGGTATTCCTGCACCGGCTCGGGCGGATACAGGACGAGAACAATCCGTTTTTTTCCCGTTATGTTGCGGATGCCGATCCGGAATTTCCCCGCTATGTGCAACTGACGCTGTCGCGGCTGCTCGGAGAGATCCGCACCGACCGGCAGGCCCTGATCACCCTACTGGAAGGCATGGACGAAACCAAACTATGCCGGACGGGGAAGCATGCCCGCTATGGGCAGTTCGAGCTGTCGCAATGGGTGGAGTTCTTTCTCCTGCACGAGGCCCATCATCTTTATACAATTTTTATGCTGGTATGCGAATTGCGCAAGACTTTGCCTGAATAAAATTTCATTACTTTGTAAGGCATGGCACTCGAAAACGAAATAAATCAGAAGAAATTCCGCACCGAATACCAGAAAGCAAGGATCAATCTCATCTATACCTACAACTGGCTTTCCGAAAAAATAAGCTCCATCTTCGAAGAATGGGACATTACGCCCCGGCAATTCAACATCCTGCGTATCCTGCGGGGTGAGGGAAAGCCGTTATCCACGCTCCAGATCCGGCAGCGGATGCTCGACAAGATGAGCGACACCAGCCGGATCGTCGACCGGTTGTTGAAAAAAGGGCTTGTCCGGAAAACGCCTAATGGCGAAGACCGCCGGCTTGTCGACGTGGTGATCACGGCAAAAGGAAAAAGACTGCTGGAGAAGATCGATCCCTTTGAAGAGTCCGCGGACAAGTTTATGACGCAGCTGTCCGAAGAAGAGACAAAGACGCTGAATGGGCTGCTCGATAAACTGCGCCAGGTGTCGTCTGCGGTTTTCTTTGTATTCCTGGTCGTTTCGGGGCTTGTCTGCTCCGCTCAAAAGGCGCCCAAATATGAGTTTCGCGCCGCCTGGGTGGCTTCCGTGGATAATATCGACTGGCCCTCCCGGAAGGGGCTTCCCGTGGACAGTCAGAAAGTGGAGTTCATCCGGCTGCTCGAGATGCACAAGCGGAATGGATTGAACGCACTGGTGGTCCAGGTCCGGCCTGCCGCCGACGCTTTTTTTGCCTCACCCTATGAACCCTGGAGCGAATGGCTCACGGGTGTCCAGGGCAAGGCGCCCGACCCCTACTATGATCCGCTGACCTTTATGATCGAAGAGACCCATCGCCGGGGCATGGAGTTTCACGCCTGGTGCAATCCTTACCGGGCTGTAAAGACGATGGGCAGGTCCTCCATTGCCGCCGATCATATCACCCGCAAACACCCAAGCTGGTTCGTCCGGTTCGAGAACACCCTGTATTTCGATCCGGGCAATAAAGAAGTGCAACAATATGTCACCATGGTCATCCGGGATCTTGTGCGCCGGTACGACATCGATGGCTTGCATTTCGATGACTATTTCTATCCCTATGATATCGTCGAGGGGGGTCCGCCGGGCAAGGATTTTCCCGATAACGCCACCTATGTCCGCTATGGCGGTGGGCTGTCCATCGGCGATTGGCGGCGCAGCAATGTGGACTCGGTGATCGTGATGATCAGCAGGGCGATAAAGCAGGAAAAACCCTATTGCAAATTCGGCGTCAGTCCGTTTGCCATCTGGCGAAACCGGTCGCAGGACCCCGAGGGCAGCGAAACTTCGGGCGGGGTTACCGACTACGATAATCTTTATGCCGATGTCCTGCTGTGGCTCAAACGGGGATGGATCGATTATGTGGTTCCGCAGATCTATTTCGACTTCGATCAACCACGGGCGCCCTATGGCCCGCTGCTGGACTGGTGGGCGCGGCATAGTTATGGCAAACATTGTTACATCGGTCTTGGCATCTACAAGGCCTTCGAACGGATCGCCGCCTGGCATGACCCCAACCAGATCCCCCGGCAGATCCGCGCGATGCGAGACTATCCCGAAGTGCAAGGCGCCGTTTATTTCAGCAGTAACAGCTTTGTGAGCAACCCTTATGGCTGGTGCGACAGCCTTCAAAACAATTACTACAATTATCCCGCGCTGATCCCGCCGATGCCCTGGCTCGACTCGGCAAAGCCGCATGATCCGCTTTTTCATGTCGAATATGATCGCAAGGAACGAACGGGCACCGCCTGGCTGTCCAAGGGGGCGACGGAAGACTCGCTTCGCGGCTATGCGATCTATCGGGCCGATTCGGCGACGGTGAATATCGATTCCATTCACGCCAATGCGTTTATCCCCTATGACCAGGTGGCGGGGTTTACGATTCATCAACCGCCGGCCGAGGATAAGGGCCCGGCGCCTTTTTATTTTGTCACGGCCGTCAGCCGAAACAATGTCGAAAGCCGGCCGGTTCCGTTGCTTTTTTCTAACTTTGGTGCCGATCAATAATCTAAAAATTTTTATATATGCCTGGTTTCGAATTTTTTGGCCCTGAAGAACGCAAACATATCAACGACGTCATGGAGACCGGTATCCTGATGCGGTATGGCTTTGACGGCCCGCGCAAGGGCATCTGGAAATCAAAAGAGCTGGAGGCTGCCATCTGCTCCCGGCTCGGTTGCGGTTTTGCGCAGCTTACGTCCAGCGGCACATCGGCGCTGACGACAGCCCTCACGGCGCTGGGCATCGGTGCCGGCGACGAGGTGATCATGCCGACGTTTACTTTTGTGGCCAGCTTCGAATCCGTACTGAGTGTCGGGGCTATCCCCGTGCTGACGGAGATCGATGATACGCTTACCCTGTCTCCGGATGCGGTCCGCAGCGCCATCACCCCCCGCACCAAATGCGTGATGCCCGTTCATATGTGCGGCGCCATGGCCGACCTCGACGCGCTTTCCCGGATCTGTGAGGAAAACGACCTCATCCTGTTGGAAGACGCCTGTCAGAGTTTTGGGGCGAGCTACAAGGGCCGCGCCCTGGGAACCATCGGTCATGCCGGGACGTTCTCCTTTGACTTTGTAAAAACCGTCACCTGTGGCGAAGGGGGAGCCGTCATCACGAACGACAAGGAACTTTATCTGAAATGCGATGGCTATACGGACCATGGACATGACCATGCCGGCGTCGACCGCGGTGCAGACACTCATCCCTTTATCGGCTATAACTATCGCATCTCCGAGCTGCATGCCGCCATCGGCCTGGCGCAGATCGGGAAGCTGGATCAATTTCTGGCGATCCAGAAAAAGACTCATCAGGCGCTGAAAGCGATACTTTCAACCGTTGCTGAAATTGGTTTCCGGCGAATCCCCGATGCCGAAGGAGACAGCCATACCTTCCTGAGCTGGTTTCTGCCGACGGAAGAGATCGCCCGGGCAGTGGTGGCCGAGCTGCGGCAACAAAACAGCCTGGCAGGAAACTTCTACTGGTTTGATAACAACTGGCATTACGTCCGCAAGTGGGATCATCTCCGGCAGGCGGCGACACTCAACAACCTCAACGAAGAACAGCGCAACGCCCTGACGGGCCTGGCGCCGGATGGGTTTCCCGACAGCGACAAGATCATGAGCCGGTGTCTTTCCACGGCGATCGGACTGACCTGGACAGAAGAGCAGACAAAGGAAAAAGGGGAGAAGATCGTCGCGGCTGTCAGGAAGGTGCTGGCCCGGCAGAAGACGTCCGCTGCCTGATCCCGATGGCCTGGGGTGCTGCCGGATCGTCCGGGGCTTATTGCGCCCGGGGGGTGCCCGGCGCTTATTTCCCTTCTAATCTATTGACGTATTCGAGCGATCCCAGCCGGAAATGCAGGGGCAGGCGGGTGAATTTTTCAATCTCCAGCTCTTTTTTGCAGAAGAAGCCCAGATGGCTGGAATAATAGCTGCCATCGATGGGCGTGATCGATCGCGGGGAAAGCGGGATGGGAGGAGGGGTCGCCGGGTGGACCGAAAGGTGTAAAACAGGGATGAAAGCCGGGGTGAAGATAATTTTCTCCACAGGGAACGGCGCCCTTGACTGGGCATTAACAGCTGCGGTAACTATTGAGATACATACAACAAGAAAAGTTTTTTTTCGTTGCACGGTTGGTCCCTCCTTTTTCCTTAAATTTACGGCCTGATTTTTGTGGTTCGCGCGCCTTTTACCCGATATTGGGTCAAAGGAGCAGAGCAAAACCCCTGATAGACATGTCGTTAAGTCAATCATTACAGCAAAAACTACTCCAAAAGTTATCACCGCAGCAGATTCAGTTGATGAAATTGCTGCAGGTGCCGACGGCTAACCTTGAGGAAAGGATCAAGGAAGAGCTGGAGGAGAACCCGGCGCTGGAGGTGACGGAGGATCATGAGGATGGGAGTGAGGAGTTGAAGGATGAGTTCGACTCGGCGGAAGAATATGAAGAGGCGGATGGCAGTGAGGCGGAATATGAGAACATCGATATCAGCGAATATGTCAACGATGGCGACGACGATATAGCGGATTATAAACTGCGTGACGACAATTACCCGGATGCGGACGAGGACCGGGTAATGCCCCATAAGGTGGAGAGTTCGTTTCATGAGCTGTTGCTGGATCAATTGGGGATGCTGGTCGTCGATGACCGCACGAGGAAGATCGCCGAGCAGATCATCGGGAGCATCGATGATGATGGTTACCTGCGCCGGGAGACGGCTTCCATCGCCGATGACCTGGCTTTCCGGCAGAATATCGAGACCACCGAAGAAGAGATCGAGTCGCTGATCAAGAAGATCCAACACTTCGATCCCGCGGGGGTTGCCGCCCGCGACCTGCAGGAATGCCTGCTTATCCAGCTACGCCGGAAAAAGAACAGCAGTAAGAGCGTCGACATAGCGATCGACGTCCTTTCTTATTATTTCGACGAGTTTACCAAGAAGCATTATGATAAGATCCAACGGGGTCTCAACCTGGACGATGAGCAGCTGAAGGAGGTGATCAACCAGATCATCAAGCTGAATCCAAAACCCGGCGGGGATGTGACGGAGGTCAACAAGGCCGAGAGCTATGTGATCCCCGATTTCTTTATCACCAACACCGGCGGAAAGCTGGAACTCTCCCTGAACTCCAAGAACGCGCCCGACCTGCGCATCAGCGAGGGGTATAAGGAGATGCTAAAGGAATATGACCGGGGGAGCAAGAAGGACAAGCGGCAGAAAGAGGCCGTTTTGTTCATCAAGCAGAAGATCGATGCCGCGAAATGGTTTATCGATGCGATCAAGCAGCGGCAGCAGACCCTTTATAATACGATGCATACGATCATGGACTACCAGCACGACTTTTTCCTCACCGGGGATGAAACGACGCTGCGACCCATGATCCTAAAAGATATTGCCGAACGGACAGCCCTGGATATCTCCACGGTAAGCCGGGTGGCCAACAGCAAATTCGTCCAAACGGAATTCGGGACGTACCGGCTTAAATTTTTCTTCAGCGAATCACTCAGTACGGACAGCGGGGAAGAGGTTTCGACAAGGGAAGTAAAGAAGATACTCAGCGATCTCATCGAGGGCGAAAGCAAGAAGAAGCCCCTCAGCGATGAGAAGCTGACCGAGCTGTTGCAGGAGAAAGGATATAATATCGCCCGCCGCACTGTTGCCAAATACCGCGAACAATTAAACATTCCCGTCGCAAGACTGAGGAAGGAACTATGATCAAAAGAGCGTTAGCGCATTTTTTCTCGATCGTCTTTCACCCGCTGTTCATCAGCGCCTATGTGATGGCCTTTATCATTTTTGTTCATCCCTATGCTTTTGCAGGCTTCGAGCAAAAACAAAAAGTGATGCGGCTGATGACGGTCGTCCTTTGCAATACCTTTCTGCCTTTGTTTGCCGTCTTTTTGCTTTGGCGGTTGCAGCTGATCAAGTCACCTATGCTGCGCAATGAAAAGGAAAGGATCGGTCCTTACCTGATAGCGATGATCTTTTATTGGTGGACCTGGCTGGTGTTTAAACGCCTTCCCGATACCCCTGCACTGGCCGTCCATTTCCTGCTTGGCACTTTTCTGGCGGTGTGCGGCGCCTGGATCTGCAATATCTATTTCAAGGTCAGCATGCATGCGATCGCGCTGGCCGGTGCAACGATGTTCTTTTGTCTGTTTGCTTTCAATGATGATTACGGTTCGGGCCTGTATGTGGCCATTGCGCTTTTGTTGACAGGGATTGTCTGTACTTCGCGCCTGATCCTTTCCGAACATACCTCTTTCGAGATCTGGGCCGGAGTGATTGTCGGCCTGCTCACGCAATATATAGGGTGGCAATTCTGATCGGGACCTTGCCGGTTAAGTCAAAAAGAAAAGCCCTACCATAGGGTACGAACCAATGGGGGCTTTTTCACCTTCAAACCATCTGAAGTATGCGTCCATGCTAGCCGTTAAGTATCTTGCTTCTGGTGATGTATTTTTTGGTTGGGTGATAGATAAATAAACAGGATCCTTCTTTTATAAGGTCGATGATCATTTCCGATTCGTCTGCCGGAACCGCGGGGCAACCATAGCTTCTGCCGCAAAACCGGTTCATATCCAAAAAGTCCGGGCCGACATACTGGCTTCCATGCACAACGATATTCCTGCCGCTGGCCCTGTCGTTGAAGCCCCGTTCCATCCCTCTGATCTTTAAGGAAAACCCGTTGTTGCCATAATAGGTTCCCTGGGTGATATAAAAACCAAGACTGCTCTTGTGAGAGGAAGGACTGTTGGAGAAGGACCGGGCAAACTCCTGACCGGAGTTGCGGCCATGCGCCACATAGGTATTCACCAGCACCTTCTTCTGGTCAAGGTCCAGCACATAGAACCGTTTATTCCGGGAGGACTGACTCATGTCGCAGATGGACAGGATATTTGTCTTGTTCAGCCAGTGATGTTCCAGCAGATAATAATATCCCTTAAGGGCGTATTCAAAAGCTTTTTTATTAAGCCCAACCTCCTCCAGATCGAATGCCTGGTAGAGATTGTTCACCTCGACGGCAAAAGCCGCCGCTTTCGCTGAACTTTTGGTTTTGACGGGACCACCGGCTCTTGCAATACCTGCCGGTAAAACAAATGCGACCAAGACGCACAAGAAGCCAGGATGAAATAGACTGCGACGCATGTTTCAAAGGTTTTTACTCCGGATTAAATCTGGCCGGGCACTTTTTAGCGGTGCCCGAACGGAGTTATTAACGGAGGGGAAACTAAAATATTATCTATTTTCTGATTGTGCAAGAGTCTATTACGATATATTTTTTATTGTGTCCTACAGGACTTTTCCACAATTTAAAGGCATACCCTTACACCTTTACCCGCTTCCACCGGCCCCGGCGAAAAATGATAAAACTGACGATGGAAATGGCCGTTTCCGTGATGAGGATGGCCCAAAACACCCCTTTCGGACCCAGTTTCAACCCGATGGCCAGGGTCCACGCAAGTGGGATTTGAAAGGCCCAGCAGCAGAAAAGATTGATAACCGTAGGGGTTCGCGTGTCTCCGGCGCCGTTAAAGGCATTGGTAAGGACCATTCCGACCCCATAAAAGACATATCCAATACTAACAATATGTAAAACTTTGATGGCAAATTCCTCCACTGCCGGGTCCGGATTGATGACTTTTACGATCGGCGAGGCGGCAAAGAGAAAAAGCAGGGTGACGACCAGCATGAACCCGGCATTGTAGATGGAAGCCGTGCGCACCGACTGTTCCGCCCGGTCGGGCAGGCCGGCCCCGAGATTCTGCCCCACGAGGGTGGCGGCGGCATTGCTCATCCCCCATGCGGGCAGGAGGAAGAAAAGCAGGATGCGGATGGACACCTGGTAACCCGCGGTAGCGGCCGTATCGTTGAAGCTGGCAATGATCCTTGTCATCACGATCCACGAAGCCGAACCGATGAGAAACTGTGTCGTACCCGTCCAGGCGATCTTCGTCAGTCCGCGGATAATGACGCCATCCGGCCGGAAATGACTGCGGATAAAGCGGATCACCCCGCTTCCCCGGAGGAGATAGAACAGTTGATAACAGACCCCGATACCTCTGCCGATGATGGTGGCCATGGCGGCGCCGGGCAGTCCGTAGAAATGCACGAGGATCGGGCAGAGCACGACATTACAGCCGTTGGCGATCCAGAGGGACCACATCGCCATGGCGGCGTTGCCGGCGCCGCGGAAGATGCCGTTGATCAGATAGAGCAGCATGATCACGATGACGCTGGCAAAGACCAGGCGCGTATACGTGGCGCCGGCCGCGATCGTCGAGGGGATCGCGCCCATGATGCGGAGAATATGCGGCGCCAGCAGGCTGCCCGCCACGCTGATCACCACGGTAAGGACAAGACTGATTATAATGGACTGGGCGGCAGCGCGTGAAGCCCCTTCGCGATCTTTTTCGCCGATGCGCCGGGCCACCATGGCCGTGGCTGCCATACTAAGCCCGATGGCCACGGAATAGACAAGGGTGAGCACCGATTCCGTCAGGCCGACGGTGGTGACGGCATCCTGGCCAAGCCGGCCGACAAAAAAGATATCGACAATGGCAAATACCGATTCCATGCACTGCTCGAGGATCATGGGGATCGATAAAAGAATAACGGCACGCCGGATGCTGCCCGAAGTAAAATCCTGGTGTTCGCCCGAGAGGGATTGACGCAGGACAAGCGCTATGGTAGAAAGGGTTTTCCCTTTTTGATTAGGTTGCGAAGATGACATGATAAAGTCTGTACTTGAAGGTAAAAAAATAGAAGGCGTGTTGGGCAGTAACCCATCAGAGGAGAGGAGTGGAGATGGCGATCTGCAATGGAGACAGATCGAGACTTAACAGGTCATATTCCCGGAGATTGAGGGGTAAAGATGAGAAATTTTTTTAATAAAAGAAAAAATTCTCCCTCAATAATATCTGCCGATCGCCGGATCATCGACGATCAGCTTCTTTAAGGCCGCGGCGTTTATCGGCCCCTCTTTCGCGTAAATGATCTTTCCGCCCGGCTCGACAACCAGGGTATACGGTAGCGCGCCCTGCCATTTGGGGTCGATAGCCTCGATCAGCTTGTACTTGTCGTCGATATTGAAAATATAGTTCGTGGCGCTGGCCTGGGACTTTTGCAGAAACTGCAAGGCTTTATTTCGCTTGGCCGGTTCGTCGGCGCTGATACTGATAAACTCGAAATCCCGGCGGCGATACATCCGGTTGATGTCTACGAAGTCCGGAAACTCCGCCACACAGGGTCCGCACCAGGTGGCCCAGACATTGATCAGCCGCAGCTTTTCGGTCTTGTTGCGGATCAGCTCCCGGATGCCATCGGCCGTGATGGTCTCCAGCTTTACCGGCTCTTTTGCCCACTCTTCTTTGGCTTTTGCGATCCAATCGCTTTTCTCCGCCCATTTGATCGAACAGCCAAAGACTTTTGTCGTCGTCACAGGGACTTGCTTATTGTTCAGCAATGCCTCGATCGCGTTGCGGGTGTCCCGCGTGTTTGGAGTTTTTGTCGGCTTCTCCACATCGTCGACCCGGCCGCTATACCGAAGCTTCCGGGCCTTATCGAAAATGAAGACATGCGGGGTGGCGATAGGGCCATATTTCAACGAGACGGCCTCCGTCTTGCCATCGTAGAGATAGGGGAAATTGAAATGTTTTTCCGCGGCGCGACGCTTCATCTCGTTAAAGCTGTCGCCCATATCGGTATAACCCAACTCGTCCAGCCGGATGGACTGAGGGTCGTTGGGCATGATCGCCACGACGGCGACGCCTTTGCTCTTATATTCTTTTGTCAGTTGGATGAGCCGGTCCTCATAAGCCTGGGCGGTGGGGCAGTGGTTACAGGTAAAAACCACCACCAGCACCCGGGCATCCTTAAAGGAGGCCAGGCTATAGGTCTTGCCATCGACACCCGGCAGGGAGAAATTAGGGGCAGTGGCGCCGATAGGCAGGGTGGGGTGATCGCCCCCCAGAAGCATCAGACTGGTAAGAAAAGCGAGAAAATTCATATGGCCCAATTTCCCAAAAGTTACAATTTATATCGCAGCCATGCGCCGGTTCCGGGGCCTGATGTAGTAATGATGTAGTGAAAAATACAGGAGAAAGCATAATTTTAAACCTGCAACGAATTCTGTCATATTAAAACGACTCCAACCATGCACACGAGAAGATCCTTCCTTAAGACCTCCGCACTTTATTCCGCCGGTATCCTGGCGGCGCCGGCAATCCCTTCTTTTCTTTCGGCCGGCCCGGTAATCGGACTACAGTTGTATACGGTGCGGGACTTTATGGCCAAAGACCCAAAAGGTACTCTTGCCAAAGTGGCGCAGATCGGCTATAACTCGCTGGAAGGGGCCACCTACAACGACGGGAAAGAGAACTTTTATGGAATGGACCCCAAGACCTTTGCGGGGGTGCTGAAAAACAACGGCCTGGTCATGCGAAGCTGTCATTACCGGCTGGGAGAGGATAGCTCGGGGGCGACGCTCACAAACGGTGAATATAAGGGAACCATCCTCCACGACTGGGACAAGGCCGTGGCAGATGCTCATTCGCTGGGATTACAATATATGATCTGCGCCTGGTTGTCGCCCAAGGAGCGCGGGGGGCTCGACCATTATAAGAAGATGGCTGCCGAATTTAATGTAGCCGGAGAAAAATGTAAGAAGGCCGGTATCCAGTTCTGCCATCACAACCACGATTTCGAGTTCGATCCCCAAAGCGGGAAATCCGGGTATGAGGTATTGCTCAGCGAGACCGATCCTCAATTGGTAAAAATGGAGCTGGACCTCTACTGGGCGACGAAGGCCGGGAAGGATCCGGTGAAGCTTTTCGACGCCCATCCCGGCCGCTTCCCCCTCTGGCATTTGAAGGACATGGATAATACGCCGAAGCACTCTTTCACGGAGGTAGGCAGCGGCACCGTTGACTTCAAACGGATCTTTGCCGCGAAAGCCAAGGCCGGGATGAAGTATTTCTTTGTAGAGCAGGACCAATGTCCCGGTTCCCCCTTCGACAGCATCACAAAGAGCATTACCTATATCCGGCAGAACCTGGTGTAAATGGAAGGTCCGGTTCTCAGACCGGGCCTGGGGCCTTGCCCATTGCGTGCAACGCCATCAGGAAATCGAATAAGTTTGTTTCGGTGGAGATCTTCAGTTTTTTGCGCAGGCGATAGCGGCTGATCTCCACCCCTCTTACGGAAATATTCTCCAGCTGCGCAATCTCTTTGCTGCTGAGGTTCATCCGCAGATAGGCGCAGAGCTTTAGCTCATGCGAGCTGAGCGCCGGATAGGAGTGCTTCAGGATCTGCAGAAAATCGCTGTGCACCTTGTCGAAGTGGACGGCAAACTGTTCCCAGTCCTTGTCCATCTTGTTCTCTTCTCCGAGGATGCGCAACATCTTCTTGAACTCGTCTGCCGCCACACCTTCGCCGTTGGCGCCTTTTTTCATTCGGACCAACTCTTCCCGGATATTGCTCAACAGCTCCCCCTTCTGCACAAGATGCATCGCCGTTGAAGCCAGCTCGGTGTTCTTATGCTCTATCTCCGCCTCGAGCTTTTCATTTTTCAGCTTGACGATCTCCTTCTCGGATTTTTCCAGCTCCAGCTGGTGCAGATATTGAAGCCGTGCCTGCTCTTCCTCATGTTTTTTCTGCTGTTGCCGGAAGATGCGCCGTTGCCAGAAATATAACAGGCAAAGAATGCCGGCGAGTAGGAGGCTGTAAAAGCCATAGGCCCAGGTGGTCTGGTACCAGGGCGGCAGGATCGTAAAGCTGTAGTTGCTGATCGCGGATTCATTGCCCAGATTGCTTTTTGACCGGACCTGGAAGTTGTAGGTTCCCGCCGGAAGATTGGTGTATTCTTTCTCCGTTTTTTTTGACCAGTCGGACCAGTCCCGGTCGAAGCCCTTCAGACAATAACTGTACAGGATACTGTTTTGTGCGGCGTACATCGGGCTTGTATATTCAAAATGCAGGGAGTTCCATTTATTGGAAATGCTATACACGGCGGAGGATGGCTGCTCCAGGCTGTCGTCCACCTCGCCGAAATAACCGCCGAACAGCAGACTGTCGGATCGCCCGAAGGCCCGGACGCTTCTGATCCGTACCTGCAGCGGGTAGTGGTTCTTTTTGTATTCCTCGTAGTTGATGTGATAAAAACCCTTCTCCGCCCCGACGAAGACATTGTACTTGTCGTAGGGGTTGATGTGTTCATAATCGGCCACGAGTTTGCCGCTCAGCTCGGGAAAATAGATCGTTTCCGGTCTGGGGCCGGAGAGATCGATCACCCCCAGGCTGTTGTCTTCGATGAACCAGATATTCCCCGCGGCATCTTCTTTCAGCGCCCGGATATTGCGTTCGCCAAAGAAATCCTTGAAATAGGCGGAAAGCTCAAAAGAGTCCTGCCGGGGATTGTATTCATAGACGCCCTTCTCCGTTGCGATGACGATATGGTTCTTCACCTTGAACAGATGGTTCTTCAGATAGGAGGGCAGGCCGTTTTTCTCCGTGTACAACTTCACCTTCGGGTGTCCCATCTCGTTCATATCTACCCGGTACACTCCCCGATAGGGATGGGCTACCCAGATGTTCCGGTTATTGTCGAGAGCGATAAACTGCGAGGAAGCCGAATAGCCGGGCAGATTTCCTTCGGGGTGAAAATGGCCATTGGCATACTGGAGCAGATCGATGCCGACCCCGTTGCCCCCCAATACGAGGGCAGACGGCAGGACGTTGGAGAACGGCAGAAAGGTCCAGTAGGCCCGGCTGGTGTCGATCGGCAGAAGCCGGTCGTTTTTGATCTCGAAGGCGCCATCGTGATGCCCGAGCAGCAGGGCGCCGTTAATATCGCTCAATCCCCAGGTGGAACCCTTTGTTCCCGGGATGCTCCGAAACTCACCGCGCAGAAAGCTAAGATCCTGCCGATCATCAACCGGCAGGGAATAAAGGCCGTTGGACGTGCCGACGAACAACTCCTTATTGTATATTATGGAACAATAACCCAGTCCTTCGTTCAGCTTTTCGGGATAGATATGTTTGATGGCGTTGTTATAGGCCACAAAATCGATCCCGTTGTCAAGGCCTATCCAGAGATTCTTGTTGCGATCGAGAAAAAGCATCAGGACATTATTATTCTGGAGCCCCTCCTTCCGGGAAAGATTCTGGATCATTTCTCCCTGCTTATTGACGATATAGGTTCCGTCAAGGTTTGTTCCGATCGCCAGCCAGTCCTTGTTGACCGCGATGGCGGTGAGTATCCGTTCGTTGTTAAAAGGATTTAGCCCGGCAAACCGGAAAGGAGTGATGGTATTGTTGGCCAGGATGTAGAAGCCGGTGTTCACCGTTCCCAAAAAACTGCTATCCTTACCGAATGGGAACAGGCAGGTTGCCAGGTAGCTGGCGGGCAAAGCGCTTTCCCTGATAAACGGCGTCCATAAGCCGTCCCGAAACTCCAGCAGCCCGTTCTTTCCGTCCTGGGCGATCAGCTGATGATTGCTTTCCCCCAGGAATCGCCATTCCGAAACCGCGGGGTACACCGTGATCGTCTTATTATTGAGCTGGAAGATCGCCTCCCGCGACATAAAGAAGACATCATTACCGGAAGGAACGATAAACCAGATATCGGAAAACGAATTGTTCTTCTCCGACAGGAGGCTTTTTAGCGAGGTAAATACCAGTCTTCCCGTCTTATCGGGGGAGAAATAGCCGAAATCGTCCTGGCCGCCCGCATAGATGCGATTATCTTTACCAAGAGCGATGGACCGGACGACGGTCTTGTTAGGCAGGGGGTAGTTCTTCCAATAGTTGCCGTCAAAGCTCAGGAGACCCTGATAGTTCGCAAAATAGAGGATGCCGTTCCGGTCCTGAACAATTCCCCGGTTCTGAGTGCCCGCACCATAAACATCCCGGGGGTAGTTGACGATTTCCGGGATACCGATGGTGTTTTGCGCCAGGCTGACCCCTGCTATACATCCTAAAAGGAGGGTCATCAGGGTTCGTATTCGGGTGACATATGGCATGATCTACTTCGGGCATAAAGATAGGGATACCGCCCAGAAAAGAAGTACCGGTTTCCGGGGCCATCCTCCTTTGATGTGGTGATGATGTGGCAATTGCTTTAGTCCCAAAGGAGATATTAGGGTATGATGTAGTATAGATGTAGTCGAAAACTGGACATTTGAGCAATCCAACCATAAATTTGTCATATGAAATTGTCTAACGCCTTACTACTGCTTGCATCCTTTTTCGCCTTCTCCGCCGTCCCGGCCGCTGCCCAGTCCGTGGGCATCTTTGAAGGTCATGGCGATGTCGGAATCAATGTCAAACCCGGTTCGGCTACGTTCATCCCGGCCACGGGGCAATACGTTATCACCGGCGCGGGCTACAACGTCTGGGCCGATCATGACGAATTTCAGTACGTCTGGAAAAAGATGAAGGGGGATTTCATCCTCTACACCCGGGCTGAGTTTCTGGGTACCTGGGTCAATTATCACCGGAAAGTGGGTTGGATGGTGCGCAAGAGTCTGGATGGCAACTCCCCGCATGTCAATGCCGTGGAGCATGGAGATGGACTTACCTCCCTGCAGTTTCGTCGGACGGCCGGCGCGCAGACAGAAGAACATAAGCTGAAAATGACCAAGGCCAACATCCTTCAGCTGGAAAGAAAAGGAAACCAATACATCATGCGGGCCGCGATCTATGGGGAGCCTTTCGAGACCGATACCATCTCGGGCATCGACCTGGGGGATGAGGTCTATGTCGGGCTTTTTGTAGGCTCGCACAACTCGGATGTTCTTGAAACCGGGGTTTTCAGCAATGTCAGCATCACGGTGCCGTTGAAAGGACAATCTGATGAACGGACCCAAATGACCCTTGGCAGCAGACTCGAGCTGATGGAGATTGCTTCCGGACAGCGGGAAGTGATTTATACCGTTCCTTATTCGATCCAGGCGCCAAACTGGACACCCGATGGGAAAAGTCTCATCTTCAATGACTCGAAAGGGACCATCTACAATTTCGACCTGGCCAGCCGGAAGCCATCCCGCGTCAATACCGGGTCGGTGACCAGCAATAATAACGACCATGTCCTTTCCTTTGACGGCAAAATGTTGGGGCTTAGCAATTTTGTAAGAGACCTCGGCGGTTCCATCATCTATACGGTCCCACTAGCCGGAGGAACGCCCAAACAGATTACGCCCAAGGGACCCTCCTATCTTCATGGCTGGTCCCCCGACGGAAAGGACCTCGTCTTTTGCGGGGAGCGGAACGGGGAGTTCGATGTCTATAAGGTTCCCGCCGCCGGCGGAAAAGAGATCCGGCTGACGGACTCAAAGGGACTTGACGATGGACCTGAATACACCCCTGACGGGCAGTACATCTATTTCAATTCCGTTCGCAGCGGCCTGATGCAGATCTGGCGCATGAAGCCCGACGGCAGCGGTCAGGAGCAGGTGACGAATGACGGGTTCGACAACTGGTTTGCGCATATCTCGCCCGACGGGAAATGGTTCGTCTACCTTTCTTTCCTGCCCGAAGAAACGCCCGCGGGTATACATCCGCCGTACAAGCACGTGTATCTCCGGCTGCTGCCGATCGATGGCAAGGGAACGCCGAAGGTCCTCGCCTATATCTACGGCGGTCAGGGTACTATCAATACTCCATCCTGGTCACCCGATGGAAAAAGAATTGCCTTTGTCAGTAATACGGACATGGGAGGTAATTAAGACGCCAAAAACGATTGCTCATGTTAAACGGCTGCAGGCGCAGGCTCCTGCAAACAACTGCCATGTGTGCTTTTCTGCTGCCGGCGCTTCTGCTGCCGGCGCTTCTGCGGGCACAGCCGGTGAGCCAGGTAAAGCTCACCCGGTTTACCCTGCAATCTTCAGCGGTGGTGCGGGCCGGCGGGGACTCCCTCTCGTCCATCCATTACCTACCCGCCAATTACTGGTTCCCCGTGACCGTGCCGTCTACCGTTTTGACCGGGCTCGTGGCCAATAAGATCTATCCCGATCCTTATACGGGGATGAACAATATGCTGATCCCCGATGCTTCCGATACGTTTAACCGGGAATATCATCTGGAGCAATACAGCTTCCTGCCCGGTGAACCCAATCCCTGGAAGAAGCCGTACTGGTACCGGACGACGTTTTCCGTTCCGGGCACCGACAAGGGGCGGCATTTTCAGCTCATCTTCAAAGGCATCAACTACCGGGCGGAAGTCTGGCTGAATGGCCGGCTTCTGGCGGATTCGGCAAAGATGGTGGGGATGTTCGAAGAGTTTGATCTGGACGCAAGCGCGGCGATCCATGCCGGGGAGGAGAATGCGCTTGCCGTAAAAATATACCCGCTCGATGTCCCGGGCGAACCGGCGACGCCGCAGCTAAAGGCGCTGGAGGATTTTTATGAGAACGGCGGACCTACCGGGGATATCGGCAAGAATGTGACCATGCTCAGCTCGGTGGGCTGGGACTGGATACCCGCGGTGCGGGACCGCAATATCGGCATCTGGCAACCGGTATATCTGCGGACGACGGGTGCGGTGGTGATCAGCCGGCCTCGGATCGTTACGACGTTGCCCAATCTGCCGGATACGGGGATCGCCCGGCTGGACCTTGAGTTGACGCTGACGAATAATGAATCCCGGGCGCGACAGGGACAGGTTGAGGTGACCATCACGCCTGAGAATTTTGCCGGGGCACCCATCGCCTTTACGACGAAAGCGATGATCGACGCAGGCGGCGTAAAGACCATCCATTTGTCCGCGGGGGAGATCCCTGCCCTGGTGATGCATCATCCCCGGCTGTGGTGGCCTAATGGCTATGGACAGCCCTGGCTGTATCGCGTTCGCCTGAAATTTGCGGATGGCGGCGGTGTCTCAGATGACACTTCTTTTGTCTTTGGCGTTCGCACCGTCAGCACCGCCACGACTACGGTCAACGGCTGGGTACGCCGGGATTTCTTTGTCAACGGGCGACGGGTCCACCTGGTGGGTGGCGCCTGGGTTCCCGATATGATGCTCAACCGCGACTATCAGCGATATGATTATGAGCTTCGCCTTTGCCGCAACGCCAATGTCAACCTGGTTCGTATCTGGGGCGGCGGTCTGGGCGAGACCGATGACTTCTACGAATTGGCCGATCGCTATGGACTGCTGGTCTGGCAGGACTTCTGGATCACGGGGGATACCAACGGCGGCTTTAAGGGTTCGGCGGACTGGCCCCTCCAAAGCCGGGTCTTTGTCAGCAACGTCATCAGCACCATCTATCGCATCCGCAACCATCCCAGCCTACTGGTCTGGACAGGGGGCAACGAAGGACATGCGCGGGCCGAACTCTACAATGCCATGCGCGACAATGTCGCCCATCTCGACGGTACCCGGCCGTTTATCCCCTGCTCTTCGGGTTTCTCCCGGGCGCCAAAGGACTGGAAGGGCTCCTGGCCCGATGACCGGCCGGCGGGTGTCTATAGCGGCGGCCCATACTCCTGGCAGGATGATGCACAATATTACCGGCTCGTCGATGCCGGCAGGGATTGGGTCTTTAAAGACGAAACGGGCATCCCCTCCCAACCGCCGTACAACACACTCGCGAAGATCATTCCCAACCTGGTTCCGGATAACGGCCTGCCCTATCCGCTGAACGATACCTGGGGGTATCACGATGCCTGCACGGGAAACGGACACTACGACACCTATTATAAGGCCATGCTCGATCGCTTTGGCAAGCCTGTCAGCATCCGCGATTTTTCCGAAAAGATGCAGCTGTTGAATGCAGGCGGCTACCGGGGCATCTTCGAGGCGGCCGGACATAAATTGAATGAGACCGGCGGCGTCATGCTCTGGAAGCTCAACGCGGCCTTTCCCAGCGTAGTCTGGCAGGTGTACGACTGGTATCTCGAACCCAATGCCGGGTATTATTTCATGCAACGGGCCTGCGAGCCGGTGCATATCCAGCTTAACCTCGACGACTCGACGGTTGCGGTGGTCAACCGTACCTACATCCCGAGACCGGGCCTGCATTATGAAGTGGAAGTGGTCGGCATGACCGGAACCTCGCTGCTGAAAAAGGAAGGCGTCGTCAGTCTCGACACAACCGACGTCAGAGAAGTGCTGCCGGTGAGATCCGTGCTGCAACAGACAACAGGCATCTCCTTTGTCCTGCTGCGGTTGACCGACAAAGAAGGCAGGACCTGCTCGCAAAACGTCTATTGGATGTCCCCCGGTCATGACTTCGCCGATCTGCGCGCGATGCCTTCGGCCCGGGTGACGGCGCAAGTGCAGGCAACGGAGAAAAAAGCAGGCTATTCCGGCTGGACGCTCCGTTTTACAAATGTCTCTTCACGGCTCGCATTTTTTGTCAACCCGCAGGTGACCGCGGGTGGGGAGGAAGTGCTGCCGAGTTTCTGGTCCGATAATTATTTCTCCATTCCGGCAGGACAGTCTATTACGGTAAAGGTTAGTTGCCCGGTGGCCGCGTTGGCCGGCCGGACTCCGCAATTGCGGCTGGAAGGATGGAATATCCGATCGGCGGACCTACGCCTTATGCCTTAAACTGAAAAGCGTGATGAAAGTCGCGGCGTCAAAAAATGCTTTTGACTGCCGGAGGGGATCCTTTTGCTCAACAAACCGCTTACTATATGATCAAAGCACTGCTCTTTCCTGCCTTCCTCCTCATCGGAGCGGCGGCCTTCGCCCAGCATCCGGTGGGCATCTTCGAGGACCATCTGGATATCGGCAATCCGAAGATCCACGGCGATGCCACCTATGACGAGGCTACCCAGACCTATCGGTTGAAAGGCGGGGGCGCCAATATCTGGTTCAACAAGGATGAATTCCAATTTTTGTACAGGAAAATGAAAGGCGATTTTATCCTTACCGCCGACTTTGAATTCACCGGCGACACGGCAGACGCGGTCGGTCATCGAAAGATTGGCTGGATGATCCGCGAGTCCACGGATGAAGGCGCGGCCAGCGCAAATGCCTGCAAGCATATCGACGGGCTCGTAGTTCTGCAATGGCGGCCTTATCATGGGATGTTCATGCGCGACCCCGAAGAGGAACGCTTCTATCCGAAGAAAGGCGGTCAGACGATCCAGCTCGAGCGGATCGGCAGTCTTATCACCATGAAGATCGCACATCCCGGCGAACCCCTGCAGCTGGTCGGGTCCTGTTCGACCGACGCGTTGGAGAAGGAGGTGCTCGTCGGACTCTATATCTGCTCGCACGACTCGGATAAGGTCGCCAACGCCAAAGTGTGGAATGTTCGGATCGACAAACCCGTGATCCATGAATACAGTTCCAACCCGCATGTCACACCGGCGCCGCTGCACGACGTACTCGGCAGCCGCCTGGAGATCCTTGATATCGCCGACGGCAGCCGAAAGGTGATCCATGAGGCGCCGGGCCGGTTCGAAGCACCGAATTATATGCCGGATGGAAAGAAGCTGCTGTTTAACGAAGGCGGCGGGCTGTACACTATTCCGATCGAAGGCGGTACGCCGGAAAAGCTGAACACCGGCAGCGTCGGTGGGATCAACAACGATCATATGATCTCCTTCGATGGAAAAATGCTGGGTATCAGCAGCGGCCGGGCAGGCGGCGGATCGGGATCTTTTGTCCACGTGTTGCCGCTTACCGGCGGTGAGCCGAGGCTGGTAACGGAAGTAACCCCTTCCTTTCTGCATGGCTGGGCGCCGGGTGGAAGGGAATTGGCAATCGTGGCGAAACGCAATGGATCGGCGGTGTACAACCTGTATAAGGTGTCGCTGAAAGACAACAAAGAAACCGCACTGACCAACAATACCCGGACGCATGTCGATGGTCCTGAATATTCACCCGACGGGAAATATATTTATTACAATGCCAATGTCAGCGGCACCATGCAGATCTGGCGGATGCACCCGGATGGCTCGGGGAAAGAACAACTCACCTTTGACGAGTATCACAACTGGTTTCCGCATATTTCGCCCGATGGCAGGTGGATGGCCTACATCTCTTTTCCAATGGATATCGACCCCGATTCCCATCCCTCTTACAAGGATGTAACGCTTCGGCTGATGCCGTTGACGACCCCGGGTGCTCCCAGGGTTATTGCCTACCTCTATGGCGGGCAAGGCACACTCAACGCACCGTCGTGGTCGCCGGATAGTAAACATCTTGCTTTTGTCAGTAATTCCGAACCCAGACCCTGATGAATACCCTTTTGTCTTTGCTTTTTTAAATAATAAATAAAAAACTGCTTATGCCAAAAAAAACAAACCGGCTGACCAGGATCAGCTGTATGGTACTTAGCCTGCTGCTTTGTACCAGCCTGGCCTTCGCCCAGGGAAAGATTACGGGAAGGGTGATCAATAAAGCAGACAACCAGCCTGTTCCCGGAGCTACGATCACTCTCAAGGGTACAAAAGTCATTGTTCCTTCCGGGACGGATGGCAGCTTCTCCATCAATCTTGCCGGCAGCACCGGAACACTTGTCATTACGGCGGTTGGGTTTACCGACCTCGAGTTGCCGGTGACCGCCGGTGCGGCCCTTGGGGATATCAGCCTTACGGCGGCGCCCACGACGCTGAACGATGTAGTCGTCACCGGGTATACGGCGCAGCGGAAAAAGGACATCACCGGATCGGTTTCGGTTGTCAACGTCGCCGATATGAAATCCGTTCCCTCCGGCAGCACCGAGTCGCTGCTCCAGGGACAGGCCTCGGGGGTTACCGTTGCCAACAGCGGTCAACCGGGCGGCTACAGCAATGTCCACATTCGCGGGATCACCTCCTTCGGGAACACCGACCCGCTTGTCGTCATCGACGGAACACCCGGATATCTGCATGATATCAACGTCAATGATATCCAGTCGGTACAGGTGCTGAAGGACGCGGGAGCGGCATCGATCTATGGGGTTCGCGGTTCGAATGGGGTTATCATCGTGACCACAAAAAAAGGCCGCACCGGGAAAGTGACGGTCAACTATGACAGCTATGTCGGCACTCAACGACCGCTGAAAAAAGGGTGGGGCGGACTTGCCGATCCGACTTTATATGGTCAGGCGCTGTGGCAGACCTATCTGAATGATGGGCTTACCCCAAGCAACAAACAATATGGCAATGGAGCACAACCCGTCGTACCCGACTATCTAATTCCTACGGGGGCGATGGCCGGGGCGCCGGGGACGGATCCCGCCACCTATCAGCTCTTCACCAACCAGATCACGAAAGCCGACAAGGCAGGCAATGACTGGTACCACGACATCTTCCATCCCGTCACCATCTGGAGCCAAAACATTTCAGCCAGCGGTGGCTCGGACCGTTCGACCTATTTTTATTCCTTTAACTATACCGACCAGCCGGGTACGCTTATCTATACGAGCCTGAAGCGATATTCCGCGCGGATCAACTCCACCTATAGCTTCCTGGACAATAAAGTACGCATCGGGGAGAATGCTTTCCTGGTGTATAAGTCGAATCCCGGGTATCAAAATCTTGCCGGCGTAAACAACGCCAATGCGATCGGCGCATCTTATCAGATCCCGACCATCATCCCGGTTCATGATATCGTGGGAAATTATGCAGGGGGGCTCGGCGGCGGGCTGGGGAATGCACCTAACCCCGTAGCCATACAGGAACGGCAGCGGAACAACCGGAACAATGACTACAATCTCTCGGGCAGCGTCTTTGCCGAGGTGGATTTTCTGAAACATTTTACGGCGCATACCCAGGTGGGCGGGATGGTGGACAATTTCTACAGCAATGCCTTCCTTTATACCTCCTACGAGAATGCGGAGAACAACACCAACGCCAACAGCTATCAGGAGATCTATGGCTGGAATACCAGTCTCACCTGGACGAGCACGTTGAAATATTCCAACACGTTTGCGGAAAAGCATAACCTGACCCTGCTGGCCGGTACCGAATACATCAGCAACCAGGGCCGGGCTTCGCAGTCCTCCCGCGGGAATTATTATATCACGGATTCGTCCAGCCTTACGGTCAATCCCAATCTCTGGACGCTCAATGCGGGCAATGCGAGCACGCAAACGAATCAGAATCCCAACATCTTTCTGAACAACGTGCTGACGCCGACGCCGTATGAGTCGAATATCTATTCGCTGTTTGGGCGCCTGGACTATAACTATGACGATAAATACCTGATCAGCGGCACCATCCGGCGGGACGGCTCTTCGGTATTCACCTCCGGCCAGCGCTATGGTATCTTCCCTTCCGTGTCGGGTGCATGGCGCATCTCGAAGGAGAAGTTCCTGGCGAATGTCGACTGGATCACCGACCTGAAGATTCGCGGCGGCTGGGGCAAGATGGGTTCGATCAGTAATATCAACCCGACGAATCCTTATTCCTTATATGGCCAGGTGGCCAATCAATCGACCTATGATATCAGCGGCAGCAGCAACTCCGCCACGGCCGGTATCGCCAACCTCCAATACGGCAACCCCGGAACGACCTGGGAACGCGATCAACTCACCAATATCGGCCTCGACGCCACCATCCTGCACAACAAGATCGACCTGTCCATCGAATGGTACAACAAGCTGATCAGCGGCCTGATCAACCAGGTCACGGCCCCCGGCACGGCGGGTACCGCGACGGCTACCGCCGCCGGACCCTTGCTACCCTATATCAACTCCGGCGACATCACCAACCATGGCATCGATCTGGCGGTGACCTATCATGGGTCGGCGTTGGCCAATCAGCTGAAATTCGATCTTACCGGTACGTTTACCTCTTATGTCAACATGGTCAAACGGCTGCCTCCCGGTGAGACCTATATCCCTGTTTACAGCGGAGCGACCCAGGAGTCCCGGCTCCAGCCCGGCCACCCGGTGGGCGCCTTCTATGGTTACCAGGTTGTCGGACTCTTTCAGAGCTATGATGACGTCAACAAATCCGCTACCCAGGACGGCGCGGCGCCCGGCCGGTTCAAGTATGCCGATGTCAATCACGATGGAAAGATCACGGACTCGGACCGGACCTTCTTTGGAAACCCGAATCCGAAATTCACTGCCGGCCTGAATATCGGGCTGAACTATAAGAATTTCGATCTCTTTATGTTGCTGTATACCTCCATTGGTAACAAAGTGCTCAACGACGTGAAAGGCTCAACGGATTTCCCCCAGGCTTTCGGCAACGCGATGAGTGTTCGGGTCGCCACCCAATCGGCGCGTCTTGTCAACTCCAGCGGCAGTGCGACGAACATCAACGACCAGACCGCGCATGTAGCCAACCCCGGAACATCTGTTCCGATGCTCGAGCAAAGCGCCAATTTCAGCAACTCCACCGCGTTCAACTCCTATGCGATGGAAAGCGGCAGTTTCCTGCGGTGCAGAACGCTGACCCTGGGCTACAGCTTCGACAATGCCGCCTTGCGGGCTCTTCATTTTGATCGCATCCGCGTATACGGCCAGGTGTTAAACCTGTTCACCATCACCAATTATGATGGGCAGGACCCTGAAGTGCTCGGCGGCAATACCCTGTTCGGGATCGACGGCGGAGCCTATCCCAATAATCAGAAACAGTATACCATCGGGGTAAACGTAACTCTTCATTAATGTCTGCAAAAATGAAATATATGAATCGCAAACAAAGAATAGTAATTGGGGTCACGGCGGCAATCCTCGGCGTATCAGCCTGCGGTCACAAGCTGAATGTAGAGCCGCAGGGGTCGCTGTTGCAGGCGAACATCCAAAACCTGTCCGGGGTCAACGGACTGCTCATCGGCGCCTATGCCATCCTCGATGGCGAGAATGTCCCGGTTGCCGGCGACGCGTATGGCAGTGCAGGCTCCAACTGGCAATACGGCAGCGTCTGTGCCGATGATTCTTATAAGGGCTCGGTCCCTTCCGACCAGCCGGATCTGTCGACGCTCGAATCCTGGGCCTTGTCGCAGGGCGGCACAACGACCTATCTCAACGAAAAATGGACGATCCTTTACCTGGGGATCCAGCGCGCCAACGACGTACTGCGCGTCATGCGTCAGTCGACGGGCATTTCACCGGCGGACACTACCGAACTCTCGGGTGAAGCGCGGTTCCTGCGGGGCTATTATCATCTGGACGGTCGCCGGATCTTCCACTTCTTCCCCTATGTCGACGAGAACGTTTCCTTTGTCAACAACAACCTCAACGTTCCCAACGATGTCGATATCTGGCCGCAGATCACCGGCGATCTGCTATACGCGGTAAACAACCTTCCCGAGGTGCAGCCGGAGGCGGGGCGTGTCAACAAATGGGCAGCCATGGCTTTTCTTGGTAAGGACTATCTGTGTCAGCGGAAATTCGACAGCGCGAAATTCTATCTCGACCAGGTCATCCAGCATGGGGTGACGGCATCGGGTGCGAAATATGCCCTCAGTGCCAACTTCGAAGCCAACTTCAACGCGCCGCAGAAGAATGGCCCGGAAAGCGTATTCGCCTGTCAGAACTCCGTCAACGATGGCTCTTCCTCGGCCAATGACGGGGGTAACGGCAATATGGGGGATGTACTCAACTTCCCTTATGGCAGCGGTCCGGTAGGCTGTTGCGGATTCAATAATCCCAGCTGGAACCTGGCCAATGCGTATAAGACAGATGCCAACGGATTGCCGCTACTGGACGGGACTTCGAATAACGGGAAGGTCGTAAGTGATTCCGCCAATCTTTATACCGGCACGCTGGACCCGCGGATCGACTGGACGATGTCGCGGCCCGGCATCCCCTATCTCGACTGGGGGCTTGGTTCCGCCGACTGGATTCGTGACCCCAACAGTAATGGCATCTTCGATGCGAAAAAGAACGTCTATGCAAAGGCCCAGCAGGGAAGCTCTTCGTCCACGGAGACGGTTTTTTGGGGCGCCACGCAGATCACTTCCCTCAACACCAATCTCATGCGGTATGCCGATGTGCTGCTGATGGATGCGGAATGCGAGGTGGAGATCGGCAGTCTTGACCAGGCGGAGACCTATGTCAATATGGTTCGTAACCGTGCCGCCAGTCCCGCGGGCTGGGTCTATAAGAATGCGACATACAATGCGACAAACGGGACTTATTCCACCGGCGGCAGCGCGGTCCAGGCGGACAACTATCTGGTCAAGCCCTATCCGGCCGGGGCGTTTACGGCCAGCGGCCAGGACTATGCCCGCAATGCGGTCCGTTTCGAACGGCGCCTGGAGCTGGCGATGGAAGGCCACCGCTTTTTCGATCTGCAACGCTGGGATAATGGGACGGGGTTGATGGCCAATACGCTGAATACTTATGTTGCTACGGAGAAGACGAGACATAGCTTCTACTATGTCGTGAACACCGCGGTTTTCACAAAAGGGGTCAACGAGTATTTTGCGATTCCGCAGCAACAGATCGATGCGGAAAATGCGAATGGGAAAGTGGTGCTGAAGCAGAATCCGGGGTATAACTAAACCGGACTTTGCGGCATTTTCGGCCGGCCCCAACGGGGCCGGCTTTTTTTATTGCTTATAAAACAGCGAGCTATGTTCTCCGGCTTTTACAAAATAGGCGCCGTGGGGCAGCGACGTCAGATCGACCGTCGTCTTCATCTCGCCATCCGGGACAATGCGGACAAGCATGCGCTGGCCGGTTGTACTATAGATCGACACGGCCTGCGTTGCACCCTCGACCACGAGATAGCTTGTCGCGGGATTTGGGTAGACTTTTACGGTGGCTATCGAAGCCTCGTCAATATGTACCGTCACGGTTTTGAAGATCGTGGCTTTACCATCCCGGTCCACCTGTTTCAGCCGATAGTAACCAAGGCCGGTGTATGGATTCTCATCGACGAAGGAATAGTTTAGCGTGGTGTTGGAATTGCCTGCGGCGTCGACCCGGCCGGCGGTGGTCCAGTCCAGACCATTTTGCGAGCGTTCGACTTCGAAATGATCGCTGTTGGCTTCGGTGGCCGTTGCCCAATCCAATTCCACGGTCTTATTCGACAAGGTCCTGGCGTCAAACGAAAGAAGGCTCACGGGCAGGGTGGTCACAACGGCTTTGAAGGAGGCTACCTGAGCGATCCAGTTGCCGCCGCCGGTAAAACTGGCGCTCCGCAAGCCGGCTGCGACACCGGTTAGGTCTTCTACGACATTATCCTGATCGGTAGACCGGACATTAAACCCGGCACCGGCAGTGATATGCACCGATTCGCCAATCGCGATACTATAGAGCAGCTCATTGGGAGAGGTCGTCGTTACGTTCCCGGTGTTGATCGCAGTGCCGCTGCCGAAGGTGGTCTTAACCTGGTCCAGCGGATCGGAGGTCGACAGAATATTTGAGTATTCACTGACGTAGATCTCGAGCAGATTTTGAGTTTTGTGATCGAGGTTAGCGGTGACGGTAATTTTCGAGGCGTCGGCGCTGATGTTATAAGCATAGTAGAGGGCCGACCTATACGAACCTCCCCAGCTGGTCTCTGTACCAATTTGATGGTAGAGATTGCCTTTGCTGTCGGTGAGGGATTGCACGGTCCTGTTCTGTTTATCCCAGGTGATCTGAACAATGATCAGATCACCGGCGGTGCTGGTATTTGTAAAGGTTACGCCGATGGCATCCACGTTGCTCAGAATGATATTACTCTTGGTTTGCTTATGCACCGGCGTCTGGGCCGCGGCCGAAAAGGAAAGGCCGGTTACTGTGAGAAAAAGGGCGATAAGAAAGTAAAGATTTTTCATACACGATGTTTAGGAAGCGGGTCGTATAGGTAAAGACAAGGCTCATACCAAAGGCGTTATTCCTAAAATCACGCCTTTCAACCATCCGTTACGGGCTGGTTATTATCCAATTGCGTATAGACTCAACAATTTCCCGGGGGCCGGCTTTTTTGGAGGCTTTCCCAAAAGGAGAAATTCGCCGGGTTTTTGGGAAGAAATCCCAGTGCAACATTTCGCCGGCGCGCTCGTCTTTCGAAGAGCCAATCCCCAGTACTATGCTCAGAAGTTATCTCACCACCGCCTGGCGGAACATCCGCAAGAACAAGATATTCTCCTTCATCAATGTCATCGGTCTGTCCATCGGTATGGCGGCCTGTCTGCTGATCCTGCAGTACGTCAATTTCGAGCTAAGCTATGATCAGTTCAACACCAACATCGGGAACATCTACCGCGTGTATAACGATCGCTATCAGAATGGGAAGCTGATCCAGCACGGAACCATCACCTATTCCGGCATCGGCAAAGCCATGCAGCACGATTTTCCCGAGGTCGTCGATCATGCCCGGGTGGAACCGTTTGGGAAACGGATCGTCAGTTATGAGAAAAAGCAATTCGGCGATCAGGAGATGTTTGGGGTGGACAATTCCTTTCTGACGATGTTTTCCTATCCGCTGGTCGCAGGGGATGCGAATACGGCGCTGGCGAAGCCCTATACCGTCGTGCTTACGGCGGCGGCCGCCAACCGGTATTTCGGTGTAAAGGGAAATGATGTAGCCGCGGTATTGGGAAAGGCCATCATCGTGGGGTCCGATTCTATCCCGTATAAGATAACCGGGATACTCCGGGATGTCCCGGAGAACTCGCATTTGCAGTTCGATCTGCTGTCCTCCTATGTCACCCTTTATGCGGGAAAGGACCCGTGGAAGGAAGCCGACTATGATTTCAGGGATTCCGATTTCTGGCATTATATCCAGCTGAAGAAAGGCACGGATCCAAAAGCCCTCGAAGCCAAATTCGGCGGATTCAGCCAGCGCTATTTTCAAGGGAATAAAGTTTCCGGCAGCGAGGAAAAGTTCTATCTGCAGCCGCTTTCACGGGCCCATTTGTATTCCGACTTCGAATATGAGATCGGGAAGACCGGCAGCGCGACCGTCGTCTGGGGGTTGCTGATCATCGCCCTCTTTATCATCGTTATCGCCTGGGTCAACTACGTCAATCTTTCCACCGCCCGGTCTACGGAAAGGGCCAGGGAAGTGGGTGTACGCAAAGTGATCGGCGCCGAGAAGGGTCAGTTGATCCGGCAGTTTCTTACGGAGTCATTCCTGATCAATCTTTTTGCATTGGTTTTGGGGCTGGCGTTTATGTTTATTCTGCAGCCTGCCTTCAATGCGCTGATCGGCCATCATCTCTCGTTTACCTACCTTCTGCAAAAGAGCATGGGCGGCTACAGCATTACCATCGGCCTGCTGATCCTGGTGCTGACCGGCATCTTTGTATCGGGATTCTATCCGGCGTTTGTGCTGTCGTCGTTCCGGCCGATCCTCGTGCTGAAAGGAAAATTCAGTGCTTCGAAAGGCGGGGTATTATTGCGTAAGGGACTCGTGATCGGTCAGTTCGCGGTCACGGTTATCCTGATCATCGGTTCGCTGGTGGTCTATCGGCAGATCAGGTTCATGAGCAGTCAGGAGTTGGGGATGAATATCGACCGGGTCCTGGTCGTTAGACCACCGAACCTTACCTCCTGGGATTCCACTTTTATCAGCCGGATGAACAGCATGACGCATGAGCTGACGGAAATCCGGGGTATTCAGGGGGCGGCCACCTCGTGGAATGTCATGGGTGGCGAGACGGGCCGGAGCTTTAATGTGCGCCGCCTCGATCAGGACAATACCGTCCGCTATACGATGCGGCATAATGCCATCAGCATGGGCTGGCTTGGTTTATACAAAATAAAGGTCATCGCGGGAAGGGATTATACGTATACCGATTTCAACCCTGACTTCGGCAAGGTGCACAACCTGATCATCAACGAAAGCGCGACAAAGCTGCTGGGTTTCAGCACGCCGCAGGATGCTATCGGCAAGACTATCCTGCGCGGGCAACGGGAATGGACTGTGGTCGGAGTGATCGACAACTACCACCAGAAGTCCCTGCGATATCCGATCGAGCCCACGATGCTGATGCCGGCATACGGTACCGGCAGCTCTATTTCGATAAAGGTCCACTCGCAGGATCTGTCTTCCACTATTTCCGCGATAAAGAAGGTATACGACAATTTCTTCCCCGGCAACTTTTTCGACTACTTCTTTCTCGACGCGCGATTCAACGCTCAATATGCCAACGACCAGCTCTTTGGTATGGCGTTCGCTATATTTTCAGGTTTCGCCATCTTCATCGCCTGTCTTGGACTCCTCGGGCTCTCGCTCTTCGCGGCCGCGCAGCGGACAAAGGAGATCGGCGTTCGAAAGGTCCTTGGTGCATCCATCGGCAATATCGTTCTGCTCCTCTCCCGCGATTTTATTGGGTTGGTGGTCATCTCCTTTCTCATCGCCTCGCCTGTCGCCTGGCTGATCATGCATAAGTGGCTGCAGGACTTTACCTACCGCATCGACATCGAGTGGTGGGTCTTTCTGTTTGCGGGGATCCTCGCCGTGGCGATCGCCCTTGCGACCATCAGTTACCAGGCCATTCGCGCCGCGGCCGCCAACCCCGTCAAAGCGCTGCGCAGCGAATAGGCTGATCGAACGGCAACGATCAGCTGTTTAATATAAAGAGTTCGACCAATGTTGGATGAAATCGATCAGGACGGATGACACCGGATCCGAAAATGTTGGTCCGGGATCGCTTCCAGTATACGCCAGGCCAAGAGCCGCACAAGAAAAGACGTCAAGCCGAAGCAATAAACCAAGTTGGTAGCCGATGCTGAAGCTGCGTCTGTCATTGGCCCTTCTAAGCAAACCACCGGGCGAATGACTCTCAAGGTCGAACAGACCGGCCCGCGAGAAATGCACGGCGAAAGCAGGAAAGAGAACGATCATCGAGTCGATCCTCATCGTATTAAAAAGCGACTTATATCTGGTTCCGGGAGGCGGCGTTCCCAACCCGGGCGTGAAGGCCCTGGGATCCCGGCCGTTCAACCTGCACCAAAGATGATCGGCTTCCGTATTGTCGAGAATCAGCGTCACTCGCCCGTAGGAGGAATAGTCGCCGATGATGTCGAGAACCTCGTCAACCTCGAATACCGGTTTTACCGCAATATCTCCGAGGTGAAAGATAAAACGAAAGTCGCGTTTACCGGAGGGTTTGATCACCTTCGAATAGAGACAATCCCAGGAGTCCGAGACATTGCCTGTGACCGCCCAGTCGACAAACTCGATAAGCGAACAGTTGCTGATAAGAGCCGAAAGACTCGTGAGTGAAGACCCAAAATTGGCTTCATTCAGGACGATCCGGCGCATTCCGCTTGCCTCCCAAAGCTCGTCAGTGATCGAATCGCCGATCACGGGTTCACCGGCATATTGAAAGGGATTGATCACCCGTTGCTTTTCCGTTTGCCGTAAGAACAGCTCTACTAATGCGGTCTGCTCCCGCAGAAGGATGCCAAGGGTCGATAGCACGGATTGTATATCCGGCCGGCTAGTTAAGCTATAAACAGGCATCGAACTGCATTTCATTTGGTTTATAATAATAAGTGACCGGGAGTTCCGGCCGCAACGCTTTCTTCGGTTCGGGGCAGGAAAAGATCTTCCGTGCGAAGGGCGTCGTCGAGGAACTCGCTGCCTTCGCTGGTGTTCTGTGATTGTTCGCGAATCACTACCGGTGGTCGTTCGTCGCTGAATTCCTGTGATGGTCCGTCTGCGATATTTTGTGCGGGAGGAAAAAAAGGAAGGCGCATGGTATTTGATTTTGATTGTCGGAAAATGATTCTGCTGTCCGTCGCTTCTGGACAATGATCAGGCGCGCATCGGCTGACCGGCAAGCCAGGCATCCAGATTGATCGTCCCTAGTTTTGCAAGGCCGGCGGGTACCAGGGTAAATTCTTCTATCCGGGCACCATAATATCGGCTGCGATCGTTTGGCTCTACCCTTCGGGGATCGTTCGTTCTTTGGAGATAACGGGTGACAACCCCGGGCAGCGGAAAGCGGTCGGGACCCGCAATCTCCAATAGGCTATTGACAGGAAATTCCAATGCCGATTCCGCTACAAAAACAGCTACATCCTGAGCGGCGATAGGCTGGAATTGAACGTCTGATAACCGGACAATATTCCCTTCTGTGGCATGATCGGTGATCCCTTTGATAAATTCGAAGAACTGGGTGCTCCGGATGATGGTGTGAGGTATTCCGGATTGCGCGATCAGGTCTTCCTGCGCCTTTTTTGCCCGCATATAACCGCTTTCCTGCATCAGCGGGATGCCCACGACGGAAAGGACGAGATGATGTCTGACACCGGCTCTTTTCTCCGCTGCCAGTAGAATACGGCCCGAAGTCGTGAAGAATTCCATGGCCGTGTTGTCTTCCCAGGAGGGTGCATTGGTCAGATCGATCACTGTTTCCGCGTCGTCGAGGACTTCGTCAAGTCCTTCGCCGGTCAGGGTGTTCACTCCCGTATTGGGTGACGCGGCGATGATCTCATTGCCTTTGCCGCGCAGCCTGGCCGTGGCCTTGCTGCCAATGAGGCCGGAGCCTCCGATGATGACGATTTTCATACTATTAATTTTTAAAAGGCCATCTTATTACAGGGTCTGTGCTGCACGCATAATGTACGCGGCAACCTTAACCGGTTGGGACAGCATGGGCACATGACTCGAGCTCAACTCAAGCGTCGTTGCATGGATCATTTTTGCCTCGACCCTGGTCAATGCAGGTGGAATGGTCTTATCGTTTAGGCCGATGATGCACCATGACGGCTTATTCTTCCAGGCAGCTTTGGTAATTGGCGTGACGGTGGCTTTTGCCGCCCAGGGAGTTTGTGTTGCATAAAGCACTTTTCTTTCTTGTGCACTCAGGTCCTGGGCGAAATAGGAGTTGATCCCTTTAAATGACAGACTCAGGAACCCCGAAGCGTCCTGCTGGAACTCTTTATTGCCCGGAGAGGGGGGATATGGTTTGATCACATCTGCCACCGATTGACCGTCTTCGGGGATTAACGCATCGACATAAACCAATCCGGCGACCTTTGGATCGTTTCCCGCTTCGGTGATCACCATCCCTCCATAGGAATGGGCCACGAGTAAGACTGGTCCGTCCATGGATGCGATCGCACGCCTGGCGGCAGCAACGTCCTCCTCGAATGAAGTGAGGGGGTTTTGTACGGCGACCACCCGATACCCGTTCGATTGCAGTATGGGAATGACCTTTGCCCAGCTGGAACCGTCGGCGAAGGCGCCGTGAACCAACACCACATTCTTTATTCCTTTTGGGACAGGTTGTGAATTTGCATTTTGTGGCAGGATAAATATCGCAACCACTGCAGCCCATGCCAGGGCGATAGATCGGTTAAGAGTAAACATAAAATCAGATTTTGAGAGTTAGAAATAAGGATACTGCTGCCTGGTGCATCAGTTTTTAACCAACTGGGTCTTGAGCCAATCTGCGAATAGGATGTTTCCAAGTCGCGCGGTTTTTGCCGGAACCAGGGCATCGTCTTTCAGTCCGCAAGCAGGTTCGTCGTGGACGTCTTAAAGAATTCAAGGACCGCGTTGTCCTCAAAGGAGGGAGAATTGGCTACATCTACAACAACATTTGCCTCCGTCAATGCTTCACTCAGGCCTTCGCCGGTGATTGTGTTGACTCCGGTTGCAGGAGAGGCGCCTATCGCTGTGTGACCCAACTGGCAAAGCTTTTTTACCAGATTCGAACCGATAAGCCCGGTTCCGCCGATTACTACGATCTTCATAACTGTATTGTTTTTTGAAAGTGAAAGTTCTTACTTGCAGGAGTTGAAGTACTCCTGCTGACAAATTTCCATTGCAACAGACCAAGTTTGTGCCGGAAACACAGGGTGCTGGTTTGCAATAATTTAATTTTTGGAATACGCGGGAGACTGTTGTTATATCAAGAATCTTTGAAGAAGATCGCCAGCTGACTTTT
>NZ_DASYCH010000056.1:0-6348 GCF_036500295.1 Puia sp. | reverse complement strand
CTCGATGATATTGTGCTGGAAATAATTCTGATGGATCAATACCAGCCCTTTCTCATCGGCAAGATCGGCCATCCGCCGCAACCGGTCCCAATACCAGCTATTAAATTTTGTCAGATCATATTTACTAAGACCATCCCAGGCGGTATCACGCCCGCTGCGCGCATAGGGCAGCTCATAAAAGGGAGGCCAGACATCTCCATCCATCCGGCGGATCCGTTCATGGTCATCCCGGCGGCGATCGTACCAGAGTCCATAGTTGTGATCCATGGCGATGATATGACGGCGCTCCATCGTGTCCGTCAACGCATCCAGGTCATCGGTCAGACCGGTACCGGTTCGGCCCGGCACCCAACGCGTTATGGCAGGTTTGGCCTCCGCGACGCCGTAGGGCCTTACCGTACCCGTCCACCACGGCTCATAATCGCGACGACCCGCCAATACCATTTTCCCCCTCACCAGCCAGCCATTCACCACCCGCATGGGTTCGGCCAATCGCCGGACCGTTGGCGCTCCGGCTTCCGGCGCCTTATAACCGATCTTATCGATCGTACTCGCCCCATCCGCCGAAACAGGTATAGGGTTTCTTTCCGCCGCCTGATCGATCCATTCGGTCATCTGTACCCGCGGTTTTTTGGAAAGCGCGATAAGATCCGCCGCCTGCTTCACCGTGGGACTGCTCGACGCCTCGGTCTCCATCGGAAGCACCTGGCCCCTCGCCGCAACAGAAGCGCCAAGCCGTTCCGCAAGCTGGGCATAATAAAAACTGCGGGGCTGGATGGTCGAATTGGACTCGCCCCAGTATCCGTCACCGCCAAACTGCGCCCAGGAACCAAATGCCCAGTTTTGGGCGCCAGGCGGACGGTAACAATTGATCCGGGCCGCCGTACAGTTCCAGAAAACACTGTTGGCCGCACACCATCCCGCTCCCTGCCCATCCTGTTCCCGGTTGCCATAACTCAGTACCTGCGCATCGATGTTCACCACATCGAAAAGAATGCCGGAAGCCCAGCTATCGATCGCACCGCTTAGACTATAGGGATGACTCGACTGACATTGGACAAAGGCATTGGGACCCGGAGCACAAAACCCGACGGAAAAATCATGAAAGGCGTACTCGGAATACAAACGCTGAAAAAGCGTCTGGCCGCCGGAAGTAAAAAAAGCGTTCCTGCGCTGGCCCCCTATCTCCGAGATGGGCGCCAGGTATTTACAATCTTCTACCGTTACCCGGTTGGCCGTCTCGAGTACCGCAACGGCTGAGCCGGCAAAATGCCGCACTACCACCTGCCGCACCCAGGCATCGGAAACATTTTCCAGCGTAATGGCCATCCAGCTATGCGCCTCATCTTTGCTATTTTTCGGATCATATTCCGACCTGCATTCGAGATTCTCTACGCCCACGGTTTCGATTCGGCCGGGCCATCGATAACGGGCGACGCGTCCGCCGCCGAAAGCAGTATCCAACGCGGTGGTCAGCGGCGCATCCAACACGACTTCCCCCCCATCGATTGCAACGACCGTCCGGTCCCAGAATACATCCCGCTGCCCCGGCTTCCAGCCCAGCGCAGAGATCCCGCCCCCAAACGTCTCCATCCCCAGTTGATGGATCCATCCCGCCGTCGAAGGACGATGTACGAGGATCCTGTCTCCCGCCTTAAAGGAATTGCCCCCCGCCAGTCGAAGACGGCTTGCATTGACAGGAACATAACTATCCGCAATATTGATCTCTTTTTCGACTACCCGGTCATTTTTCCCCGCGACCCGGATCAGGGTCCGGCGATCATGACCCGCGGCCAGGAGCACGGTGCCCCCTTCTCCCATCCCACTGCCCCGGAGGACGACCCCCGACTGACGGATGACAAGCCCCCCGCCAATTTCATATTGACCGCTCTCCAGGAGTACGGCGCCACGGATCCCCTGCCGGTCGGCCGGTAAGGACGCGACATGATCCAATGCGGCCTGGATCCGAAGCGTTGCGTCACCAGGCTTTAACGGAACGACAACCCGCACAGGCACATCCGGTATGGACGCATCACCGCCTTTATAGCCACTAAAAGAAAAATCGGGTATCCTGTCCCCATTGACTTCCGGAGCGTAGACCAGGTGACCACCCTTCGCTGCCGCCACAGGAGGAGGCGGCTCAGGCGCCTTTACCTTTTTCTGGGCGATCACAGAGACGGACACTAACAGGCCGGCGGAAAGAGTCCCCACCAGTAAGGACAGACGAAATCTTGGGTCGAAGCGCATACACTCTATATCAATTTATCAATCAAATGATCGGTGTCAGTACATAGGCAGTCGGTCTTATCTTATTTTATTTTACTTTACCGGTTTCTCCCCTTTCAGGGCCGATGTATTCAGGTAGACTTCGATATTCGAGTATCCGCCGCCATCCGCAGCCGGACGGGCAGAATCATTCGGGTCCTTTGGATTAAGACCATGCCTGACTTCCCAGTCATCGGGCAGCCCGTCTTTGTCTGAATCTTTGTAGGGAGCGCCCTTATAATCCGGATAACCACCCACCTCGACGATATTGGTGATGATGCCTATCTTATAGGAGTCCTTCGGCAATTTACGAACTTTGAACTGGCTCATCGTGTCCGTATTCACTTCTTTATACGCGATCTTCCCGGTACGTACCTGTTCCACTATACGGGCATCCACCGCATCCCGATGCGGCAAGGTAGCCCCCACATTCGCCAGAACGAAATGATAGGCTTCCTCCGTCGGCATGATCTTTACAGGGGGCATGGGGAAGGGCTTGTCGACCTTCATATAGTCCTTATACTTACCCGCATCCTTCTCTTCATCGACCTGCACCCCGCCGGCCCAGTTATCCTTCGTGATCCCAGGATATCCATCCATGATATTGCCATTTACATAGGCCCTTCCAAATACCCGGTACTTGAGCTTGCTCCGGCCCGATTCCGGTTTCAGGATCCGATGCCCCACCGCTTCATCCTTTGGCGTAACGGGCCCCGGTTTGAAATAGTTATTGATGATATTGAAAAGACTGGTATAATCACCCCCATCCATGCTGCGGTGATGCCAGTTAAAAACGATATTGTTCACGAAATTAAAGACGCCGTTCCATCCGATCGAAGGATTGCGGCCGGTATTATCCGCCCAGAGATTGCGCACAAGCATGCAATTCTCTCCGCCCATGGTGGTGCCAAATGCGTGGTTCCAGGTGTCCAGCGATTCGGCGGAGATACAGTTTTCGATGGTGATATTGACCGTACCCAGCTTTTCTTCCTTGGAACCATCACCGGGATCGAACATATGCCGGTACATGGAAAAATTCTCATCAAGCCCCCAACTCGTGGAGACATGATCGACCATGATGTTTCCAACTGGATTACCCCCCAACGCATCATCACGCCGACCTACATTGGTCTCGCCGCGGCGAAATCGCATATACCGGATGATTACGTCATGCGTGTTCACCCAGAATGACTCCCCTGCAACGCAGACCCCATCCCCCGGAGCCGATTGCCCTTCGATCGAGATATAAGGTGCGCGGACGATAATGGGACTGTTGATATGGATGATCCCGGCCACGTTAAAAACCACGATCCGGGCGCCGCCCTGCTCACAGGCCCAGCGAAGCGTGCCGGGACCGCTATCGGCCAGGCTCGTGACTACAAGGACTTTCCCGCCATGACCGCCAAAACTATGCGCGCCGCCCCCTTCCGCACCCGGAAATGCAAGGATCGGAGATTGCGGAAGATCCGTAGGCCGGGCCGCCCAGGGAATATAAGGCTTACCATGCCTGGCATCATTGTCGACGATAGGCAACGCCACCTGCCAGGCAGAATCCGAACGGCGATAGGTCTCTTTGATCAACTCGTCGGACTGCACTTGTACATCATGCGGGATCTTAGGGTACTGTGCCGCGGCGGGCTTTACGATGCTAAGGGAGCTTGACAGCGCCACCAACATAAAAAATCTATTCTTCATTTGTAAATATTTCATTGCAAAAAAGTCTTCCTTATTTCAACGGATCAAACGGACCACCCCAGGTATTGTTCTGCTGCAGGTTCGCATTGTTCTGCAAGGAGCCCAGCGGAATGCCGAAGAAATAGTCGGCGCTCTGCACCGCCAGCGGATAGGTATCCAGGGTCTGTACGCTCACCGTAAAGTTGGTCGAATAAACGTTGTCCAGCGACGTATTGGCTGCCGCGTCCCTCGTGCTCAAAAGATAGTCGGTATAGGAGGTATTGTTCTTCAGCGTAACGACCATCTTATTCCTCATCTTCCCGTTCAAGGTGCTCTCCAGCAGCTTGCGGCGCCGCAGGTCGAAATACCGTTTTCCTTCGAAGGCCAGCTCGATTTGCCGCTCGTGCATAATGGCGTTGATCATCTGGTCATGATTCATCCCGGCAGCCAGGCCATAAAGATTATCACTGCCCGCGTCGATCCCTGCCCTTTTACGGATAGCGATAAGATTCGCATAGGCTTCCTGCGCAACTCCCAGATTACCTATCTCCGCCGCACACTCCGCCTGGTTCAACAGGACTTCAGCGTACCGAATCTCGATCCAGTCGGTACCCCCATAGGTGAGATTGGCCAGGGTCAGCGACGGATCGACTCCCTTGCGCAGGTAAAATCCCGAGCTGCTGGCAGAAGACTCCGTGCTGGCCGTCTTCGTGGGACTGCTCTTGGTGTTGGGATAGTAATAGGTCCAGAGACGATACGTGGAATTACCGTTAAGCCCCCAGACACAGCCATTATACGCAATGGTCTCATAGAAACGGGGGTCCCTGTTATCATAGAATGTCTGCAGGCTGTAGGGATAGCTGCTGCTCAGGGTGTCCTTGCCGTCCTTCATCGGGAACGACGCGGCCAGTTCCCAGGTCGGGTTATTGGATCCGCCGCTCGTCGAAAGGTACTTCGGTCTCGAGCCGGCATCATAGGTCTCATTGTTCCTGTCATTGTCCACGTCGGTAGTATTGTACTCCGTCACCCATACGGCCTCGGGATTGCGCGGAGTGCTGCCCCCGGCGCTGCCTTCCGTCGTCCACATGGTGTAATCCCACTTCTTATAAAGACCAAAGCCATTGGCAGAAAGGGTAGCGATGGCCGCCGTATTGGCGTCATATGCCGCCCGCCACCTGGTGACGTCATTACCGGGATTGAACTGCGGGCTCGCCCAGGTCAGCAGCACACGCCCCAGAAAGGCTTGCGCGGCACCCGCCGTGATACGGCCATAGTCCGCATTGTTACCCCACCACACCGGACAATAGGCGACTGCGCTGTCCAGGTCCCGCACGATCTGATTAAAGGTCTCGGTCGTCGTGTTCCTGGGCAGGTTCGCGGCCGCCTTCGCAGCCGGACCAACGGCATCCAGCGGTGTAGTCACCAGCGGCACGCCGCCATAAAGCTTCACCAGCTCAAAATACCGGTAGGCGCGCCAGAAAAAGGCCTGCCCGTTAAAATGCCTCTTGACACTCGGGTCCAGCGTCCCGGCATTCATGTTCTGAATGAACATATTAATGGTCCTTATCTTAAAATAGTTGCCGCTGGTAGCCTGCGTGCCGATATCCGTAACGAGTTCACTGGTTACCGTGCCTTTTACATAGGCGTTGTCCCCATACTGCTCATCGGTAAGAGAAGAATAGGAGCCACCAAGCGTTCCACCCGAGTTGCCAAACCAGCCGGGCTGGTTCTGGCTATAGATATAGTCTATGTCCAGCTTGGCCACCGTCGAATCATTGAACACCTGTGAAGGCGTAAAATTGCTGATGTCCTGCTTATCCAATACTTTCTTGCAGCCGGCGGATACCAGGGTACCGATCGCTGCTATTATGATGATAGATGATGCTTTTTTCATGTTTGCTTGATTTAAAATCCAACATTTATACCTGCCGTGATCGTCCTGAGCGTCGGATACGTATACAGCGACGTCGACATATCCCGATAATGTTTAGGGAAAGGATTGATGAACTGTACGGGATTGGTCGCCACTACATAGAACCGCGAGCTGACAATACCCGCCTTTTTGCTCCATGCCGAGGGGAGCGTATAGCTCAATGTAGCATTGGAGATATTCAGCGTCGTAGCCCTCACCAGCCAGAAATCGGTCGTCAACTTATAATCGCTTACGAAATAAGGCGCCGGGTATTTCGCACCGGTATTTGCCGGCGTCCAGTGGTCTGCCCAATAGGCAGCTCGGTTATCCGTTATCGAGTAGCCGGAGGAAGCATTGTTATTGCCAGGCACTAAACCGTCAATGGTCGTCCACCCGCCCCAGGATGCACCCATGATCACATTCAGGCTCAACGATCCATAGTTCACGCTCCAGTTAAGACCCAGGCTGTAGTGATTGTTTTGCTTCTTATTCAGATA
>NZ_DASYCH010000055.1:0-29580 GCF_036500295.1 Puia sp. | reverse complement strand
TAGCCGCAAGCGGCAATAGCGAAAGTCTTTTGAGGATTTCCCGGCGATTCATGGTAGTATAGTTTTGGGCCAATCCAAATATAAATTTTTTTCAGCGCTTTTATGCAAAAAATTTGCAGATCGGCTGAGATTTTTTTGCATTGAATGGCGGGCGAGGGCCTGGGGATGCTTGTGCGACGGGCGCGGCGGAAGCCGCACCCTTATTTGCCCGGCATGGCCTTATAGGTTCCTATCTGGCAAGGCAAATAATAATTGGCATCCTGGAACCAGGTGCAGGTATCGTGCGAAGCGATGCAGAGGTAGTCGGTGCCCAGCTGTCCCGCCGGTTTGTAATGCGCACCATCATAATAATACTGCTTGATCCCGGAGCAGTCCCGGCTGTTTTCCCGAAGCGCAAAGGCGGCGACGACGGCAACGATGATAGCCGAGGTGGTTAGGATAAGTTTTAGCTTTTTCATGAAGTAAAGGTTTAGTTGGAAGGACTCGTAGCTAACAGCAGGTGTGCTTTGATAAGTTACGGGAAACCCGTCGGAGTACCTAACGGATTCCGCATTCTCTTTGCTCACCGCGGTAATGGCTCAGTGAAAGGAAGAAAAAGGGACGATGGCGGAGTTTTTACTGCGCCGGATAGACGGTTTTCCCATCGAGACCGGTGAGCCGGATGCTGTCGACGGCACAGAGGCCATTGGAGTGAAAGCCGAGGCCGGTGATAAGGCCGGCGGAGACATTATAGGATTGCGTGAGCACCATTTTCCCATCGATGGAGATCCTGACCCGTTTCCGGTCAACGATCATTTCGATGTTGTGCCAGGCGTGGACGTCGAAGGACAGCGGCGAGAGATCGTTGGTTTTTCCATTGACAAAATGTTCACCAAACTGCGCGTTGATGTCACCGCCTTCGCCGCTACAGCCGGGCATCGTGCAAACGAAATACATGAGGCCGTGCTGACAAAAAACCTCGGGCATGATCATCGGACAAGGGGTGTTGCGGAGTTCCGTCATGCGGATCCTTGCGTTGAGCCGGAAGTTGTCGGCGTTTGTCCCGATGTTGGTGGGAAAGTAACTGCAGAGAAAGATCTGCGGTTTCTCCGGGTCGATGTGGTTGGCGACGAGGTCTTGTTTCTCCAGGCCGAGGATGCCATTGCGGATGGGGTTGGCCGTGCGAATATAGGAAGGCAGTCCCTGGCTCAGGGATTCCTTGCTGTAAAAGAACCAGTCATCGGTGGGGATGCTGACCCCTAGGGTGGCGATGATCTTCTCGTTGGCGATGAGTTTGGCCGTGTGATAGCCCGGTTCATAATAGATGTCGGTAAGGGTGTGGCTGCCCTTTCCGATCCTTACCCGGCGATGTTTGTCCCAGGATTGCTGGATAAAAAAGCTGTCGCCCGGGACATGGTCGATGTCATAGGTAAAGATGACCGTATTAGGAACGGCGTTTACCGTGGTCCGGCGGATGCCGAAGGAGGCCTTTGACGGGTGGTCCGCGTTGGACGAGAAATAGTTCCAGGACAGCAGGGCCAGCAGGACAAAGAACAATACGCCGGCGCCGATAAGCGGGTAGGAGGGACGGCGGCGAAGGATATCGGGGGATGGCGCGATCGGCGGGCGGGTGACAGGGGTGGATGCCTGCGACGGAGCAGATGGTTCGACGCCCAGCAGAGCAACAGGTTCGACGCTCCGTGGAGCGGGTTCGGCGCCCAGCAGAGCAGCGGGTTCGGCGCCCGGCGGAGCCGTGGTCGCAGCCGCCTGTTGCTTGGCCCCTTTAAAAGCCTGCCAATCAGCATAACCAAGGTAAACCGAAAGCGCATTTAACGTGGCGACCTGCGGGAGCCTGTTGTATTGCCCGTTGACGATACGTTTGATCGTCGAAAGGCTGATCAGGATGCCCGAGCTCTCTTCGATGCGTTGGCACAAATATTCCAGGTCGCGCTGCCGCATCTCCTTCCAATCGGCGAAGCCGTGACGGGCGGCCAGTTCCTGTGCCCCGAGTTCGATCAATTGGCGGTCGGTCATATGCTGCTGTTCGCGTTTTGGTTGTTTTTGAATGGTTTTTGAAGGGGATCTTATCAGCAGGGTTCCGAGATTTGAAGGGAATCCATTACGCTTAAATCCATAAAAATGAGTCCCTTCTACAAAAGGTTGTTTCTTACGGTACTGATTGCCGGCTCCCTTGACCTCACCTATGCCTATACCGCCGGCTATATCCGTAACGGCAGGCTATCGACAAAGATGTTCCAATATATCGCCGGAGGTGCGCTCGGGTTGAAAAATTCGTTGAACGGTGGAGTGCCGGTGATCCTCCTGGGCATCTTCTTCCATTATTTTATCGTCACTTGCTTTACTCTCTTCTTTTTCTTTCTCTATCGTAAAAATAGAATTTTCGGACTAAACAAATATATCGCGGGCCTGCTTTATGGCTTTTTTATCTGGAGTGTCATGAATCTTGTGGTCCTGCCGCTAAGCGCGCTGCCGTCTGCCACTGTCAATATTGAGAAGGCGTTGTTGGATGCGGTACTCCTTGGAGTGGTGATCGGGCTGCCGGTGTCGTTGAGCGCCAGCAGGTATTATGGGGATGCCCGGCCGCAGGTACAGTAAGACGGCTTTTTTCCGGGATCGCGGCGGTGTCGGTTCACTGACATTTTACCGCGATCTTTTTGTAAAGGATCTCGCCTCGTTCGGTGATGCCGGTGATGCTGGCCGACCAGGCGCCGGGTTCGTGGGCGGTCATGAATTGCAGGGTCGCCTTACCGCTATTGTCGGTGAGCAGGCCGGGGTCCCAAAAGAGGGTGGATGGCGGGTGGCCGGCAGGCATGAACGGCGGTTGCGTATAATAGCCCTTGGGATAAACAGTGGCAACGCCTTTATCATTGACGGCAGAGATCCCTTTTCGCTGGTTGACGGTGTTGATCAGGATGACGCCTCCCGCTCCCTGCACCCCGTACATCGCCGTCAGCGGACCGTTCAGGATCTCGATAAAGTCGATGTTATACGGATCAAGAGTCTGCAGAAAGCTTTTTACGTCGGTGCTCAATGACTGCTGCACCCCGTCCATTACGATCAGCGGCTGGATACCCATCGTGCCGGTGCCCTGTCCCATCTTGACCGTCGACGACATACTCCCCACGCCGGTGTTAAAGCCCGGCACATTACGGATAGCATTGTTGAGTGCCTCGATGCCGCCATTGCTGAACACATCGGAGGTGATGATCTGTGAGAAGGGGCTTACGCGGCGTGACTGATCGTAGGGCGCGCCTCTGTTCCCCTGTACGGTTACCGGCTTTAGCATCCCCACTTTATCCATTACCAGGGTGTCCGTCATGCGGTGCGACCGGTAGCTCCGGATGCCCGCAATTTCCGCGGGCGTAAAGCCCTTCTTCAAACGCGCGGGAGTATTGAAATGCGGGAAATCGAATTTGTCAAAGCTGACCCTTCCTTCCTGTCCCTGTCCCTTCAGGTTGGTGACTTTCAGATTAAAGAACGTCCCATCGTCATAGTCGGGGAGATCGAAGCGGAAATTCCCTTTTGCGTCGGTCGTATCCAACTGAAAGATGTGTTTGTCGCCGTTGAAGATATTGACGAGATGTCCGGCGAGGGGTTTGTCTGCCTTGTCAAGCGCAACACCGGTGAGCTGAAAAAGGGTCTTCTCCTGGGTGGCAGAGTCTGCCGTGCCCTTGTCTGCCGCGATCGGCGTCGGGAAGCTTTGATAGACGGGGCGCTGGAGAAGCATGAGAAGGTCGCGTTCTTCGGGCGATAGCGGCGGCGTGGCGGCCGGCGCATCCCCGGGGTTGTCGGTCACCGCTATCGTGAACAGCGCCTTTACCGGTTGGCTGTTGCTCGCAGAGGCTACGCTGATGTTGAGGTCCACTTTTTCCCCGGGACCATAGACCGCTTTTGTAGTAGCCGCGGTGACGGGATCGGCCGCCTGCTTTTCGAGCCAGACGGCCCGCTGGCTGACAAGCCGGTTTTGGTCGTCGAAGAGGAAGAAGGTGGCTTTTCCCGCAGGGAAGTTGTCCGCCGGTACGGTGACCTCATACATATCGGTGCCCCTCGCCGCAAAGCAGAGGCTGTCGCGGCTGATGCCGAGGATCTGCGAGACCTTGTTCTTTTTGTAAAGAGAATCACCCAGGGATACCCGCAGGCGGAGCGTTCGTTCGGCCTGCGCGATGAGCGTCAACTGATACGCAAACTGGTCGATGACGGGAAGCGGCCAGAGGCGTTCGCGGTTGTTCCGGCCTTTTGTATGAGCCGTATATTTTCTTGGATTGAACGCATCGAAGCTGAACTTGCCGATCCCCGGCCGCTGTGTGGTGAAGCGCACGACGGTATCGTTGCGGGTGTCGGTGACATAACCGCTGACGTCCACCGGTTGACCATTGCTGCCGGTGGCGCGGAAGGCGATGGTTGCCGTCGTTCCCGAAATGACCGGGCCGCCTTCGGGGAAGAAGATCAGTTGCGGGGCGCTGGTATCGGCTTGTTCCGGAACGTTGTTATGTGTATAGGCGGACAGTGCACGCGGATCGGGTTTGACGGCATTGACAACATACAGCGGTTTTACCGCGATGCGACCGCTGTCCGTCCGGAGGATAGCAGCCGTATAACCCCGCAGCCAGTAATAACCTTCCCGTAGCGAACCGGGCAGAAGGATGGAGCCATTGGTACGAAGCCGGGAAAGATCGAACAACAGTTGGCTGACGACGCTGTCCCTGTCATTGACGAGATCGACAAAGAGGGTCTTGCTGGTGTGGGTGAACCGGTTGGAAAGGGAGTCGAGACACCAGGCTTTGAACCAGATAGTCTCGCCGGCGACGTAGCTTGTTTTGTCCGTCAGCAGGACGATCTTTTCGGAATGGCCGGCCCGGATATATTTTATGAATTGCCCGGCCAGGTTGTCTGTGCCGGTTTGAGCGTTGGCGGATAGGCTTAGCAAGGCGAAGAGGGCAAGCAAGCAGTTGCGGGATGGCATAGTAGTTTTGAATGGTCCTACTAATATACCATTTATTTTATGGTATTCAGTTGCCTAGGCTGCCGATGTGCTGGTAGACGTCCCGGAAGCATTTCCAGGCGGTGTTGGGTCGCGTTGTGCCCGTCTGGCCGATGCCGTAGAAGCCATTGAGGAAGAGGCGGGTCTGGCTCCAGGTGGTCTCGACGATGCCATAGAACCGGGGCTTCATTTCTTTTGTCGAGCCGTCACGGAAGCGGACCAGGTCGTCGACCTGCGCGATCCCGGATTCGGAGTTGCGCCAGGGGCAGGTGACGACGCGAAAGCCTTTCATGGCAAAGTAGACCGCCGTCTTGTCGGGGCGTTCGTAATGCCAGTCACAGATAACCACGTCTTTGGGGATGAGGTCGATGGCGCGCCAGGAGTTGTTATAGCTTGCCTCCCAGAGACCGATGCCGGTGGTCTTGCCGTCGATGAGCCGGTCTCCCCAGATCCAGAACTCCCGGCCCTTCTGCGCAAGATGGTCGTGGATGGCCCGGACCTCGTTTGCGAAGATCAATGCGGGATCCTGGCCGCCGCAACGCGGACATTTGGCTTCTGCCAGATAGAAGACCTCGTCCATTCCCCCGTGAAAGGCATTGCTTTCGAAGGCGTCGCAGAGTTCGTCGATGACGGCGAATAGCACCTCATGCAGTTTGGGATGAAGCGGGCAGTAGCTGCGGCAATATAGATTGTCGGCATTGGGCCAGACATAATGTTCGGGATTGGGTACCCACGGCGTCTCATCGAATTCGGGGTAAGCCTGCAGCAGTTTACCCGGATGCTGTTCCCATCCCTGGTGACCCAGGAGGTTGATCTGGGGGATGATGCGGATATTATTCCGGGTGCAGGCTTTTACGATCTTCTTTGCGTCGGCGTTGGACAGGGCGAAGCTATCGGTCAACTCCGGATGGGTCTTGAACTGATAATGATAGTCTACCAGCAGCAGAAGCGTATTGACCTTGCGGGGCGCGAGTTCTTCATTGATAAAATGGACAAAGGAGTCGACGCCTGCGGGCCGCGGGGCGTCGATGCAGAAACCCCTGACCGGTACCAGGCTGTCGAGGGGGCGTTGGGTGGGCGCCGTTTGGGGCGACTGGGCTTGTGCCGTTTGCTGCGACTGGGCTCGAGTCGTTTGCGGCTGCGTCAGGAAAAAGGCGATGACGGCAATCGTCGGAAGCAGGTAGTTTCTCATTCCACCAAGTTACGGATTTGTTCGCAGGGCCGTGATAGGATTTACCCATGCTGCACGCAGGCATTGCCAGCCGATGGACAACAGCGTGATACCGATGGTCGCCGCCGCGGCCCAGATAAAGATATCCGCCGTCAAGGCGATCCGGTAGGCAAAGCCATGAAGCCAGCGGGTCATAAGCCAGGCTGCCGCGGGGAAGGCGATCAGCAGGGCGAGGCCGGTAAGCCGGAGGAAATCCCGGGAAAGCAATCGGATGATATTGCCCACGCCGGCGCCGATGACCTTTCGGATGCCGATCTCCTTTTGCCGTCGCTGCGCGGTGTAGGCGGCGAGCCCAAAGAGTCCGAGACCGGAGATGATCACAGCCAGCGAAGCAAAGTACCGCGCTAAGAGCGCTACCCGGGTTTCCGCGGCGTAGAGCCGGCGATAGTCGTCCTCGAGGAAGCTATATTCCAGCGCGAGACCGCCGCTGCGGGCTTTATAAAGGGCTTCCAGCCGCCGGATCGTCGGCTGCCCGGCACCGGGAGCGATGCGGACCATGATGTTGGAGGCCCAGGCCGTGGTGTTGAGTTGGAAGAAGCAGGGTTTGATCACCTCATGAAGCGACTGGAAATGGAAGTTGTCGACGACGCCGGCGATCTGCCGGTCCTCACCCCAGAGACGCACAGTCTTCCCGATGGGATCCTTTATCCCCATGATGTCGATGGCCGCCTGGTTGAAGATAACCGAGCTCGTTTCATTGCCGTATTGGCGGGAGAAGGACCGGCCGGCCTTCAGCTTTATTTCCGCGGTCTCGATAAAGTCGTAGCCGATGGCGAGATCGGTAAAAACGATCTTGGCGGCCGGATCTTTTCCCGGCCAGCTGAGGTCATAGGTGCCGCCGTCGCGGTTGGTGATGTTCTGCCCGAAGTTGGCGGCGTTGAGGACGCCGGGAGTATTTTTTACCGCCCGGAGGAGGTCGGCGAGGGAAGAGTCGGCCGCAGGATGGAAGTAGAGCAGATGGCTGCGGTTATAGCCGAGGTTCCTGGTCTGGACGAGGTTCATCTGCCGATAGACGACGAGGACACCGACGATGAACAGCGTGGAGAGGGTGAACTGAAACACGACCAGCGCTTTTCGGATAAGCAGTTCGTTAACGGTGCCGGGCAACTTTCCGGCGAGGCTGGCGGCAGGTTTGAAGCCGCTGAGATAGAGTGCCGGATAGCTTCCGGAGAGAATACCGGTGAAGCCGGTGATGGTTGCCAGCGCACTGAGGAAGCGGCCATCGAAGCGGAGAAAAAGTTGCTTTCCTGTCAGCTGACCAAACTGCGGGAGGACCAGCGCCGCAAGACCGACGGCGAGCAGGACTGCGATCGTAGTGAGCAGCAGGGATTCGGCCAGGTATTGACCGACGAGGGCGGAACGCCTGGCGCCGATGACCTTTTTTATTCCCGCCTCTTTTATGCGCCCCGCGGCTTTGGCGGTGGAGAGGTTCATGAAGTTGATGCCCGCGATGAGGAGGATGAAAATGGCGATGATGGAGAAGAGCCGGACATATTCTATCCGGCCGCCCGCAGGGCGGCCATTCTCATACCCGCCGTGAAGGTATCGTTGGGAATATTGCTGGGCGTAGAGGGTGGATTGGGTCCCGGCGTTTTTGCTTTTGATCAGGCCGGCGATCTTCCGGTTGAAGTTGTCGATGCCGGCGGTCTTTTTTAGCAGGACATAGGTAGAAGGATCATTGTTCCGCCAGTCGAGGAGCTTTTGGTTCCGGTCGAGAAAGAGATCGTAGTTAAACGCCAGATCCACCTGCATCGTCGCGTTTGCGGGTGGCTTTTGGAAGACGCCCGAGATGCGATAGACCCCGCTGTAATCCTTCGGGCTCCATTCGACGGTTTTGCCGACGAGGTTGTCGGTCGTCCCGAAGAGCCGGAGGGCAAGATCGGTGGAGATGACGATATCGTTCCTGTCCCGGAGCACCTGCTGTTTGTCGCCGGCGATAAGCGGGAAGGAGAAGATTTCGAAGAATTGCCTGCCGATGAATAGGGCATTGGTGGTGATGGCTTTTTCGCCGGCGGTGAGGACGCCTTTCTTATCATGCCAGGGGTTGGGAACGACGGGCACGGCGGCTTCGACCTCGGGGAACTCTTTTACCAGGGTGGCTGCGAGGTACCCGGGGGTATAGTCGGCGGTGGTAATGGCGTGGCCGTCGGCAGAGGGCGAGTTGAGGAGCACCTGGTAAAGGCGGCTATCGGTATGGTTGTATTTGTCGACCGAGAGCTCATCGCCAACCCAGCAGTAGATGAGGATGGTGCAGGCGAGGCCGGTGGAGAGCCCGAGGAGGTTGAGAAGGGTGAATTGGCGGTCTTTGACGAGGCGGCGCCAGGCGATGGTGAGGTTGTTGGTAAACATGGATGGTTGGTTGGTAGGGGAAAGACGGCTGGCCCGCGGGAATGTTGCATGCCGCGTTAGGGATCGGCAGGAGCGCTGTGCGCGACCGAGAGCCCGGCCCGCAACCGCGGGGAACGCCCAACGGGTGCGTCAGGCGGCGGGCTTTGTATGGGCCGCGATGAATTGTTTTACGCCCGGATCGAGGATCAGGTCCTCGCGGCGGATAGGCGTTTGGAGAACGATGCCCGCAAGCTGGGTGCAGCGGCTGAGGGCTACGTAGGTCTGGCCGTGGGTGAAGGCACCGGGGCCGAGGTCGATGATGACCTGGTCGAAGGTCCGGCCCTGACTTTTATGGATGGTCATGGCCCAGGCCGCCCGGAGGGGAAATTGGGTGAAGGTGCCGGCGGTGCCGGGTTCGATCGTTTGTTTCTGCGGGTTGTAGCGGTAGTCGCGGACTTCCCATTCGGCGCGTTCGATGTCGTAGCGGTGTTTGCCGATACGGACGGTGATCTTGTCCCTCCCGATACGGGTGACGTGGCCGAGGGTTCCGTTGACCCAGCGTTTGTCGGGGTCGTTTTTCAGGAGCATCACCTGGGCGTGTTTTTTCAGGATCAGGACGGCGTCGGCAGGACCCTTGTCCAAATCGGCGTTGCCCCCGACCGTCGCGGTGAAGCGATGGGCTTTGCCGCGGAGGCCGTTCATCCTTTCGCCGTTGATGGCATCGGCTACTTTGTTGGTCGTAGTGAGGGTGAGCCGGAGGTCTCCGGGTGGCAGAACATGACCGGGCAGATGGCGGGTGTTGAGGAGCGCCAGCTGTTCGTCCGTGACGGTATTCTCGCGGACGGCGTTGAGCAGTTGTTTGAAGGTTTCGTCCTTTTGACGGAAGATGGTTTGTAACTGGAAGTAGTGAAGTTGAAGGCGGTCAAATACCCGCGCATTGAAAAAGCACGCGCCGCCGAAGCGGGAATGGAAGTAGCCGTCGAGTTCACGGGTGACGGCGGGTAGGAGTTGGTAGAGGTCGCCGAAGAAGATGATCTGGACGCCCCCGAAGGGGGTGTCGTTGTTTCGGTGCAGCCGCAGGGTCTGGTCGATGGCATCCATGACGTCGGCACGCACCATGGAGATCTCGTCGATGACGATGGTGTCGAGTCGTTGGTAAAGCGGTGCACGTTCGGGATCGCGACGGATGTGGTTGGGTTCGACGACGCTGGGTGGCAGGCGGAAGAAGGAGTGGATGGTGGCGCCGTCGACGTTGAGGGCGGCGATGCCCGTGGGCGCGAGGATGACGAGGCGTTTTTTCGTTTGTTGACGGAACCAGGTGAGCAGGGTGGACTTGCCGGTGCCGGCCTTTCCGGTGACATAGACGCAACGGTTGCTGTTCTCCATGGCGTCGAAGGCCTGGCGGAATTCCCCGGTGATAACGAGGCGGGGCCGGCTGTGGAAGAGGCGGTGTTGTTTATCGCGCAGAAGGCGAAGGAGCGGACACATAGGGTTTGTTTTATGGTCAGTTAAAAATAACCCATTTGTCCAAAAGCAAAAAATGCAGGTGGGCGGCAAGGAGCAGGTTCATCTGCTCCACTTACCGCCCGCCCTGCCAGCGGGGATGTATTTCTTGCGAGCCGCCCGACCCGGCGGCGCAATGGTCATCACCCTTAGGATAATCTTGATCTAATGGTATATGGTTTGTAAAAGCTTAATTTCCTTGTTTGACTTTTATAATGTACTCCGGCATAAGACCATGGGCTTCCTTGTGAGTCTTCAGCACATCCGTGGAGTCGGCGGCCTGCGACAGACAGAGGATGACGCCATCCTGCTCGTTGACCCAGTAGTTGACGAAGTTGACGCCATATTTCTTTTGCGTCGCGAGGTCTTTTTTATGGGCCTCGGCGGCGGCCCCGGCGGTGACTTTGCCCGGGCCGACCTTATGCACGTCGAGATAGAAGTCCTTGCCCGGATCGGCAACGGCTTCAGCGCCATCCGTGACGAGATAGATTGACCCGGGCATAAGGCCATGGGCTTCGGCATGTGTCTTTTTAATGGCATCGGTATCGGGTGCGGAAGAAAGGCAGTAGACCTTACCGCCGGCTTCGTCGACCCAGAACTTTACGAATTTGACGCCGTACTTGTCTTCGACAGCGAGGTCCTTTCTGTGGGCATCGGCCACGGCGGCATACGTTACTTTGCCGGGCTCGAGATAGTGAACGTCGATATAAAGGTGAGTGGGTGGTTGCGCGGGATTGGTGTTTTGAGCCTGAGTCCGCAGGTGGCAACTCAGGAGAAAGAGTGTAATTAGCATCAAGAGACTGATGGGGGATCTCATTTTTTTTATTTGTTTTTATTGGCCGCAAGTAAGCAAAAATGATGTATGCGCAAAACCCCAATCTAAGGAGTGGAGGCCATCGGACAGCGAGCGGCGTCTTTTCTTTCGGGAACGGAAAGCAAAAAAATCGCCCTGCATTTGTTGATTTTGGGTTGTAATTTTATTCGCTGGAACCAACTCCCGGACAAGCTTTATGCGCCAACCCCGATCTTTCCTGTTTCTTCTTTTTTGTGCCTGCTCGATCGCTTTCGCATCGAATGGGCAGTCCTTTGGCGACAGCAGCTTTACACACTACACAAGGACGGAAGGGCTCTCCAACAATTACATCTCGGGGATCGTACAGGATTCCCTTGGCTATATATGGGTGGCGACCCGAAAGGGGTTGAACCGCTTTGACGGCCGCTTCTTCACCAGTTACTACACGGGTACAGCCGAGATGTCGTTGCCCGCAAATCACATTTCGATGTTGAAGATGCAGGGCGAGGTGATGATCGGCAGCACGGTCGCCGGCGCCTTCGTCTACAATCCGGGCACCCGGGACTATCACCGGCTGACAGTGCCTTGCGACCCCTCCATTTCCTATTGGGCGAACGATGTTTATGAAGCGACCCGCGACAGACGCGGTAACTATGTCGTGTCCACAAAGACAGGGTTGTATGTCTTCGATTCGACGGGAGTCATCGTCAATCGATATGATCATTATCTGCCGGCGGATGCCGGCCGGCAGGAGCTGATCTTCGGCGGCAGCCTGTATGAATATGGCAACGGTGATATCCTGCAGGAGAATGCCGTGGTCTTCTCAAACTACGAAGTGGACCGCAACCGGATCGACACCTTCTTCGCCAACCGGCAACCCGAACTAAAGAAAGCATTGCTGGACCGACATCAGCTTCATCGCCTTTGTTATGCGGGACGAAAGGACGAACTACTGATCCATGTCGCCGAGAAGAATACGCTCGACGCCTACGATCTCAAAACAGGAAGGGTTTGGGAGATGCCGCTGCCTTTCGACGGGAACAAGGAGATCGACGAAGGGGACAGCAAGATCATCATGCTGACCGACAGCCTGATAGCGATCACCTGTAAAGCCAGCGGGGTCTATGTCCTGCACTACCGCCCCGGGACCCATACGATCAGCCTTTGTGCAAAATACCTGGAGGGCAAACAGTGTACGACGGTGTTCAAGGACCGGGAAGGCCGGCTTTGGGTAGGCACGAACGAGGGACTGTACAAGGAGAACCTGTCGAGTCCCTTCTTTACGGCCTACGATCTCTCCGGCGACATGCCCGACCTGCGGAATTGCAATATCCGAACGATCTGGACGGACTCCGCCAATCTCTTTGTCGGGCTGCGCAACAAGGGCGGCGTACTGGTACTCGATAAAGAGACCAAGCAGATAAAACGCCGGATAGTCTTAGGCGACAAGGAAGCCATCAGCAACGATATCAATCTGTTCATTCCCTACAGCGCCGATACCCTGTGGGTGGGTACGCGGATGGGGTTGTTTTGGGTGGACCGGAAGCGGTTCACAAGCGGCCGGGTCGTCGTTCCGCCTGCCCTGGCCTGGATCGCGGATTATAATACCCTTTGTTTTTGTGTCGACCGGCAAAAGGATATCTGGATCTCCTTCGGCCGGCTGAACAGCGTGGTCCGGTATGATCCGAAGCGCCGGGAGTTCCTGGAGATCTCCGAGCGGCAATGGCCGCAGATGAAGATCACATATTGCTTCAGCATGGGGGAGGACCTGAAGGGGAATATGTGGCTGGGGGGAGACGGGCTCTGCCGGTGGAACGGCCGCAAGGAGGCCATCGATACATTGATCCCCTATCCGTCGCTGGCACGCAAACTGCCGAATTATGCGTTGATCATCGATTGCGATGAGAAGAACAATCTCTGGCTTTATTCCTTCAACAACGGCATCCTGCAGTTTAATTGCGATAATTATACGACGGAGATGCGCAAGGAAGAGAATTATCTGACGGATGGCGATGTACTGAACAGCAGTTGTATCATCCATGGGAATATCTGGCTGGGGATGGAGAACGGGATCATGGGATTTAATATCCGCAACGGCAGCAGCAGATCATTTCCATATACCGATGGCCTGCCGACGGTGGCGATCACCTCGACGGCCAAGGGCTTCTATTATGATGAGCGGGAGAATATCTTTTACTTCGGGAGCAAGCGCCATCTGATCAGTTTCCGTCCCGATCTTCCGCTACGCCCGCAAAAGACGCCGTCGTTGTTCTTCGATGGGATCAGTACGGCAAAGGGTACGGTGCCGGCCAATTCGGAAAGGATCGAACTGAGTAATTCGGATAACAACCTGCAGATCAATTTCAACGCCGTGAATTTTACCAACCCCGAAGGAAACCGGTTTGCCTACCGGCTGACGCCGGGGACGGATACGGGCTGGCGCCTGCTCAACTGGCAGCGGAGCGTCAGCTTTAACAACCTCGCGCCGGGGGAATACCATGTCACGCTAAAGCTTTTCTCGGCCAACAACCGGTGGCCCGATCAGATGAAGAGTCTGACGATCATCGTATATCCCCCCTTGTGGAAGCGCTGGTGGTTTTTGGCGCTGGCAGGCATCCTCCTCCTGGCGACGGTGCTGATGATCTATCGCATCCGCGTGGGGCGGCTTCGGGAGAAGCTGAGCCTGGACAAACAGATGGCGGAATATGAGATGAAGGCCTTGCACGCACAGATGAACCCGCATTTTATCTTCAACGCGCTGAACAGCATCCGGGAGATGATCCTGCATGAGGACAACCGGAATGCGAGCCGCTATCTGAGCCGGTTTGCCCGCCTGATCCGGCTCAACCTGGAACATTCGCGGCAGACCTTTATCACGCTGCGCCAGAATAACGAATATCTCGCCAGTTATCTGGAGATGGAACAGCTGAGGTTCTCGGATTTCTCCTATCGCATCATCACCTCACCGGAGGCGGATGTCGATATCGATGAGATCCGGCTGGCCCCGATGCTGATCCAGCCGTTGGTGGAGAATGCCATCTGGCATGGACTGCAGCCGAAGGATAAGGACAAGCAGTTGCTGATCCAGTTTTACCTCGACTCCGGCCGGCTTGTCTGCGAGATCGACGACAACGGCATCGGTATCCGGCAGTCGCTGCAAAACAAGGATAATCACAAATCGATGCACCGGAGCATGGGTATCGCCAATATCCGGCAACGCATCGCGGTCCTGAATGAGAAATACCAGATGAGCTGTTCGCTCAGCATCCGCGATAAGGCCGATATCCCGGGCCGGCATGACAGCGGCACGTTGATAACATTGAGCATGACGGCGCATGAGGAGGAGATGTTTGTCTGATAACCGGGAATAACTATCGATATGATCAAGACCATTATAGTTGATGACGAACCGCGGGGATTGAGCAGTCTGCGAAAGCTACTCGAACTCAACTGCCCGGACGTGGATATCCTCGCCGAATGCGCGGATGCGCGGAGTGCGTTGGACCGGATCGCCGAACTTGGCCCGGAACTGGTGTTTCTGGACATCGCCATGCCCGAGAAGAATGGGTTCGATCTGCTGAACGAGCTGAGTCCGGTACCGTTCGAGGTCATCTTCGTGACCGCGCATAATGAATATACGATCCAGGCCTTTAAGTACAGCGCCGTGGACTATCTGTTAAAACCCGTGGATGAGGACCTGATGGTGGAGGCCGTGAAGCGGGCGGGGCTGCGGATCGCGGATAAGGCCTCGGCGCAGCAGGTGGAGACCTTCCTGTACAATCTGCACAAGGTGCAGACGCCGGCGGAGATGAAGCTTTGCATCCCCGATATGAAAGGGTTTCGGGTGATCCACCTGGCGGATGTGGTCTATTGCGAAAGCGACAGCAGCTATACGATGTTTCATCTGTTGAATGGGACAGTTTTGACCGCTTCGAGGTCGATCATCGAGTATGAGATGCTGCTTGAGCGAAGCGGGTTCTGCCGGATCCACAAGTCTTTTTTGGTTAACCTGCATCATATCAAGGAATATGTACGCGGCGAAGGGGGCAGCGTGATCCTGACCAATGATATGGTGATCGAGGTATCGCGGCGGAAGAAAGAAGTATTTATGGCGAGGATGAAAGAGCTTTTTAATTATTGAGGACGCGCCGCAGGCGCGTCCGGTTATTTTTTCGTGAAAATATTTTTTGGGAGCATGACGTGGACGCCGACATTCCCATCCACTAATTCCGTAATATCCACATCTGCCGCAACGCTGCACAGCATATAGGCATCGGCCTTCGTCATTTTTTTCTCTTCCATTAAATAATTGATCATTTCCCGGACCGCGATATGGGTCGCGGCATTGAGGTCGCGATCGCAGCCCATCGAGATGATATGGGTTGCCGTCTCGGCGCGCGGCCAGCGGAGGGATTTACCCTTGTGAACGATGAACTGCAGTTTTCCGATAAGCGAGGTCTCGATGGCCGTGATATCCACTTCGCCATTGCCTTGTGCGGCATGGCCGTCGCCGATCTCGAACAACGCACCTTTTACAAAAACAGGGTAGTAGACCGAGGTTCCGGCAACAAGCTCTTTGTTGTCGAGGTTGCCGCCATGGATCCACGGTGGGGCGCTGTTCCAGCGGCCGGCTTCTTTTGGCGGCGCGACGCCCAGGCTTCCAAAAAAGGGATGGAGGGGAATATCGATCCCGTCGGCCCAGTGGGCGATCATCTTTTTTGTGTCGAGGGGGACAATGCGCATATTACGGGCAAAGATCTCGTCGGAGAGGAAGCCCGCGGAGCCGATGGCGTTATAACCATAGGGGATGGCCAGTTCGATCGACTGCAGCCGCACTTCGAGGATATCCCCGGAGTCCGCGCCTTCGACATAGATCGGACCGGTAAGCACATGGCCGCCGGGTCCTTTTTCCTTCATCGACTGCACGTCGCGAAGCTGTTTTTCCACCTGGCCGGCGGGGACGCCGGCAGCTTCAAGGCGTTCGGGATTGGAGGTGATAAGCGTATGAACTTTTACAAAATCCCCGGATTTGATCTTCAGCACGGGCGGATATTCCGACCAGTAATGACCCCAGGCCACGGTAGTGGGTGAGGGCTCCAGCACGTAAGGGTTGGATTCCGAGCCCTGTTGGGCAAAGAGACAGCCGGTAAATGCGAGAAAAAAGAGGGCGAGACCTGTTCTTAGCATACTTGTCGTTTTGGTCCCTGTAAATATATCGATTCATTTCAATTATAGGGTATCTTGGGCCCAAAATTGGCTCAATGCAGGCAATCGAAAAGATCGTCGGTTTATTGGCGGGAGTAATTATCGGGAGTGCGCAAGTGATCTATCTGATCAATACGGTGACGCGAAAGGTGCGGCCAAGCGTTCTTTCCTGGATCGGGTGGGCGTTCCTGATGGGGACCAGTGTCGTGTCGCAGGTGCTCGGCAAGGGTTGGCAGTGGAGTATGACCGGGGTGCTTTGTTCCACCGTGGGTTGCCTGACGATCGGCGTGGTGGCGTTGCTGACGCGGAACTATGCGCTTTCGCGGAAGGACTGGCAGTATGTGGTGTGGGGATTGCTTTGCGTGGGGATCTATTTGCTGTCGAATAATCCCTGGATCACGACCGTGTTCGCCATCTTCGCCGACGCGATCCTCGGGGTGCCGACGATAAAGAAGGCCTGGCGGGACCCGATGTCGGAGCGATCGCTGGCCTGGGTGCTGGGGGTGATCTCGTCAACGCTGGCGCTGGCGATCTGTGTAGGGCACGATTTGATCTATGTACTTTTCCCGGCCTATCTGTTTCTGTTTAATGGCGGGATGGCCTATCTGACGCGGCTGCGGCCGGCTGGTTAGCGGCTGAGGGCGCCTCGTTATCGGCGGTGGCTGCGCGGCTAGATGCCGCCGGCGTGGAAGATCAGATAGCATAGGAAGCTGAGGAAGGCAACGTAGTAGGTGCCGACCACGATAGACAGGCCAATGAAATTGGGGTTGTCGAGAAGAGATATCTTCCCTTCCATGTCGAGGATCGTTTCTTCGATGGGCATAAGGAATGTTTTTACGTTATTTGGAATAACGGATATTGGAGGAACCTTCATTAATTGGTAAAACCCATAAGACATAATGTAACCGGCTGTGGCGGGATATTTTTCAATACATTGATTATCAATATGTTGAAAAAAACTTGTCCCAAACGGTTACAAACAGGCAAACAGTAGTTACCAATCCTTAGAGATGCCGGGAATAAATCGTATTTTGTTAAGCGTAAACCCTTATTAAAAAGCCTACTTATGAAGACTCTTCCGTTGATCGCCATATTTTTTGTGGTTTCGGTAGTTGCCTGTCAGAAGGCCATTCCCGAGGATCCGAACATCCGGGCGCTGGTTGGCGCCCCCAGCGGTCCGTCGACATCGAAGCATGATTCGATCCCGACGACGAAACCTGCGGATACAACAAAACCGGTTGCGAAAGCGGATACTAACGTCGTTGCGCAGCCTCCTTTTCCTCAGCAGACTGCGGATAACAATAACAATAACCCGGCGGCGCCAGCGGCTCCGAGCTGTCCTGTGCTGCCGATCTATGGCGATTCCATCACCTTTCCCCAGCCTTCGGGCAGTGACTATATCGTCCATCCGGTGAACGATCCCGGACCGGGCAAGTATTTTTCCTGGCCGATAGGGATGGTGTTGGATCAGAATACAGGCGCCATCAACCTGACGCAGAGTCAGACGGGGATGCGCTATATCATGGGTTTTGTAAAAGCCGGAGCGACGGACACCTGTCTTAGCGAGCTGATCATCGGTGGTGCGGCCTATTACGACAGTGTCTACGTATTCGAGAACGGCGCGACGGAAGCTGCGCCCTATTTCGAGGCCAATCCCTATCTGCCTTCCGTATGTGCCAACGGGGGTTGTACGTTCGACGTGACGGGTTCGGCTGCGGCGCAAAAGGTCATCGTGAACAGGACAACAGGGGTGATCGACCTGCAGAAGACGTTAAACGGGTCGTTGCTTAGCCTTGGCGGGGCCTTCGGGTTGCTGCCGGTCAACGGGCAGACGATCACCACGACGATCACGTATAGGATCAACTACGGAAGTAACAATGCCTTGCAGCAGATCCAAGTTCAGTTGCAGTATTATGATAAGCGATCACTGATCAGTGGCGGCCTGTTGGGTGGGATCGTGAATGCACTCGATAATGTGCTGGCCGGCCATGTGATCTCGACGACCGCGAATCCGCGGCCGCCACTGGTGATCATGGTGAGAAAGAACTAGTTAAGCTTCTAGAATCGGATAAGACAAAAGGCGAGGGATATCTATCCTTCGCCTTATTTTTTGTGGTCGATAATAAGGAGCGGGTGGCGACGTTGTAGGACACATGTCTCGGGGGATCACCTTATTATTATTGTCGGGGCTGCTGGCCGGGCAGGTGCTGGCGGGGCCGGGCGGACCGGGAGAGGCAGGCGGAGACCGCCTTCGGGCGCGCTATCGCCGGGCCGACAGTCTCTATCACCTGGATAGGTCTACGCCGGCCACGGACAGCATGGCACTGGCGGGTTTTGCGGCAGTTGCTGACGAACTCGAGAGATCCGGCCCACGCAGTGGCGACACGCTGCTCATCGGGTCGCTCTTGAAGAAGGGGATCCTCTATGATGCGGTGGGCGATTTTGGCCGGGCGCGGACGGCCTATTGCCGGGCGTTGAGCTTTCATCCCGCCGGAGACTCCCTCGTTTTTGTTGTTCAGGTGATGCTGGGAACGGCCTATTACAACCTCGACCGGTTTGATTCGGCGAGCTACTTCCTGTTGCGGGCGGAATCGCTCGAGGGACGGTTCGCGGATAAGGATAACCGGGTGCGCCTCTATAACACCCTGGGTGCGCTCTATTGCGACGGCGGAAATTTCCGGCAGGGGAAGAACTACTTCAATCATGCCCTCGAATTGGAGCGCGGCGGGAAGCAATATGCGCCTGATGCGGTGAGTCTCCAGATCAATATTGCTACAGCCTCGTTTCGGATCGGCCAATATGCCGATGCACTGACGATCTACCGGCAACTGCTCGGTTACCGGCCGTTGAGCGACTATGTCTACCAGAACATGGGTCGTGCCTATGTGGGGATGGAGGATTATCCGGCGGCGCTGAACTGGTTCCGGCGGGTAAGGATGGAGAAGATCCCTGCATCGTTGAATGAGCTGGCGAATGCGGAGCTGCGGCTGCACCGGCTGGACAGCTGCGCATGGTACCTGCGGCGGCTGCAGGAGCTGGCCCGGGGGAATAGCGGAGTTGCCGTTCCGCGAAGCGATCTTGGCGTAAACGCTTTTATCAAGGCGGAGGAGTTGAGTGAACGCGGAGATCTGAAGGGAGCGCTCACCGCCGTACAACAGGCGATCTTTGTATTTGCCGGAAATTTCAGTACCCGGGATGGCTATGCAAACCCGGTGAGCTTCACCGGGACCTTTGCCTACTACCGGCTTTTTGACGCGCTGGTGCGAAAAGCGGAGCTTTACGATCGAATGAAGGATTTGCCGGCATCGTACGCAACCTATACGGCGGCGTTATCCCTTTTGCGATATATCGAGCGGAGTTATGCGACGGATGAGTCGAAGCTGTTTCTTAAGAAGAAAAGCGGGCCGGTGTATGCGGACGCGCTGAGCGTCTGTCTTCGCCTGGCCCAGCTGCATCCGGAGGCGGACTATCTGGAGCAGGCCTTTCTGATCGCCGCCAAAAGTAAGGCCTCGGTGATCACGGCCAACCTGGAGGAGAAGGCTTTTATGGGTGCTCCGGGTGCGAAGTCGCTCCTGGAGCAGGTGGATAACATAAAATATAAGATCGCGCGGCTGAATGTACGCAGCGAAGCAACGACGGACAGTGGGCAACTGGCGGCCATCACGCGGGATAAGGAGGGGGATGAGATCGCCCTGCTGCGATTGCAGAAGGCATTGGAAGCAAACGGCGAATATTACCGGACCAAATATGGGGACGCGAGCCCCGGCGTTCACGATCTCCAGCAGGAACTGGGGCGTGACCAGGCGCTGGTGAGCCTTTATGCGGCGGGCGGGTCGTTGCAGATGTTCGTGGTGACCCGCGACGGACTCCGGCATGTGGCAATAGATTCGCTGGCGCGGCTGGAAAGGGATGTCGAAGGGTGGCTGGCGCTTTTGAAGACGTCCGGCAGCGGGCGGCGCTTTGAAGGCGGGGCGCTGGGCCGCCGGTTGTATAACGAACTCGTACAGCCGATACAGGCGATCTCAGGCGGGCGATCGGAATGGGTGATCGTTCCCGACGGGATCTTTGCCCTGCTGCCGTTTGAATCCCTGTATGCCGACGCGGACGGAAAGCAGTGGCTGGTGGAGACGACGACGGTCAGCTATCGGTTCTCTTCCCGCCTGTTGAGTGATGGAGCTACAGGGAAAGCGGGCGAGGGGGTGCTGGCGTTTGCGCCGTTTGAGAACGGCAGGGTCGATTCGTTTCAGCGGTTGCCGGCGTCAAAGGAAGAAATTGCCGGTTTGCCGGGAGTGCAGTATCTGGACGGGCAGGCGACGAAGGAGCGGTTTCTGCAAACGATCAATCAATATCCTGTCGTGCATCTGGCGACACATGCGGTGTCATCGATGGACGATGCGGCGGCATCATATATCGCTTTCTATCCCAACAAACAAAGTGTTATCGAGGACCGGCTGTTCCTGGAGGAGCTGTACGGCCTCAACCTGCGCAGCACGAGGCTGGTGATCATCAGCGCCTGTGAGACGGGGCAGGGCGAGGTGGCGCCGCAGGAGGGGGTGATCAGTCTGGCGCGGGCCTTTGCGTATGCGGGATGCGGGAGTACGATCAACAGTCTCTGGAAGGCGGACGATCAGGCGACATCGACGATCCTCCGGCAGTTCTATAGTCATCTGCGGGCAGGGGAGACGAAGGCGAGAGCTCTGCAGCTGGCGAAACTGGATTATCTGAAAAGCGATGCGATCGACAAGAGTCCGGCCTATTGGGCGCATCTGGTGCTGACGGGGGATAGCAGTGCATTGTATCGGCGGAACAACTGGGTTTTGTGGGGAGCGCTTGGGCTGGTTGTATTGGGAATGGCCGCGGTGGTGGTGGTGAGGAGCAGGAAGAAAAAAAGTCGGCGAAAGTAAATGCTTTTTAGTGTTGAGTTAAAGAGGTACTATGGCCATCTGGTGGGATATTGGGATTAGCATTTTTCAGGTTCTACAGGCGGTGCTACGCCGACTTTTTTTGGCTGGTCATTCAAGGGATAGAGATTCTCAAAACGGGTGGTCTTTCGGCGTTGATTGGATTGGCGGTTTTCGGGAGGATGTTGGGCGGGAAGATTGGATTGGAGATTTTCTCAGGATGTTTTGGATCGAAGGTTTTTCAGCTTGGGCGGATCGAAGGTTTTTCGCGGGATTGGATCTTTAGGATTTTTCGTGGGATTGGATCTTCAGGGATTTTTCGCGGGATTGGATCTTCGGTTCTGTAGAATAAGGTTTAATGGAATGGTTATCAAGGATATCTATTTGTTTTTCAAAGGGTTGGGCGGTGGTTTTTCAAAGGATGTTTTTTCAATTGCCCTACACTAATTAGTAAGAGCTGGACAACCGGATGTAACCGGAAAGCAGGGCTTTTTTTACTTATTCTCCTTGTATTGGGCTAATCTGAGGTCGAAAAAGGACATTTTTTCGACTGCTTCGTGGTATTTGTGGCTCTTGTCACCGCGGATCTTTTCCAGGATAGGCATGGCTTCATTGATCTTTTGGTGAGCCAGCCAGCTGATGGCGAGATAGAACTCGGCTTCGTCCTGGTAATAATCGGTACCGTTATGGGTATTGATAGCGATAATCTGTTCGAAATGGTTGATCGCCTTGTCATATTTCTTCCGTTCGAGGCAAGCCATACCGGAAAGAAAGTCCGTCTGGTTGGTACGCGACACCCTTGCCGTATCGGCGATCTTCTCCACCGTATTCCAGTCTTTTGCATTATAGGCCTCGACGATCGGATCGGCTTCGCCGGCTCCGCGAACGGTGTTGAGGTTATATCCGTTGTAATACCGGTTGTATAAGGATCCGGAGGTTACCGAGACATATTTGTAGACGGAGGCGCTGCCCGCAACGATGAGGACACAGGCGGCTGCACGAAGCGTATACCGATAGAGCGTGCGAACCCTGGCCCCTGCCGGCGCGGCGGCGGTGTTGGCGGTGGCGGCCTCTTCAAGTTCAGCCTTCCAGGCGGTTCTTGCAGCGGATACCTGCTCATATAACCCGGCATCTTTTACCCCGTCCACAGCGAGACGCAGGTAGTTCCATTCCTTTTCGGCTTCGGGATCGTTACCGATGATATCTTCGAGGTTAGCGGTGGCCTTGCCCCGGAGGTTTTCATCGAGATGATCGATCAGCATGCGTGTTTTGTCGGGTGTCATAATATTTAGGCTATTTGATAATTTCCTGCATTTGCCGGGCAATGGCAGGGTTATCTTTAATAAGCCCTGTCAGTTGCTGAAGGCACTTGTACTTTTTGTTTCTTACTACCTGTTCGTTTTCATACGGCAGATGGTAAAGGATCTCTTTCATCGTCATGTTCTCGTAGTAGAAGAGCAGGAGTATCTTTCGACAGGATTCTCCCAGGCCATCTACCAGGTCGCGGAGCTGCTTCTTTCTTTCAAGATCATTGATGTGCTCAGCGACGTCGGGTTCGTCTTGCGGGCGGTCCATTTCGAACTGGCGATTGCGATGATCTGCGCGTTCGCGTTTCTTTAGTTCGTTGAACCAGCAATTCTTTGCTATGGAGGCGAGGAAGGTCCGAACGTTGGATTCCATCCGGAATTTCCCTTTTCTCACGACATCGATGAAGGCGACGACGGCTTCCTGGAAGATATCGTCGGCGTCCTGTTCGCTGCCGCCATAGTGTCTTATAAAAGAACTGGTCGCTTCGGCGTGTTGGCGGTAGATGAACTGAATTGCTTTGTTCAGTTCGGTACCGTCACTGATGGCCTCGATCAATTCGACATCAGTATATTTTACCTCGGCTTTCATATTTAGTCAATTCTATTTGGGGAAGTGTAACCGCGACGGGTGCTTTTTTGGGTACAATAGTAACGAACGAATGGCATACAATTGTATGCCATTCAGTTAGATTGCCCGGGGAGGGTGAGGGCGGACGGGCCGAAATGAGGGTCAGGCGCGGGGTGGGTTTTGTACTTTGTTGATCTCTAGCTTGTTGCGCCTATTTCCCGGGTGCTCATGGTTTCTGGTTATTTTCCCAGTAGTTGCTTGAGCTCGCGGCCGTCGAGGTTGTCGTGGAGCCGGCCGTCCAGACTGGCGGCCAGGGGGTCGGTCGGGTCGAAGCGCCAGCCGAGGAGAAGAAATTGGGGCTTTTCTTCGCTGAGGTAGGGATCGGTGGCGGCGGGGTTTGGTCGGACCAGTAAGATGGCGCCGGGGCGGCTGTCGGCGAAGCCGTGGAAGGAAAGCGCGGCAGCGGCTTGCCCCGGGCCGCTGGATCGATGAGCGAGGTCGGTGCCGCTGAGGACCGCTGTTGTTTCTTCGGAGAGGTAGGTGGGGCGTTTGAGATCGGCGGGGTCGGAGTGCAGCAGGCTGTCGATGGTGCGGAGGGTGCTGCGGTGGAGAGCAGTGGCCGTGTTGATCTGCCGGCGGAGATAGGCTTCGTCGCTGACGAAACTCTGGAGATAGAGGTTGGTACGCACCTGGAGGTCGGTGCCGCTGTAGAGTGTTTGCAACACCCGGAGCTGCCTTTGTTTTTCGGCTTCCTGTTCTGCGGCCGGGCGGACGGTGATCTTACGGCGCCATTCGGCGGCGATGGAGTTGGTGTCGCCGCTGAGCTGTTTGCGGATCTCGAGGAGCCATTCCCGCCGGGTGACAGGTAGATAGGGCAGACGGCTGCTGTCGGCGGTGACGAGCCAGAAGGAAGTGGCGAGGCCGTGGCCGGAGGTTTCGGCGTTTTGAGGGAGCTCGAAGTAGAGGCAGCCGTTGCGGCGGGTGATCGCGGCCCGGGTGGTGAGGTAGTCATTGCCGTTGATGGCCACATGACCGAACAGCGGGCCGAGGTCGTTGGCGAGAAGCAGGAGTTCGGCTTTTTTGGAGGCGGCGTGTTCCAGGGTGAAGAAGCTGCATTGGGCGCCGAATTTCAGCAGCGGACCGGAGGCGGATCTGCCGGCGAAGTAGTCACCGTGCCAGGTGGGATCGCAGGCGTCGGTGGCGATATAGTCGTGAACGAGTTGGATCAGGGTCCGGGTGGTATTCTTCATCCCGGCGAGCTGGCTACGGGTTAGGTGACCTGTCGGAAACGAGGTGGGGCTTGCGAGTTGCTGAGCGGTGGAAGAGGTATGCAACAGGCCGAGAACAAAGGTCAGAGTTACCAGGGTATGCGTACGGGTCATGTCTTGCTTTCTTTAGGGATCGGGGCGCCATGGGATAGTCGGACCTAAATATGCAAGATCTTTCGGGGGATATGCGGATGAGATGTCCCTTGATAGGCAAGGGACGAGCCAAAAATGTAAGGGCTTGGTTTGGTGAAGAATGGGTTTGAAAGCGGCGCCCACGATTTCCCGGCAAGGGAGAAAAAGGCCGGTTTTGTTCCCGGAATGGGAGCGATTCGGCTACGGCAGCGTTATCCGGTACACCCCATCGGTGCGAACGGAGATCATCGTATGCGCATCAAGCTGGAACTCTTCCATGACATAGCCATTGCTGTAAGAATGGAGAAGGCTGGTCTTTCGGGTATTGAGATCCAACTGGTAGTAGCCGCTGACGCGGAAGGCTGTATCATAGCCGAAGTTTTGGAAAAAGACAAAGCGGTTATTGGCGATGTAGGGCTGTTTTGGGATGGAATAGTAGACGCTGGTCGCGGTGTCGCCCTGATACACGCGGTTGCCGTGCAGGTAGACGATAAGCTGGCCTTGCGAGATGCCGGCCGGTGGATAGCTGGTGGCCTTCAGCTCGGAGTACCGGGTGGCGAGGGCATAGCCGGTGGCGCTGTCGACGACTTCTATCCCGGCGGTGTCGGCGGCCGGAATAACGGGTTGGAAGACGCCGGTGACGGGGTTGACCAATTGGTTATCGTAATACAGGTGATCGAAATGGTATTGATCGATATAGAGGGGGTTCACCGAGGAAGGATAGATCAGTTTTGTCGTGTCGGCAAGATTGATCAGTGCGGCATTCGTCGAAGGCGGCGGACCGGCGACGAGTACATGATCGTCGATGATGCGGGAGGTGTAGGCGCTGTGATTTATAAAGGCGACAAAGCTGTTTTGTTGGGTAGTGATGTTGTATCGGTTGAGGACCGCACTGTCGCCATGCAAGGCACGGCCGTTGTAGGTGAAGCCAAGGGTAAGCAGTTCGTTATCGGATATCGCCCGGAGCGGGCCGTAGTTGAATATGCCGATGGAATCCACTTTGCCGTCAGCGAGTGAGACTCTTTTTGTGAACAGGATACTCTGGAGATCATCGGTAACAAAGATCGACTTGCGGGAAGGGGAGATGTCGATCATGTTTGGCCCAACACTCTGCTTGATGGGCAGCAACAGTTGTTGGGTGAAGGTGGAGATATAGGTATGGGTGTAGTTGTGTAAGGTATAACGAAGAGCGACGTTATTATTCGGGGTTGTCTCCAGGACGAATGAATAGGTCTTTGCCGGGTCGAACGGATAGCTGATGTCGGCGTAGGTGGAGAACTGGGGTTGGGCGATGGTCGTATAGGTGCCGACGGTGGCGGTGTCCTGTTTCAGATAAACCTTTGCGATGGCGGCGGCCCAGGGAAAGGTAAGCTGCAGGCGGTTGGCGGCGAGTGGGTTGGTGATAAAGGGCAATGCGGCGACGGTATCCTTGTAGGTAATATTCGGGGTGGGGGGAGCAATGGGATTGCTGTCGTGCTTGGAGCAGGCGAACAGGGATAAGGTCAGGAGCAGCAGGTAGGAAGGGGTTTTCATACACTAAAGATAAATACGGCCGCCGTAAAAAAATGATAAATCGGGATAATTTAATGCGCCCTTAATGATGGATATAGCGTTCGAAGAATTCGTAGGTGCGGAGCATCTGATCGATGCGTTGGCGGTTGTCACCGCTGCGAGTGAGCTCATGGGTGCCGCCGGGATGGCGGACGTATTCGACCGGCCGGCCCAGGACCTTGAGGCTGCGGTAAAGCATCTCGCCCTGGACGAAGCCGGTACGGCGGTCGCTCTCGCCATGGAAGATGATCAACGGGGTGGTGATATTGGCGACGTAGGTGATGGGCGATTCGCGTTGAAGGATGGCCTTTGTCGCGGCATCCCAGGGATAGCCGCCAAAATAGTTGGGGACGAGCCGCCAGGCATTGCCTTCGCCGAAGAAGGTGGCGAGATCGTATACGCCGCGTTGCGCGCATGCGGCCTTGAAGCGGTGATCATGCCCGACGATCCAGGCGGTGAGGTAGCCGGCATAGGAGCCGCCGCTGACGACGAGCTTTGCGGTGTCGGCCCAGCCTTCGGCTACGGTCTTGTCGAGTGCAGTGAGGACATCGCTGGTGGGGCCGGTGCCCCAGTCCCTGACATTGGCGCGGAGGAAGTCGAGGCCATAGCCGCCCGAGCCGCGGGGATTGCAATAGATGACCCCATAGCCTTTTGCGCAGAAGAACTGGAATTCGTGCCACATGCTGGCTTCACCCGGTCCCCACATGGCTGACGGACCGCCATGGATATCCAAAAGCAGCGGGTAGTGCTGCCCGGGAGTATAGCCGATGGGTTTCATGACCCAGTATTCGATGGTCTCGCCGAGATTATTTTTAAACGAATGTTTCTCGGGGAGCGAGAGCTGACGGTGTTGCAGCCATTCGCCGTTAAAGGCGGTGAGCAGCCGGGCGTTCTGCATAGAGACATCGGCGGCATAAAGTTCCGAAGGGTCCGAGACCTCGGTGCGGGAGAAGACGAGATGCGACCCTTGCAGGTCGAAAGCGAGCGTGCCGCTGTTATAGTCCGACAGCTGATCGGTCTTTTTGGTATTGATATTGGCGCGGTAGAGCGGTGCGCCGCCATTGCTTTGCGCGGTGAAATAAAGGGACTGGTTGTCGGCGCTCCAGGTGAGACCGGCGATGGCGCGGTCCAGCGGGATGAGGTTCTTGTTGCCGGTACCGGTTTCGGTGAGAGGGGCGACATATAGTTGCGGCACCGAGACGAATGAGGTGGGGCTGACGGTATAGGCAAGGAGTTTGCCGTCGGGGCTGATGCGCGGGTTGCCATAGACCCGATCCTTTTCTCCGAGGAGTTTTTGCAGATGGCTGCCGTCGCGATCGGCGAGGAAGACCTCGCTTTCCAGGGCGCGGTCGGGGTGTTCGGTGGAGTCGAGGTAGGCGACGAGGAGCAGCTTTTTGCCGTCGGGCGAATAGTCTACACTGTTATAGGTAAAGAAGCCGCTGGTGACCGGGGTCGGCTGGACCGCCGGCTGGCCGGTGGCCGGGGTCGCGGCCGGGGCTAGGGCCGGGGCCGGGGCCGGGGTTGCGGATTGCACAAACCATTGTATAAAACTCATCTCCGGGTTCACCTCCATCTCGTCCTGGAAGTTGAGCTTGGTGACGACCTTGGCTTTTTTGTCGGTGACGTCGTTGTCGAGGTAGGCCCGGATCGCGTCGAGGCCACCGTCGGGGTCGGCCTTCGCGCCGCTGGGGACGTAGGCGGTTTTGAGCCCGGGTTTTTCTTCGGGCCAGGCGGGAAGGCGATGAGTGGGGTTGAGGAGGGAGTCTTTTATCAGTTCTTTAATTGTGATGCGGGCGGAGAAGAGGATCTCTTGTCCGTCGGGGGACCATCTTGGCGACGAGGCGCCGTAACGGAAATGGGTGAGCTGGGTTGGTTCACCGCCGTCGAAGGAAAGCAGGAAGATCTGCGGTTTGCCGTCGGTGTTGCGGACGAAGGCCAGCTGTTTTCCATCGGGGCTCCAGGCGGGCTGGGTGGCGCTTTCCTTTGTCGTCAGCTGACGCGGGGCGAGCGAGCCGTCGGTGGCGACGAGATAAAGTTGCGTGATATATTTATAATCCCATTTGGATCCCTTGGGGTCGGTTTCCGGCTGGATGGAGGTGAGGGTGAAGACGGCTTTCGTTGCTTCTTTGTTAAGGCGGACGTCGCCGATGGATTTGATCCGGAGGAGATCGGTGACGCGGACGGGTTCTTTTTGGGCTTGGGTGTGGAGGGTAAGGAAAAGGGCAATCGCGGCAGTCGATAGATATGGAATTTTGCTCATGCGTTAGTTTTAGTTGGCTAAACATACAAAATCCCCCGCATAAATCGGCCGCGGTCTAGGGCGTGCACCCGCGGTCTGCCTGCGCCTCTGGTCTGCTGCGTGCGCCTCCGGTCTACGGCGTCGCCTGGCCTCCCTGATAACTGCTGATACGGGCCAGGAAGGTGCGGGCGATGAGGCCGGCTTTCTTCATGGCTTCACCGGCCACCGGGCCGTCGAAGTGTTGGCCGAGCGTTTCGAAGAAGAGATGCAGCCAGCGGTTGAAGTGTGCTTCTTCGACGGGAAGCGTGAGGTGCTTGGACAACGGGTGACCGGTGTACCGACTATCGCCAAGAAGGGCCATGCCCCAGAATTTGTACATGGTCTCGAGGTGGTTGTCCCAGTGCTGCCCCAATTTTTCGAGGAAGATCGGCCCGAGGAGGTCGTCGTTTTTTACTTTTTGGTAGAAGCTGTCGACGAGGAGTTTTATATCGGCTTCGGTTTGGATGTCTGGCATGGTGGGTAAGTTTGCTGTTGCAAAGATACGGAGATTGGGTTTATATAAAAGACAATTTTGTCTTTTATATGGCATTTACCGTTGGTGTGGATTATACACCTCTCAATCGAAAAGATTGGGGATACCCGTTGATTTTGAGATATATTGGCTATATGCTAAGGCGTATTTCCTATTCCTATTGGATTTGTCAGCTCGCCGGATGGGGCGCTCTGCTGGCCTTTTTTTGTTGGCTGCCGCCGCATGAAGTGGGGCGGTCGATCCTGACGACAGCATCCGGGTTTCTGGTTTCGCATTTTCTGCGCGAAGTGTTGAGGCGATACCGGTGGATGGAGAAAAAGCCAAAAAGGTGGGTGATCCGCGTTTGTTTGGCAGTAGTGGTCGCGAGCCTTGTTGGCGCGCTTATCCTCTGGGCCGCCTTGCAGATCTTTGAGTATCATTTGCCGCCGGTTTTTATTATGGTATCGTCGTTTAGCGTGTTGATCATGGATTGGACCTGCGTATACTGCTCGTTTAAATATAGAAGACTGGCCCGCCGGAATGACTCCCGGGAACAGATGCTGTGCATGCGGCTCAGGGAGATGCGGAAGGGTGCTGATGAGTTGGAGCTGGATGCGGAAGCGATCGTCGACCGGCTGCAACGTATCGAAGGGATGATCGAGGCGGACCCGGCCCGGTCGCGGGAGGAGATCACCGCGTTCAGCAAGTTGCTGCGAACAGGATACATCGCCGAAAAATAGGATCGTTTATTCCGAGCGCAGCGTCTTCACCGGGTTGGCAAGCGCGGCCTTTAGGGCCTGAAACGAAACGGTGAGCAGCGCGATAAGCAGCGCGCCGAAGCCGGCGGCGGTGAAGACCCACCAATGGGGCGCCGTGCGATAGACCAGAGGAGGATTTTGATACGATCACTGTCCGCTGCGGCGCCTGTCGAGGGCGTAGCTGTTGTATCGATCCACGAAGGGCAGCAGGACCGCGAAGAAGGCGAGATGCACCAGCTGGCTATCGAGGTTTTGCCATTGTTCGATGGCGGTGGTGCCGAAGATGAGCAGGATCATGACGATG
>NZ_DASYCH010000054.1:0-7741 GCF_036500295.1 Puia sp. | reverse complement strand
TATACGTGAAGCCCCAGGCGGCCATCACTTCCAGCCCCTCCGCCAGCAGGGCGTTGGGCACCCAGAGATACAGATGGGCCGTTGCTTCGGCTGCTTTACCGACGGGAATCCCTTTTATCTCCTCCAGGGTAAGGGTGGAATAACGGGCCAGCCGCTTGTGCTCCGGCGCTACTTTTCCTGTCTTATTCTGAAACTGCCAGGGCGGATCGGCAACAATCGTCGCAAATTTCTTTTTTCCTATAAACCGGGTAAAATCATCGGCTGCGCGTACTATTTTCATATATTTGCTAAAACCATTAGTAGTAAAAGTCAGCAAATTCGCCAACTTTTACGAGCACTAGTTTTACACATGGGTTGATAACCTTTCCGAATGAAAATTTACTTGCATGCTAATCTCTCTAGAAGGTCATACCGTATCCCTCACTAAAAACGGCTATCAGAAGCTGTGGGAATTGATTCGCAAATATCCGCGCAATCAGATTTTAGATCACCTTGATGAACATTTTCCCTCGCCCGCGCAATACCGGCCGCAGGCGCTAAAGATGCTGGGGGGCGATGTTGCGACCGAGGCCCTGCCTGCAGTCTGGGATGAAGTGAAGGAGTATGACGATGAAACGATCAGGGCCCTGCTTGCCATCTCTATTGTTTTCAGTCACAAAACCTTAATCAAGCTATTCAGTAGACCCGCCGCTCAGGGGTGGATGGGCGAGATAAAGCGGTCGGACTTCGAGCAGAGAAAAGAATACACGAATCTTGCTTACGCCCTGCACGCATTGGGCGTTGCGATAGATGTCCGTCAGAATTCCCTGTCGGTGCAGTACAATTGGCTGAAGATTTTCGGGATTCGAAATCTGGGTCCCCTGGTTAAGAAGGTTATCACCGCCCAGTTATCCCGGATGGGCTATACAAGTCTCGAACTCTCGGGGGATGGATTTTACAATCAGGCCGATGAATTTCACTTCCCCGCAATATTCGGGTTACAGCTTCCTGACTTCAAAGACTGGCTCGAAAAGGGCATCGAACCGTTCCCACGGGCAGAGCCAAAAGCCTTTCTTCCCGGGCAAAATGGCATGCCCCCGGGTAGATATATGCCTTCCCCAAAACCTACACCAACGTTCTCAAATCTACCCATCGTGCGAAACTGGCTCTTCAATACCTTCTTCACTGACCTGGAAAAAGCCTTTCGGGAGGCTTCCCTGCTGATCAATCCCTGGCTTCAGCGAAGGTTTGTCGCCTCGCTGCTGACCAAGCGCTTCGTCCTGCTTACCGGTCTGTCGGGCAGTGGCAAAACTAAACTGGCACAGGCCTTCGCCCATTGGCTTTGCGCCGATGCCTCCCAGATCGCCCTGATTCCTGTCGGCGCCGACTGGATGACGCGGGAACCCCTGCTGGGCTATCCCGATGCATTGCGGGCCGGCGAGTACTGTCACCCTGACAATGGTGCGTTGAACCTGATACTGGAGGCGGCAAAACCCGGCAATGCTCAAAAACCTTATTTTCTTATTCTGGATGAAATGAACCTGAGCCGGGTCGAACGCTATTTTGCCGACTTTCTCAGCGCGATGGAATCGAATGAGGATATTCCCCTCCATCCCGGATCGGCTGTTTGGGCCCATTCCACCACTCCCGCCACCACCCCGCTGCCCCCCAACCTCTTTATCATCGGAACGGTCAACATCGACGAGACAACCCATATGTTTAGTCCCAAAGTCCTGGACCGCGCGAATGTCATCGAATTCAAAATCGGTGCGGCAGAACTGGCCGCCTTTCTAAACAATCCCGAGCCCCCGAACCTGGAGAAAATACGATCACAAGGCGGATCCTATGCCGAAGGCTTCTTACAGGTAGCGAAGGGAAAAGCGCCGCCCCTCGCCGACGGACCAGCGATACGGCAAGCCTTGTTGAACTTTTTCACCGAACTCCAACTCATCGGGGGTGAGTTCGGCTTCCGGCCGGCGGCCGAAATTTACCGGTTTGCGGGAATCATGCATCAATTTATCGACGAGAAAGTACCCGAAATTTCGACCGACGAAATCATCGACGCAGCCGTCCTGCAAAAACTATTGCCCAAACTCCACGGCAGCCGGCTTATTCTGGAGCCCGTGTTAAAAACTCTCGGGGCACTCTGCCTGAACGATAAAAACGACTTCGCCGGAATCGTTTCCGCCCTCTGGGAACCCGAGCCTGAGATAGCCGGCAAATTGCGTTTCCCCTTATCCTTTGCAAAAATCGTCAGCATGGGCCGGCGGCTGGTCCAAAATGGTTTTACCAGCTACGCCGAAGCCTGATAAAAGAATAGCGTAGAGCAAATATGAACCTTGAAACGGTAACGAGTACTGTTTCCCTGGATGATGGCAGCAAGATTGATTGCGTAATCATTACGGATTCCCCCCATCCGGTGGTCCTGCTGGATGAAGGGGAAGCATTGTCCCTCGGTGAAGCGCAAATTCAGCTTTTTGAGGACGGTACTTATGAATACCAACTGCCCGCCGAATATCGTCTGCAGCCGATTGATGGAGTCATTACCATCCATAAAACAGCAAAGCATGCCGGCCACATCACCCCCCATCGTTATGTCGGAACTATCTCGACAGAAATTCAGGATACCGGCACCGGGAAAAAAAGGGGCCTGCTTTCACTGGAAGTCCGTTCGGCAAAAACGGATTACCGGACGGATTACCGGTTCATGCTGGAAGACATCGCCGCCAGATGCGCGGACCTCATTTTGCAATACTCATCCCCCGCGCTGCAAAAATTAATTCCCGATACCCAACAGCCGGCGGAAACCATCTATCAGCGTTTTGCCTTTGTGAAATCCATCCTCGAATCTCCAGACTTTACCGAAAGCGTCTACCGCATCCGGGAAAACCCCAATACCCAATGGACCCAACAGGAGTCGCAACAAAAGCTGAATAAACCTCAACGCCGGACCAACAACAGCGTCAGGCAAATGGCCAGGGCAAGCAACCGCATCGGTCTGGATCCCGGTCATCCCCTTTATCCGGACCTTCCATCGCTCCCTGCGGCGATCTCAACAGCGGCAAAAATAGAAACCGTCGATACTCCCGAAAACCGCTTCATCAAATACGTACTCAGGGAATTTCTGAGCTTTGTCAATGACACCAGAAATAAATTCAAACCGGATAGCCGGGCTCACCGGGAAGCGCTTCGGCTCGAATCCGTTCTCGAAAACATGCTGGAGCATTCCTTCTTCAAAATGATTTCCGGCCCTTCCCTGCAGGCCCTCAACAGCCCGGTATTGCAACGCCGCGAAGGATATCGGGAGGTATTGCGCGCCTGGCTGCTCTTCGACCTGACGGCCCGTCTCCACTGGACCGGCGGAACGGATGTATATGAAGCCGGCAAACGGGATGTAGCCACGCTGTACGAATACTGGGTCTTCTTTGTGTTATTGGAGCTTTATGGCCGTGTTTTCACGATCGATCCCGTGAGTATCCGAAATCTCCTCGGCCCGACGAAAGATGGACTCGGCCTGCTAATAAAAAAAGGAAAGCGCACCTCCATCAAGGGGCAATTTACCAGCACGGGCCGGAAGCTACAGGTCGAGTTCAGCTTTAACCGGAGATTCGGCGGCAAAAAAGAATACCCCAATGGCGGCAGTTGGACCGCCGGTATGACACCGGACTATACCCTTAGCATCTGGCCGCAGGAAATGGCCATGGAACAAGCCGAGCGGGAGGAGTTGATCGTTCACCTGCATTTTGATGCCAAATATAAAATCGAAAGGGAGAAACCCACCGTCGGGGAAGAAGAAACCCACTATGGCAATCACAAACGGGAAGACCTGTTAAAAATGCATAGCTACCGGGATGCTATCCGGCGCACCGCCGGCGCATATATCCTTTATCCGGGCAAACACGGCTTTCAACAATCCATCTTTCACGAATTACTACCGGGAATCGGCGCCTTCCGGCTTCATCCTTCCCGCGAAAACAGCGGCATCCCCGAGCTGGAGTCCTTCCTGAGAAGCGCCGTCGATCATCTGTTGGATTATGCGTCACAGCGGGAAGAACTGGCGCTCCGGACTTTCGAAATCCATCGTCAAAAGGACCGGCATCCCATAAAAACCTCCCTTCCCGGTTGGGACACGCTCATCCGCAGGCAGCCACCCGCCGCAATAAAAATCCTGGTAGGCTATTGTAAAAGCACGGAACATGATGATTGGATCAGTACCAACCGGCAATATAACATCCGTACGGGCCACGGCGAAGACATCCTGGCTCTGACTGCTGAAAACCTCGGGGTCCGTTTCATCCTTTTACACCGGGAAAACCAGCTGGTCACGGGAGATCTCCGGGCGATTGCGGACACCCCGCCACGCGTCGTAACAAAGGCCGAATTAAAGGCCAAGAACTACCCGAAGCCGGCCCACTCTTCTTATCTGGTATTCGATATTCTCGCAGACCCGCTTGCAAATTTTGCAAATATTTCCTGGGATGTGAGAAAACTCCCCGGATACCGTGAGGGCAGGGCCTCCGCCATTCCGTTTATCGTGTCACTCGCCGATCTGATGAGGGCGGGAATCCCCAATACCGTGTAAACTCTCCATTTCTCCCGTGAAAACACGGTACCCAAAACCAATCAATTATTCTTACTTCGCATCCGGGTTGCGCTAAATCAGTCCATTACCATTAAACCTTCCATGAACCCCTGATCCTTGAACCGGATGCACCGAACCGCCATTACGCAATCATCACTAACCCGCTACGGATAGCGTAGAGGACAAGGCCTACCCTTGTCTTGACGGGAAGCTTCTCAAAAAGCATGTCCCGGTACCCGTCCACCGTCCGGGGGCTGACCCCCATTTTATCCGCTATCTCTTTGTAGGTTAATTCAGTACACGAAAGTTTGAGGAATTCGATCTCCCGCTCGTTGAGATTGATCAACTGCTGGATCTGTCCTTCGGGGTTGTCGAGGTCGTTGACGAGGCGGATCAGCCGGTGGGTGATCAGTTCGGAATGATAGTACCCCTTCTGCTGTACCTCTGACAAAGCAGTTTGCAACTCCGACGGATCGCTGTCCTTCAGGATATATCCCCGGGCGCCGTTGCGCAACATCCGGATGATGGAGTTCTCCGAGTCATACATGGACAGGGCCAGCACCTTCACCCCGGGAAAACGGTTGCGGATGACCAGCGCGGTGGTATAACCGTCCATCTCGGGCATGTTCAGATCGAGCAGGACGATCGATGGGATGAGCCCCGACTCCAGCTTCTCGATGCACTGGCGGCCGTTGTCGGCCTCGAACAGCACCTCATGGCTCCGGAAGTTGCGGATGATATTGGCCAGACCATTTCGCAACATCACATGATCATCGACAAGCGCTACGGAGGGGTTCCTGTTATCCATATGAAAGGTTATTATCTGCGGACCTGTGGTCCGTTCATGGAAAGTTAACTATTCTCAACCAAACTGAAAAGCATGACAAATGTTGACCTCACCGAACCCGGCATAAAACTCGACCCCGCGCCCCCCTACCAGCCGGTGCTTTCCCGCCGCCCGGAACCTGGCCACGCCGAAAAAGATGTCCTGCGGATGCAGGACTTCATCCAACTGCTGAAGGCGGAAGAGGATTATTTCCCCGGCGAACAGACGCATCTGCCCATCATGATCACCCGCCTGCGCAAGATCTTCTATGATAAATGGGGTTGGAACAAGGACCTCATCCGCCGCGCCGCGCCCATCGAATGCCGGTATGAAGTGACCATCACCGGGACGCCACCCCGCGACAACACCGGTGAACCCCATGTCAAAAAAACAAAACAACACTATAAGCAAAACGACGAAGTCGATAAGTACCGCCTCGTGACCTACCGCAGAAACGACCGCGTCTATGCCGATACCCGTGCCGGCCAGGTGCCCCTCATCTATCAGAAGGACCACCAGGAAGTGATCCTCCCCGACGGCACCTATTGCGACGTCGCCCATGTGCTGGCCGGCCTCGACGCCTGGAACAATCCCCAGCTCGTCGCCCCGCTTCCACCCTGGCTGGAGTTTCTCCACCCACTCGTGCCGCACTGCGATTCGAATATGGACCTCGTCACCTGGCTGGGCGATATCGCCACCTCCAGCGAAGCCTTTGTCTTCGACTACCTGCGCAATAACAAGAAGCCCCTTTCCTCGCACGCCGAGCAACACTATATCGAGATCAACGCCCCGGGCTCCGATATGCTCGGCAACATCGACTCCTATGCCATCGCGAAAAGCTACGATCTCTCCGGCGCCAGCGGCCGCCGTCTGACGGAGATCCTCGAAGAATATTATCTCTCGCCCGCCAAATCCTTCTTCGCACAAAAACGCTATGCGCTGTTTTGCGACGCCGTCGGCCTGACATGGGACGGAAAACAATTCAGCAACGAAGACGAGTGGGTCCAACGCTACCGCCCACAGCTGCGTGACGCCACGACCTTTATGATCCACAGCCTCACCGAGGGAAAGATCCAGGGCGTTCTCCTGCCCCTCGAAGTATGGCTGGGCGGCTATCGCGATGTCGTAAAAGCCGAGGAGATGCTGCGCTTTTTCCTCCGAACGCTAAGATCCCTTATCTAACCAAAAACCTTAAACCCATGACCACAACCACCGCACCGTTACCCATTAAACTAAGCCTGCGAAAAAAGGTGTTGGTCCTTATCGGCCTGCTCCTGGCGCTTTTGCTCGGACCCTATATCGCCGTCTATCTGCAATATGGCGGCATCCCGGACCGGTTCTTCAATTTCCCCGCCACCAGCCCCGGGAATCCCAAACCCGCACCCACTCTTTTTATGACCATCGGCATCACCGTGGTCTTTATCGCCTCCCTGCTGTTGTTGATCGCCCCCCGTATCTATGGTTTTAAAAAAGCCCCGCCCGTCGCAAAGGCGGCAAGAAAAAAGACCCGGGCCGGCCTGCCTCCCTGGTTTTTTATCGGTCTTGCCGCCTCGGCGGGTACCCTCGTCTTTACCTCGCTGCACATAGCGCGTCCCGTCTGGCTTAACAACTGGTCTCTCCTTCCGCTTTGGTGGGGGTTTATCCTCGTCATGGACGGGCTCGTGTATCACCGCAATGCCGGCCGCAGCCTCTTCGCCAACGCCACCACCGAACTCATCGCCATGGGCGTTCTCTCCATCTCCGGCTGGCTGATCTTCGAGTACTTCAATTTCTTTATCCGGCTCAACTGGTACTATCCCCTCGCCGCGCTGATCAGTCATGACAAATTCCTCGTCTATGCGGTACTGGGGTCATCCGCGTTTATCCCGATGGCCTTCGAATGGTACCAGTTTCTCTGCACCTTCCCTGGCCTCGTCGTGAAATATAAATTCGGACCAAAGATCGCCTGGTCGAAAGGCCTCCGCCTCGGGATCCTGATCGTCGCTTTTGTCGGCCTCGTCGCAAGCGCTTATTTTCCGGACGGCCTGTTCTTTGTCGTCTGGCTCGCGCCGTTGATCGTGCTGGCCATCGCGCTGGGCATGCTCGGCATCTGGACGCCGTTCGTCTCCATCAAAGAACGCGGCGATTGGTCCTTCCTGCTGGTCTTCGCCCCGACCTTTCTCTTCCAGGGCCTGCTCGTCGAAGGAGCCAACTGGATCAGCGTTCCACATATTGGCGATGGCCTCGTTCATGGATTCAACCCGGGGTATTGGACCTATGTCATCCCGTATGTCAACCAGGTGCACGTCTTCGAAATGCCACTTCTAGGGTATTTAGGATACCTGCCCTTTAGCGTATATTGCTGGATCTGGTTT
>NZ_DASYCH010000053.1:0-103455 GCF_036500295.1 Puia sp. | reverse complement strand
CCCCCGGTCAGAAGGCACTCCGCAGGGAAGTCCTCTGAGCCCGTTGATGTCAAACATCGTATTGGACGAGCTGGACAAGGAACTGGAAGCCCGCGGCCATCATTTTGTGCGCTACGCCGATGATCTGAGCGTCTACGTAAAGAGTGAGAAAGCCGCGCAGCGGGTACTGGCAAGTACGACGGAATACATAGAAAAGAAACTGAAGCTACGAGTAAACCGGGAAAAGACAAAAGTCAGTACGCCGCAACAAAGCACGCTATTGGGATTTTCCTTCTTCCGGAGTAAAGGCAAATGGGAGGTAAGAATAGCCCCCAAATCGCTGAAACGGATTAAAGAGAAAATAAAGGCGAAGACGAAACGAAACGATCCATCCAATGCTCAGGAAAAGATCAAGAAGTTGGAAGCGATAATAGAAGGATGGGTCAATTATTTTCGGATAGCCCGAGCCAAAAGTGCTATGCAAACACTGGACGAACTGACGCGCATCAGGATCAGGATAGGGATATGGAAGCAATGGAAAACGCCTAAAACGCGGGAGAAGAACCTGAGAAAGCTAGGGGCATCCGTAGGCAAAGCGTATATCTGGGGAAACAGCAGTTGGGGATATTGCCGTATGGCTCACAGTCCGGCTATGCAAAGAACGGTCACTAACGAAAGGCTCCAAAGAATGGGATACGTGGGATTCTATAACTACTACCACTGGAAAACGGGATACCAGGGAAAACTATTCTAACAAACCGCCGTATACGGACCCGTACGTACGGTGGTGTGAGGGGACAGGTAGCCAAATAATGGCTACCTTCCCACTCTATTCTGGGGAGCGTGGCGAACTTGCTCGACAAAGCGGACCGGGATAAAAAATGAAGGTGCGATAGCGCCGTACCATTGAATCGCTTGACGCTCCACCTTTAGGGATCGGCGAAGCCAATCCCTCCCTCTCCGCAGATGAAATTTCGCCCCACCTTTGGTGAGGCATTTTTATTCCCGGACGCGGGACGAATATTTTCGCCAAAGCGGGAGGGGATGAAAATGAAAGCCGCGGCAGCGCCGGCGAAATTTCATCTGGCTTCCTCCCTAATTCGGTGCTCCTTCCTTCACCGGAACTTTGGTGCACCGAATCGCCCGAAAAGGGGCACTGATCCGGACAGGCAAAGACTACTGTCCTGCCACGCTGGTCCGCTATATCACTTCGCGGGATCATGTCCAGGGATTTATCCAATGGAAATACAAAGCCGACGACGGAACCCGTTTGCCGAGTTTAAAAGAACCAAGCAGGAAATCGAGCGCGAGGCATTGACTGAAGCCGAGCTTGAAAGGATCAATTCGAAAGTATTCTCGACCGATCGGCTGAATTACGTCAAGGATCTCACATATCCTTTCACCCGCCATACATTCACTAAGCAGCAGAAGTTCGGGCTGCCCGGTGGGCGAGGGGTGTAACGGGCACGGAGGCTGGTCCTGGCAAGGAATAATGCGGAGCCGGTGTTTTTGCGGGAGAAGAATAAATAATTCATTATCTTGACCTTTTCCCCCTAAATCCCACCGATATATGGAAGTTCATCACCACCCACAGCTCGAGCATAAACCCAAGCCCTGGGTCGAATACATTTTAGAATATCTCATGATCGTGCTTGCCGTCATCACCGGTTTTTTTGCCGAAAGTCTGCGTGAACAAATCAGCGATAAGTCAAAGGAGAAGGAATACCTGGCTTCTATGTTCAATGAGCTGAAGTACGACACCTCGCAGTACCATGCACAGCTGAATAAGATAACTCAATTAAACCCGGTATTCGATTCCTGCTTTATAAATGTAAAAGAAGCCCCGCGGTACCACTATACTTTACTTGCCCGGTGGAATACACCCGTGAACGAACTGGGACCCGGCTATAAGCCAACGTTACCGACCATCGGTCAATTAAAAAGCTCGGGCAATCTGCGGTTGCTGCATGACAAGGATATCGTAAGAAAGATCCTGGAGTACGAGAGTTTTATCTATGGAGATTACATGGGGCATTACCAGGACTGCAAAGAGGCTTCCAAACAGGTTTATGCGATCGAGGACGAGGTTTGTGATTATGGTGATTTCCTGGCGAAACTGGATAGCAATATGCGGAATGTTGCCGGCATGGTCAGCGTAGAATCCAGCGCTTTGTACGATATGCCGATCTTGATCAAAGACCCTCAAAAATTGAACCTACTCGCCAACAGCTTTGTGAATTTCAAGGCGAATAATTTTGGCTATACTACGGCGCTTAACCGGGCCATGAGAACGGCTACTGAATTGCTGGAGCTTATCGATAAAAAATACGAATTCGGAAGCGTCGATTAAATGCGAATGGAGGTGGCTGGAGAACCTTCAACAAACAAAAGGACCCGGAGAGCATGTGAAAACATTAAGCCGGGAACAATTGGAAGAGAAAATAGAGGCTTTTCTCAGGGTAAAGGGCGTATAATACATTGAAGACAAATTAGATTGGAGGTTTGGTTCGAATCCCTCCCAACTCCTGGCTCCAAACATTATTGCTTTTTTAATAAGCCGGCGGCTTCGCTATCCAGATAGATCCGCAGCCCGGGATGCCCGCGCAACATGCTCGCGGGAACTTTCTCCGAGATCTCGCCTTCCAAAACCGACTTCACGATCGACGCCTTTTTTGCGCCGCTTACCAGCAGAAAGATATTTCTCGAATCCAGGAGGGTGCCAAGCCCCAGCGTAATCCCCTCAGTCAGGGATTGGGCCTCTTTGAAATATTTTTGACCTGTCTGAGCAGTAATAGGGTCCAGAGCAGTAACATGAGTACGTGATGAAACGGATGTACCGGGCTCGTTCATGCCGACATGGCCATTCAGGCCCAGACCGAGGATCGTCGCGTCGAGGTCGCCGTGACGAAGGATGAAAGATTCGGCCTCCCGGCATTCCGATTCGAGGTTCGCTGCCCTGCCATCAAAAAAGAAAAGCCTGTCGTCCGGCACGTGAAGAGGGGAAAAGAGTTCCCGGTTCAAATGATACCTGCAGCTGCCCTCATCGCTGCCATTCATGCCCACCCACTCATCCAGGCCGAGAAAGGCCCAGCCCGAAATGTCCAGTTGCTTTTGCCCCACTTTGGCGACGAGATCTTTGTAGAGGCCCGAAGGAGAATCACCGGACGCTGCGCATAGCAACGGGTCTTTGCGCGATGCCATGCACCGGATCAGATCTTCGCTGGCCCGCAGGGACAGGTCCGCATAACTGCTACAAACAATGACTTCCATATGCTGATTTTGAGTGTCTGACCGGCGCGGCCAAATTTGTCGTCAGAGGGCAAGCGGCCCCCACCCCTTACGATATTCCCTTTTGATAAATTGATTGGCGGGCTCGTAGTTGGTGACTTTCATGTTTTCCCCATCCCATTTCAACGCCAGGTACCGGCCGCTGAACTTATATCCTTCCATATTCCCATACACCGGGTCATTGCGTTTGATCTTTTCTTTTATATTAAAACTGCGCAACAGGAGATTTCCCAACAGCACGGTTTCTGTAAGGGGCCCCGCATAGCCAACAAAGGGGGAATCCACCTCCATTTTTCCATAGCCGGCGATGCAGGCATCCACCCATTGCCACCAATGGCCGTCCATTCCCCCTTCTATCCGGGAATATTTCTCAGGGATGTGTACGTCTTTGTTGAGGGAAAGGGGCAGCAATCTCGGGTGACTTCCACCCCATCCGCAGGAAACCTTTCCTTTTGTTCCGATAAACAGGGTGGCGCCCTCAAAGTCGTTCTCCCCGGGCCAGTCGCCCAGTACTTCATTGGAATTCAAGTTGGGATCCACTTCGGTAAGCCGCTCGGGCGTGATCCCGCCGTCCAGCCAGAAAAGGTCCACATCCTTGCCATTTTTCATGGTAAACTTAAATTTGAGCGAACTGGAAACAGGGCCGCTTTCCGGAAACACCCCCTCTTTGAAGATACCGCTGTATACCGTGCTGGCGCTGCCGGAGATCTCGGTAGGATAGCCTAGTTCCAGCAATTTGAACGGCGGCCCGATGATATGGCATCCCATATCCCCAAGCGCACCGGTGCCAAACTGCCACCAACCCCGCCAGTTGAAGGGCACCAGATTGTCGATATAATCGACGTATTGCGCAGTACCCAGCCATAAGTCCCATTTGAGGTCGGCCGGCACGGGCGGCTTGGCGCTGGGCCAGGAAATACCCTGGGGCCAGACGGGGCGATCCGTCCAGCAATATACTTTTTCGATGTCTCCGATAAGGCCTGCTTCAAACCATTCCCGCATGGTGCGCATCCCATCGCAGGAGGAGCCCTGGTCCCCCATTTGGGTTACCACCTTATATTTTTTGGCAGCCTCGGTCAGTAAACGGGCTTCGTAGATATCGTGCGTCAAAGGCTTTTGCAGATAGAGATGTTTATTCATCTGCATGGCGCTTAACCCCACCAGGGCGTGGTTATGATCCGGGATCGCCACCGTTACCGCATCAAAGTTTTTGTTCTCCTTCTCAAACATCTCCCGCCAGTCGTGATAAAATTTCGCCTTCGGAAATTCCTTCATCCTGGGCTTTGCCTGACGGTCATCCACATCGCAGAGGAATGCCATAACCGCATTTTTCTTTGGCGCCGTCGCATAGTGGTGGATATCGTTTTCCGCTTCTCCCCCACAACCGACCGCCGCAATATATAATTTGTCGCTAGGCGCCACGTACCCTCTTCCACCAAGCACGAATCTCGGGACGATGGTAAATCCAGCGCCGGCGATTGCCGCTTTTTTGATAAACTCGCCCCGGCTCATGCCCTTTTTCGCCGGAGTGTCTTTTTTCTCTTTCATGATAGGGGGAAATTATTTGGTTATCGGCTTATAAGATACCTCCTTGAAATATACAATATCACTGTCGCCGTGATTCTGCAGCCCAAAATACCCTTCGTTAGGCCTGCGCCCGGGGTACGGCTCATAACTGAACTTGCGTTTCGGAACGGGTTCCCCTTCCTTGTAATCCGTGACTTTTTGGCCGTTCACAACGACGATGGTGCGTGGCCCTTCCATGGTGATTTCCATCGTATTCCATTCCGGACCGGGTTTTCCCGGTTTGGCAAGGGGCTTTGTGAGCGAATAAAGGGTCCCCGTGATGTGATATTCATCTTCGCCGGATGTTTCAGGATGATTGTCGATCTGTACCTCATAGCCGTAATACACCGGCATCCACTCCTCTTTAGGTTCGATCGGTATCCGGATAAAGACCCCCGAGTTGCTATTGAATTTCTGCATTCTGTACACCACCCGGATGGTGCAGTTGCCGAATTTCCGCCCTTGCCAATAGAGCAGGCCCATGCCGCCGTGACTTGCGATAAGGCCGTTCTCCACATAGTGGGTGCCGGGGCCTACCTGTTTCCAGCCCTTGAGATCCTTACCATCGAACAAGGAGATCCATCCATCACCCTGGCTTTTGACAGTCCGGGGTTGTCCGCTAAAGCTAATGGCCCAAAGCAGGAGAATAGCGTTCGCGCGGAGCAGGAAAATTATTGTTTTTTTCATCATATGATTCAATTCACTTCTGTGAATTTATTAATAAAAGAGATAATTCCCCGAAGAATTTGCATCGGCGCCTTATAATAGCAAAAGGGATCGCCAAAAGGCAATCCCCAATTTGTTTTCGGAACCGAACGGATATTTTTTATTCTACTTCAAAAAACCATCCAGGTAACCAAAGATCGTTTTCGTCTGCATCATCAAGCTGACATGGCTTTGGGAAGGAACAATCGCCAAATGCGATCGGGGCATTGGTCCCAGATCAGCACTTACACCACCTCCCAGCAGTTGATACGTTTTCATCAACTCAATTTTATCCAGGCCGTCATTGTCGCCCGAGATGAGCAGTACCGGCGAAGCGATCTTCGCAATATTGGCGTCCCCCATGTCGAAGGGTACCCCGGCGAAAGCAATCATCTGTTCCAGGTATTTTGTCCATTTGGTTTTGTCAGGCGCTGCTGCATCGTATGCCGTTTTAATAGGAGTATTAGTGAAAAATTCAGGCTTCAGATTTTTGAACCCGTTGGTTACCGTGGGTAGCCAACCACTGCTTTTATAGGTAGAAGAAATGATCACTAATTTTCTTAACCGTTTGGGGAATTTTATCGCAAACTGGTAAGCTACGGAACCACCCATGCTATAGCCGACAACATCCGCACTGTCGACTTTTAAGTGATTCATTACCCCGTCCACATCACTTGCCAGGGTAGCAAGGTCTAATTTCCGGTCTGAGAACGGGGTATGCCCATGGCCCTGCATTTCAATGGCAATTACTCTTCTTGTTTTTGACAATTCAGGTATTAATTGTCCCCAGTTGAGCCCGATGGTATAAAAAGCACCATGCAATAAAACAACAGGCCGGCCCTTGCCATATACTTCGTAATATACTTTAATGCCATTAACAGGGGCATAGCCACTGGTGGAAGGTTTGCTTTGTTGCCCATTTGACTGACATACCGCAAAAAAAAGTATGGCAATTGTTAATACTCTTTTCATAAAACGTTATTAGATTATTTTAATATTTACCAACCTCTCCTTTTACGGAACTGAATATCTTTTGGGAATTGAAGCCCACGCCCCGTTTAAACACCCAGATAATCTTCCTGATGTTCTCGATATGCTGAGAAATATCACCGTCAATGACCACCAGGTCAGCAGCCTTGCCGACCTCGATGGAGCCGATCTTATTTTCCAGTCCAAGTGCCTTCGCACCGTTATACGTCGCGATGCGTATAGCTTCTATGGGGCTGAACCCCGCCTGGGTCAGGAGTTCAATGGACTGCTGTGAGCCGTATCCCGCGAGGGTAGCGCCGTCGCCGGTAGGATCGGTACCCACGGTCAACAGGCCGCCGGCATCCGAGAACATCTTCTCCATCTTCATTTCCTCCAGCATGGCTTTATTGCCGGAAGAGCTGCGCATTTTGTTGTAGACGTTGAGGAACATATTACGGGTATCGGGTGACATCGCCTCCAGCACTTCGGGACGGATCGTTGTGTCCAGCGTAGTCATGTTGTAGATTACGGCCAGGGTGGACGTCACGATCACTTTTTTATCGATCAGGAACCGGATCAGGTCTTTCTCTTTCGGCGAATCCGCGAATGCGACGGGTGCCGCACCAAGGGGACAGGCATTCTCCTTTTTACCGGGGAAAAAATCCGTGGACACAGAAAAGCCATGTTCCAACTGGTCAATACCCATTTCAGCCGCCTCGCGATAGGTGACGGCACACAAATGGCCGGTCACTTTCAGGCCTTTAGCGTGGGCCTCGTCTATTGCGGCCTTCAGCGTAGGCTTGTTCACGAACATATATCCCTTGAATGAAGTGCAGCCCTGGCTGGCCCAGAAGTCGACAAAGGCCTTCGCCTCTGCGGGTCCACTCAATTCATGCATCCCGGGGAAGATGCTGCCTTTTCCCTCCAGGTAGGGGGCGGTCACGTCCATTTCCGGTCCGAGTATCTTGCCCTGATCGATGTCCCGTTTGAGGTTCAGGTCGGAATAGGGCTCAACGCTACCGGCTGTACGAACGGTCGTTGCGCCACAGGCCAGGTATAGTTTTGGGAAAGTGAAGGGCAATTCCTTGACGTGCAAGTAGCTGAAGTCGGCGGAGTAGTTGGCGTAGTACATGTGTTCATGCATCAGGACGAATCCGGGCAAGAGGGATCTTCCGGTCAGGTCGATGACGGTGCTGCCGGGAGGGGGTGAAAGTTTCTTGCTATCTGCCACCGCGGTTATTATACCGTTGCGGACGATCACCGTTTGGTCTTCCCGTACCTTTAAGTTTTTTACATCGGCGAGCCTGCAATGGGTGAAGGCGATGAAGGAGGAGTCGTAATCGATGTATTTCTTTACCTGGGCTGAAAAGGAGGTTTGGGAGATCACCTGCAAACCGATGAGCAGGCAAGATCCGGCAAGGAGAAGTTTTTTCATGAAGCGGTCAGTTTTGGTTCGGGAAGTTTTGTTATTTGTTGGTGACCAGGGTGAGTAAAAGTTCGTCCAGGTTGCTGAATCCCATGGCAGTCCCTTCCTTGAAGCCATTCGTAGCCATCATTTCAAGGGTAGCAAGATCATCGAATACTTTTTCGACGTAAAGCGTGGTTATCTCTGTCCCTGCCTTGAAGGTATTTTTCACCAGGGAGAAGGCGCTGCCGATGGAATTCCCGTTCTCATCGGAAAAGGTGTTTTTTGTAGAGAAAGTGTTTTTGGGTTGGATGTTGAGGAACTCGACCAAACTATATCTTTCGGTATTCTCGGGGGAAACCATGGCATAAAACCACCGGCCACCTTCCTGGAAATCCATTTCCTTCGTGCGCAACCGCCAGGGTTTTGGCGCATACCACTGGTCCAGTATCTCCGCTTTCGTAAACGCGTCCCAGACGAGATCGAGGTCTGCGGCAAATTCGCGGGTAATGTAAATGGTTTTCGTGGCTTTGTCCGCGACGAAATCAAATAGCAGGCTCATTTTTTCTTATTTTTTATGGTGAACAATACGTCATCGAGTTGCTTGAACTTATCTTCCATGATCTTGCGAAACTGGGCAAGCCAGGTGTCGATCTCTTTCATTTTGTCGATTTTTAGTTCGTAGTAGATCTCCCGGCCGTCCTGCTTTTGGTTCAGGAGTTGGCACTCGGACAGGATGCGTAAATGTTTGGATATGGATTGGCGGGTGATGTCGAAGTGCTCCGCAATGGCGTTGGGGGTCATTGCCTGCACGGCGATCAGGACGAGGATTGCCCGCCGGGTGGGGTCTGCAATAGCTTGAAAAATGTCGCGTCTCATAGTTTTTATTAAGAAGCCGTTCGGTTGCAAATATACGTGCAGCCGTTCGGTTTCGCAAATTTTTTTTATGCGGGTTGTTTTTTGAGACACAATACTTGAAAAATGGTAAAAGTTGGCGGCCTGCCACCTCAGAAATTCAGGCGGAAGCTATACAGGTAATGATCATACAGCGCCACCAGCGTATGATCAAAAACGCGAAAACTCCGCATCTTCTTATCCTGGTAATCCGGCAGGTAAAAGCTAAACTCGTATTTCCCGTTGGTCAATGAGTACACGTCGATCACCGACCAGCGATCGAAGGTCTTCTTATCTTCGTTATTTGCCAGCAGGCCTGAGTTGACATACAGCCGATCGCCGGCTATGCAGCTTTTCCTGTTCACCGTAACGGGCGGCGCACTGATCGTACTGGCGCCTTTGGACGGCAGGGCGCTGACGGAGATCTGAACGTGACTGTTCGTATCGATCGTGCGATACCGGTTCAGCACTTTTAGATTGGTATCGAGGCAGATGAACTGGTTGCGATAAAAATAGGTATATACCAGTCGAGCGGGGTCGCGCTCATAATACAGCATACCGTCCGTACAGAATAATCCATCCAGTTGTTTTTCCAAGACCTCCGGCGCGGGTCGCACGGCGGGGGCTTCGCTGACCTGTTTAGCTAGGATATTCTGTTGCAGCCGGTCACTGAAGACCCTGATGACGAATGAAGTGGGTGACAGGGGTTGCGAAGCGATGAAGTGTATGCTGTCCGGTACCCGGTGCAGCAGGCCGGATGGCAAAGTGCCGTATAGCAGTGTGGGCGTCTGTCCCTCCAGCATATAAATATCGGGTGAGTCGACCGTCAGCACGGAAGAGACCCGGACGAGCTTATTCCTGTCAACGAGCGCCAGTTGCAGCTGTTGCGTGTCTGTAAGCGCATGGTTGACGACCAGCACACGGGCAGGAACGGAATAGTTGCCCACGTAAACATGCTGCCCGGTCCCGCCGGCGAAATAGTAAGAATCATATTGAAGGTCGAGAATTTTAACAGGCGTCGTCCGATGCGGGGGAAAAAGGCGGATAAAACCATTAGGTCTGCTATTCGCCTTAGCCGCCATTATATAAAGCAAAAAGATCAGCCCAACGCCCAGGAGGCTGCAGCCTGTTAAATAGTAAATCCTTTTCATAGCATGAGGCAGAGAGTGAGATCAATTGGCGACGATTCGCCGCCAATTGAAGAATTACGGTTAAGCAGCAGGCTATTCCGCAAAGAAGAAAGGACTCAAGCAGGACCCATCCTGATAATAGAAGTCTTTCCCGAGCGTGCAGATCTGAGTTCCCGTTGTCCCGCATCCCTGGGGAATGAAAGTATGGGCGCAGGGTTCGCCCGGGCCCAGGTTAAAAAAGCCGGTCGTTGGCCCGCTGGGACGGGAGGACGATTTGAATCCAAAGGCGCCGCCGATCGCGAGGGCGAAGGCGAGGACCGTCATCAGAGTTTTTACTCTTTTCATAAGAAATGTTTCAAAAATGACTCAATGTGCCTACTCTTTTCTATAGGTTTTCGGCTTCCCCTTTTAACAGCGTTCGCCCGGCGATGGGAACCGGTTTGTCCGTTTTTTTTGAATATAACAGGACGCCCGTCAGCGCCAGCACGATAAAGATGATATTGAAGACGAGATGCTGGTTCCAGCTCATATTCTGCAGAATACCACCGCAGGAGCAGGGTATAAAGTCGCTGAAATGCAGAATTGCAATGATGTAAGCTGTGAACGTGACCATCAAGGTGAAGGAAGCATACAGTGCGGGTAGCCGCCAGCGGGGAATGGCCAGCAGCAGGGTGATCGCAATCTCCAGGCCCGGAACCAGCCAGATCACCAACCCCGTATAGGCGGTCAGCAAAGGGGACTTATTCACCTGCACACGGAACTCATCATAGTCCAGCAGCTTGCTCAACGCCGCGTATACGAAAAGGAGAATGAATAGGGAGGCGATGAAGTCCGCCAGGAATTGCTTTTTCATGATAAGGTCCGAATGCAATGATAAGATTAATCACTGCGATCATACCGCGGACCTGTATCTGCAACCGGAGTAACTCATTGTCTTCTGAACAATGGATCCCTCGGTCCGGCCTTCAGCTGAAAATCCACTTTTTTATTCCTGAACTCCGGCAACCGCAGATCTATCGCCTCTTTCTTTCGCGGTCCCGTATACATCATACTTCGGAAGTTGTCGTCGACATCATCCCATGCTCTTTTGGGGAAATAGCTGGTATTCGCTACCCAGCTAAAGTTGGTTTTTTTGAATTGGAGTTTTTGCGGGATAGCTGGATCCGATGTTGTTGTTGTTTGTGCCCAGACGCTGCAAGCGAAAAGGGTGCAGCAAAGCAGCACGAAAGGTGACTTTGCCATGGGAGGAGATTTTGTACTCTAAAGTTAAAACTTTATCTCCTTCCAGTCAATAGAATAAATATCTCCTAAACCGTTGCCCGGACTGTGCAGCCGAAGATCGAAATCTTTCATGTCCTCGCGCCGGGGCAACACATCGATGATCTTATTCCTGCTGCTCCCAAAGAAGAACTTTCCATCCCTGCTCATCTTGCCTCCCCACTCCGTCGCATCGGAGTTGATCGGTTCGGGCAGCCGCTTTGCCTTGCTCCACACCCCGTTTTCCCGGTAGCTGATGTAAAAATCGGCATTGGCCAGGCCATTGGGGCGGGTCGCCATAAAGATCAAAAAGCGCTCATCCGGGGAGATAAAAGGCTCATATTCATTGTCGGCGGTATTGATGGAATCTCCCAGGTTCTCGGGCTCGGTATATTTCCCATCGACCCATCTGCAAACATAGAGATCCGCCCGGCCCTTCCCGCCTTTGCGCCCCGAACCGAAATACAGATTGCCGTTGTCGGCCATGGTCGGAAAATATTCACTGGCGCTGCTGTTGAACGGGCTGTCCAGATGGACCGGTGTTCCCCATTCACCGGGGGTGATGGCCACCTTCCAGATATCCCAGTCAGGCTTTACCGGCTGGCCTTCCTTATCGGGTCTGTTCGACACGAAATAAAGCGTTTTCCCATCTTTTGTGACAAACGGATCGGCATCCAGGTACTTGCCGGAAAAAGGAACTACCCTTGGAGCCGACCACCGGCCGTTCCGCTTAAAAGACACGCAGATGGAGAAGAAATTTGCGTCGGGCAACCCTTTCAGGAAATACAGGGTATCACCACCCGGAGAGAAGGCTGGATGGGTCTCATAATCGCCGGTGCTGATCACCCCCTCTTCAAAAATATGGGTTTGGGCGATCTCCTTGTGACTGTTTTCTAACCCCAAAACCATCCGGCCACCGGCAGCCCGTATCCGAAGAGCGGCGCCGCCATCCCCCTTTGCCATGAGTCCCTTCTCCGCCGTGACCCGGTAGTTCATGCCTTCAAAACTGCAGTTGACGGCGGCTCCACTTATCGAAGCGAACGGTAAACTCACTCCCTCTGCCGTATTCAGATCGAAAAACCAGTCCAAGGGTTGCCGGCCAACCCAGCGCATCGAGAATTGTTTCTCGCCGAGCTCGATCTCAAAACTCCCCTTCACGGTCTTTAGCGGCCAATGGATGCGCATGGTAGAGGCGCCGGCAGGTGCAAACGAAGGATCACCACCCTCCAGCGACACCTCTTTCCCATCCACGACCGCCTTCAGCCGAAGCCCGGCAATCTGTCCCGGCTTGCTCCATACATAGCCATCCACAAAGGGCAGGGTAAAAAACCTGCAATCTGTGCTATCTACCGCCGCTGTCTCATACACCGAAGGGAAATTCTCGTCGAACAAATGGAGGTCCCGGATCCTCAGCCTCCCGCCTTCCCATAGGAGATTGATCCTGTAAAAGCGGCTATCGTACCAGATGGTCTTCCGGTCGCTGCCGGGCAGATCCTTAGTCACAGTAAAAGACGTGGCCGGTGTCACCGGATAGGTCAACCGGAACCAGCGGCCCGAGGCCTCCAGCGTCTCTACCCTTAGCTTATGCTCATCGCGCAGCCGGGCGATCAACGGGAATTGTATCTCCAGTCCTTTCGCCATCGCGCTCCAGGTAAATGAATTCTCCTGTCCGGCCTGGGTATAGTTAAAACCAAGTTCCGGTCCCTGGACAAAAGAAGCAAAGAACCAGTTGACCCAAGCGGGGTCACCGCCGCCAAACGCATATACCGGTTCGAGGGTAACGACACCTTGTCTATTGCCGCCAAGGCCATTGTCATACTGCCGGATGGGGTCACTGCCGAGCATCCTGAAAACGGGCACGGGCACCTGGTTTTGCGCATGCTGTGCCGGCATATAGGAATTCATCTTGCTGGGATAATAGGCCTGGTTCCAATAGCCGCCCCAGAGGGTATAGCCATCGGTGCCATATTGATCCTTGCAGTTGGCAGAGGCTACGATGTGATACTTCCCGTACATATATTCCAGGCTATGCGCATCGATGAACCAGGAAGCTACCGATCGGGGGTAGTAGCCAAAGATGTGTTTGAAGTCTTCCATGTAGACGTCGATCAGTTTCTCGCGTTCGAGCGGGGTATAGCCCGTCACAAATCCAACATTTGCCCGCCAGTCCCAGGGATACCGGCCCCGCCATTTGATGCCCGCCTTTTCCACCAACGGTTGAGGCAGTTCGAGCCAGGCGCCGATCTCAAAGCTGTCCCGCGGCAGTTGCTTCAACAATGACTGGTAGCGTGCATCCATCAATGCGTCATACTGCAATAAAAAGGTTCCGCGCAGCCGGTACTTTTTCATCAGCTGTACCTGACTGACGACCGTTTTGTAAAGAACATCCTCCGTAATAGCCGGATCTCTTGGTTCGAGTAACCGAATGAAATTGACGATGTTGACGATCCTCGGTGTAGTTTGTGCACCGGCAATAACGGACAGGCACAACAAGCAGACGAAAAAAGTATGGCGCATCCTTAAAGATACAGCAGATCAGGATTTGCACCATCAAGGCGATAAAATACGTAGTTTTACTTTTCAACCTTGCCACTATGCGAAAGACCGTTCTGTCCCTTTTTCTATTCACTATCCTGAGCCTATGTGCCCAAGCTCAAACCTCAACAGGAGACAGCTCCCTGGACCTCGCAAAATACCCGGGCCTTTACAGTGTCGTCATATCGAAGGACAACAAGATCGGCTATGAGAAATATTTCAACGGAGCAAAGGCGGCGGACGTCTTTGACGATCAATCACTCACAAAAAGCATGGGCAGCCTGCTCATCGGTATCGCGATAGATAAGCGACTCATCCCATCGCTGGATGAAAAGATCGTGCACTGGTTTCCGCAACTGAAAAGCGATCCTGATAAAAGAAAGCAGGATATCACGCTTCGTCAGGTGATGAACCAGGCATCGGGTCTGCAACATGAGGACCTGGATAAGTTGAACGGCATCGGCGAATATCTTGCGTTGACCGACCTCGCGGGTTTTGTGCTGAACCCGCCGTTGCTGTCTACCCCGGGCGAGGTGTTCCACTACAACAATGCGGCGACCCATCTTCTTGGTATCATTCTCACCAAGAGCACCGGGATGGATGTACTCCACTTTGCGCGTAAGAACCTGCTTGACCCGCTGGGCATCACCGCCGTCGAATGGGCAAAAACAAAGGATGGCTATTACGATCTGTCCGGGCTGGAGAACATCCGGCTTCGCACAGCAGATTGGATAAAGATCGGGTCGTTGCTCCTGAATGAGGGGAAGGCCGAGGGGAGACAGATCGTATCTAAAAAATGGATCGCCCAGCTCCTTCATCCCGACACCCTCTATCCTACCGAGTGGGGATTCCACGCTTCTCATTATGGGCTTTGCTGGTATCATATTACCTATCAGGGGCAGGAAATGATCTACGGCATGGGCTGGGGCGGCCAGTTCCTCGTCGTCGTCCCCGGGCTCAAGCTGGTATTGGCGATCAACCAAAGCCGGGAGGATCAAAATGCGATCCGGCACGCCGGGCGGTTTACGGAAGTGATCTTCCCGCGTATTTTTTATCGGGCGAGCCATCCTCTGTAGCAAATCCTGCGTTTTCAATGGCAAACCAAAACGATATGAAAATCACTGCCCTCTGCTTTTTAGCCTTTTGTTTTTGCCTGCGTCCCGGCTCCTCGGTCGCACAGGATCTCAAGATCCCCCAACCCAGCACCACCCAACGTATCGAGCAGGACTTCGGTCTGGGGAGTATTTCAGTCACCTATTCCCGGCCCAATACAAAGGGCAGAACGATATTTGGAGCCATGGAACCTTACGGCCACGTGTGGCGTACCGGCGCCAATGCCGCGACAAAACTCAAGCTCACCGATTCGATCAACATAGAAGGCCATCCGCTGGCGCCTGGTGAATATTCTCTGTTTACCATCCCCGGAGCCAATGAATGGGAGATCGTTATCAACAAGTCGGCAAATCAGTGGGGCGCCTATGCTTATGATTCGACAAAGGATGTACTTCGTTTCAAAGTGCGTACCGCCAAACTGGATAAGAAGCTCGAGACGCTTACTCTGCAGTTCGCCAATATGAATGTAGAGCATGGAGATCTCCAGATCATGTGGGACAATACGCTGGTATCGATGAAGCTGACGACGGATGTCGATGCCCAGGTGATGGCCAATATCGACAAGGCCATGCAAGGCGAGAAAAAGCCTTATTATTTTGCCGCCATCTACTACTACAACCACGATAAGGATATGCAAAAGGCGCTGGCCTGGATGCAGGAACGCGACAAGGCACAACCCGGTCAATACAACGTTAAATACTGGATGGCCCGGATACAGTTGAAACTGGGCGATAAAGCAGGCGCCATCGCCACAGCCAATGAAGGGCTACGCCTTGCCAGCGCCGAACCCAGCGCGGAATATATCCGACTCAACAAGGAGGTGCTTGCGGCTGCGAGATAGCTTTAATCACCTTTTAAGGGCTTTTATTTCCTTCCGGACCGAAATCTTGCGACCTTTAATCCAGTCCTTTTTAACCCCATTCTTAACCTCATCGTAAGATCATGAAAGCCCTTTACTGGCTGATGATCGTGGTCCTGCTATCTGAACACATCGTAGCCCAGACAGATGACAGGAGCTACAATATCTGGAGTATCGGCGGCGGCGCATTCTTTAGGACCGGTTCGACCGGCGGGATTGAAACTGCCTTCCCTTATACCGTTACTTCTGTTGTCACAGGGATCACCACCACGCAAACATTTAGTTCGGGTCTGCGGCGGTCGTATTTTGCACGGCCTTTAGGAATGGGGAATCTGTCGACTCTCACAATCCTTCGCAAGCGATTTAGTGTCGATCTTGGGCTTGGCAACTATCGATCGGGAAATGGTGAGAACGGATTTTACTTTCAGACGGGATACCGGCGTATTTTTCCAATAGGACCTCTTTTGCTGGGGCCGGGCTTCGATCTTTATGCCTTCATCGGGGGCAAAAAGAGCCTGGGCGCCATCGACAACAGGCAAAAGGAGATCAGTCTGTTTGGATACAGGGCTCCCGATCGATATCCCGTCACTATAAGTTCCTACGACTACACCAGCGAGACGGATACTATCAATGCCGGCCAGCTGAATATCGACTATCGTCGAAGCGCATTGCTGTTGGAACCCAAACTGACGTTGTCCACCAGACCGATCCGGGGGATGTGGGTGATCAGCATGGAAGCGGGATGGATGCTGCCGCTGGAACAATCCGCGGAGATGGAGTTCGTCCAAGCGGATGGCCCCGATGGACACAATCCAAATAATATCGGCGGCATCAACCTGAAGGCGGGGAGCGGTTTCTCGGGGCCCTACGTCTCGTTGAACGTCGGCCTGGCCTGGGGGATCAAGAAAAAGCCTTAGGGGGCGGCCCCTTTGCTCGTTATCCCTTCAACGCTTCGTTGACGATCGTCTGCGCCTCCTGCTGGATCTGTTTTAAATGATCGGTTCCCCGGAAGCTCTCCGCATAGATCTTATAGATGTCTTCGGTACCCGATGGCCGAGCGGCAAACCAGCCGTTCTCTGTCGTCACCTTCAGGCCGCCGATGGCCGCGTCATTACCCGGGGCGGTGGTGAGGATGGCGGTGATCTTCTCCCCGGCCATCTCCTTTTGTCTGACCATCGAGGGGGAAAGCCGGGATAATTTCTTTTTTTCTTCCGGTGTCGCCTTTGCCTCGAAGCGGTCATAAACGGGATTGCCCAGCTCGTTCGAAAGCTCCTGGTAGATCTGCCCGGGATCTTTGCCGGTGACCGCCATCATCTCGGCAGCGAGCAGACCCGCGATCATCCCGTCCTTGTCCGTGGTCCAGACCTTACCATTTCTTCGGAGAAAAGACGCACCCGCGCTTTCTTCGCCAACGAAACCCAGCGTGCCTGCAAGCAGCCCATCTACAAACCATTTGAAGCCTACCGGAACTTCATACAGCCCGCGGTTTACCTTGGCGGTGACGCGATCGATCATCTGGCTGCTGACGAGCGTCTTTCCGACTCTCGCCGTTGCCGGCCAATCCGGCCGGTGCGTAAAAAGATAATAGATACAGGCGGAGAGATAATGATTGGGTTGCATCAATCCCGTGGTTCGCGTAACGATCCCATGCCGGTCATGATCGGTATCGCAGGCAAAAGCGATATCGAACTTATCTTTCAGGCCAACCAGTCTGGCCATGGCGTAAGGCGAAGAAGGGTCCATCCGGATCTGTCCATCCCAATCGACTGTCATAAACCGGAAGGTTCCATCGACCACCGTCGAGGTGACCGTGAGATCGAGTTTATAATGATCGGCGATAGGCCCCCAATAATGAACGCCAGCGCCCCCGAGTGGATCGACACCAAAATGAAGCTTTGAATCCCGGATCCTGTCCATATCGATAATGTTCCCCAGATCGTCGATGTATGGCCGGAGATAATTGTATTTATGGGTCGTCGGGGCGTGGAGGGCCCTCGAGTAGGGTATCCGCTTTATACCTTGAAGACCGTTCTCTAAAAATTCATTCGCCTTTTTTTGCACCCAATCGGTGATGGCGGGTTCCGCCGGACCGCCATGAGGAGGGTTATATTTAAATCCGCCATCTTTCGGCGGGTTATGCGAAGGCGTGATCACGATCCCATCGGCAAGCCCGCTGGTCCGCTCGTGGTTATAGCCCAGGATCGCATGGGAGAGCACCGGGGTAGGCGTATAATCGCTACCATCCGCGATCATCGTTTCCACGCCATTGGCCGCCAAGACCTCCAGGGCGGTGATCTGTGCCGGCCAGGAAAGGGCATGGGTGTCTACGGCGAGAAATAATGGACCGTCGATCCGGTTCTGTTGGCGATAAAGGCAAATAGCCTGAGTGATCGCGAGGATATGATCTTCGTTGAATGCGGCGTCGAAGGAAGTTCCCCGGTGGCCCGACGTTCCGAACGCTACCCGTTGTGCGGGAATGCCCGGATCGGGTTTCTCTGAATAATAGGCGGTGATCAGTCTGGTAAGATCAACAAGCTGTTGCGGATCGGCAGGCTTTCCTGCCAGAGGATGGATTGCCATAGTTGCATATTTTACTGCCCGTAAGTATTTTATTACCCCGAAGTTCATTATTTCCCGGTTAAAAACATCGGCTGCTTAAACATTCATCTCGACTGACTGTATAATCAGTCAAAATCAAAATCCGATGGATCAGAAATACAACACTTACCAACCCTTTGGTTTTATGCCTTCCGATATAGAAGGTGTGGATAAGCTGGTTGGGCTGGCACTGGATATGCGTTGGTCGTGGAATCATGCCGCCGATGAGATATGGCGGCAACTGGATCCTGCCCTTTGGGACCTTACCCACAATCCCTGGATCATTCTGATGACCCTGTCCCGGGAACTGTTGCAAAGCAGACTGGCCAACCCGGCCTTTCGTGACAAGGTGAACCGTCTCGAGCAGGAAAAGGAGGAGGCCGAGTCGACCCCCCGGTGGTTCCAGCAAAAATATCCTGGGTCACCGCTAAAAAACGTGGCTTATTTCAGCATGGAATATATGTTGAGCGAGGCCCTGCCCATCTACGTCGGTGGGTTGGGGAACGTCGCGGGCGATCAGTTAAAATCCGCCACCGATCTCGGGGTTCCCGTGACGGCGGTGGGGCTGCTTTATCAGCAGGGCTATTTCCGCCAGGCGATCGATCGCGACGGCAACCAACAGGCACTGTTCCCGTACAACGACCCTATGCAACTGCCGATCTCACCGTTGCGGCTGCCCAACGGCGAGTGGCTGCGGGTGAAAGTTGAGCTCAGTGGGTACAACGTATGGCTCCGCACCTGGCAGGTACAGGTAGGGCGGGCGAGACTCTATTTATTGGACAGTAATGATGCCTCCAACCTCCCGATCCATCGGGGTATCACAAGCGAGATCTATGGGGGTGGGGAAGACCTCCGGATAAAGCAGGAGATCCTTTTGGGCATCGGCGGCTGGCGGCTGCTGCGGGCCCTGGGCATCCAGCCCGAGGTTTGTCATATGAATGAAGGGCATGCCGCGTTTCTCGTCCTCGAACGGGCCAATGATCTTATGAAAGAAACGGGCATCGGTTTCGAAGAAGCGCTGGCGGTGACCCGCGCGGGGAACCTCTTCACGACACATACGGCAGTGGCGGCGGGTTTCGATCATTTCAGCCCGGCCCTGATCGCGCAATATCTTGGGGCCTATGCCTGGGACAACCTGCATCTCGATTTCGACTCGCTGATGGCGTTGGGCCGCGAGAACCCGCATAATAGCGGTGAAGGGTTTAACATGGCCTGGCTGGCCTTACACGGCAGCGGTGCCGTCAACGGCGTCAGCAAGCTGCATGGCACGGTCAGTCAGCATCTTTTCCAGCCGCTGTTTCAACGCTGGCCGCGGATCGAGGTCCCTGTGGGCTCCGTGACGAACGGTGTTCATATGCCCAGCTGGGACAGCGCTTATGCCGATGAGGTCTGGACGCATGCCTGTGGAAAAGACCCGTGGAAAGGCGACCAGGAAGGTCTCGCGGAGAACATCGCGGGTGTTCCGGATGAGCTTCTCTGGAAGATGCGGAACTTATCAAGAGATAGTCTTGTCCGTTATGCCCGCGAACGATTTTCCCGGCAGATGATGGTGGCCGGCCAGTCCGCCGATCTCGTCAAAGCAGCCGGGGAGGTTTTCGATCCCTCGGCGCTGACAATCGGCTTCGCCCGGCGATTCGTTCCTTACAAACGGCCCTATCTCCTTCTTCATGACGAGCAACGGCTGATCCGGATCCTTACCAATCCCGATCGACCGGTACAGTTGATCCTTGCCGGCAAGACCTCGCCTAACGACGAGGGTGGTAAGGCGCTGATCCGTCAATGGGTGCGGTTTATCCGGGATCACAATCTCTATCGCCACATCGTCTTCTTAAGCGATTACGATATGCTGCTGGCGGAACACCTGGTACAGGGTGTAGACGTATGGCTCAACACCCCCCGGCGTCCCTGGGAGGCAAGCGGTACCAGCGGTATGAAGGTGCTGGTCAATGGCGGCATCAATTTCTCCGAGCTGGATGGCTGGTGGGTGGAAGCGTATACGCCCGAAGTGGGCTGGGCCCTGGGTGATGGGTGGGAGCATGGGGAGGACCCTGCCTGGGATGCGGCGGAAGCGGAGGCCTTATATACTATCCTCGAGCAACAGCTGATCCCTGAATTCTATAGCCGCAACGAGCAGAACATCCCCGAGCGCTGGGTGCAACGGATCCGAAAGAGTATGTCGATGCTCACCCCGCAATATTCCGCCAACCGGACGGTACGCGAATACACCGAGAAATATTATCTCCCTGCCGCTGCCCGCTACCTGCAGCGCGCGGCGGAAAAAGGCGCCGCCGGCAACCGGATCGTCGCCGCGCGTAACGAGCTGAAGGCAAAATGGGACGGGGTGGGTTTTGGCCAGCTCCAGTCGACACAAAGCGAGGGCGGCTGGCTTTTTCGCATACCCGTAGAGCTGAACGGGATCGACCCGGCAAAAGTGACGGTAGAGGTCTATGGTGACGGAAAGGACGATGGCGCACCTGAAAAGTATGTCATGGAGAGAGCGCGATCGACCAACATGTATGCCGTCGAGGTAAAGACCAACCGGCCGGCTTCAGACTATACCGTCCGGGTCATCCCCGGGTATGAGGGTATCTCCCTTCCATTGGAAGATACCCTTATCCAGTGGCAGCGGTAGAAATAATTATCTTAGTAATTAAGATAATTAAAAACTAAGATATTATCTTTGGTTTATGAATACACATCAACCAAAGACAAGGGTATTACCCCTGCTCTTCTTAATAATCATCTCGACCTTTATGGCCGAAGTGCTGAGTGGATCGACTCCCTTCAGCCGGATAAACCAATTGGCCGCGCAGTTCTTTTTTTATGGATCGGGAGCGATCCTCATCCGGGGCATTGCCCGAAGGCTGGGGCTTGGCTGGACAAGCATTATCCTGCTTGGTTTCGCCTTTGGCCTATTCACGGAAGGCCTGACGCTGCAATCTATTTTCAATCCCCATTTCCTCGGCCTCGATATTACGCTCGGAAGGGCCTTCGGGATCAACTGGGTATGGGCGATGTCCCTGACCGGACTGCACGCCTTCTGGAGCATCACGGGCGCTATCCTGTTTACCGAAACTCTGTTTCCTGCCCAGCGGCTTGAGCCGTGGATAGGAAAGACAGGCCTGTATATCTGGGGCATCGTCCTGCTGCTGACAGGCACCGCACTCCATTTCCTGTTTATCAAGCTGGGACACTTCAATGCGCCGGCTTTCTACTTTGCCCTTTGTGTCGTTTTAATAGGTATACTTGCGTTTGTAGCCGTGAAACGACCCCCGGTACCTGTCTACATAAGACCGGAGCCCGGATCGGAGAATATCTCCTTTGCCGTGATAGCGGTGATCACCTTTGCGGCGGGCGTGTTATGGTTTGTAGGAATTGGCACGATCTTCACTTTTAAAGGTATTCCTGCCTGGATGCCGCTGGTGGGAGGCCCGCTGCTGTTGCTGGGGTACTTCAGCCTGTTGCGGAACTGGCGGATGATGAAGATCACCACGAATAAAGACAGGCTCGGCCTCGCGGCTGGTATATTGTTGGCGGACCTGTTTCTCGGCTACACGGGCACAACAGGAAATAAGCTGGACCATTATGCGCAGGTCGCGATGATCGTGTTCATCCTGCTGTGGCTGGCGTTTTTATATAGAAAATTGACTATCTATGGCAGCGGACAAAAAAGTGGATCCGAAAGTCTACGATCTGATGTGGGCGCTTAGAAAATTTACCCGGAGCTCTCTACTATTGCAGCATACTATCGCACAGCAAACGGGTCTCCATGTCACCGACGCGGAGTGCATCGATTTCCTGCAGGAAATGGGGCCTTCCACTGCGGGGGCCCTGGCAAAGGCCACAAAACTGACTACCGGTGCCATCACCAACGTCATCGACCGGCTGGAGAAAAGCGGCTTTGTAAAGAGAACTGCAGACCCCAACGATCGCCGTAAAGTTATAGTCACCCTGATACCGGAAAAGCATGCAAAGACCAGGCAGCACTATATCCGCCTGGCTGCCCAGGTAGAGCAACTATTCCGCACCTACGACGAAAAAGACCTGAGCTTTCTCATCCGCCATACGGAGGCGCTCGACCTGATCTATAGAGAGCAAGCGGAAAAGATCGACCCGGATGTAAAAAAGTCGTAAATTATTCGCATAAAGCCCAGCCACTATACATGAGAAAAGCATTGCTATTTCTGCTGCTGCCATTGCAATTGGTGGCGCAACCGACTCCTTTTCTTGCCTTCAAGAAATATCCCTTTCCAACAGAGTTGACGGCATCGCCGACGGGAGCCCGCATTGCGTGGGCCATGGATGAGGAAGGCCGGCGAAATATCTATGTTGCCGAGGGACCGGCCTATGCTCCGCGGAAACTCACCGATTTCTCAAAGGATGATGGGCAGGAGATAACGAGTATTTCGTTGTCTACCGATGGCAGTTGGGTGGTGTTTGTCCGCGGCGGCGATCATGGCGCCAACTGGGAGGGCGGACGTCCGGTCAACCCCGCCTTCGAAACAGAAGCTTTTAAGGTGCAGGTCGCGAGTATTCCTTTCGCCGGCGGGGAAGTAAAATATCTGTCCGAAGGCGATGAACCGTCTCCCTCACCGGATGGGAAAACGGTAGCCTTCATAAAGAGCAATCAGGTTTGGACGGCGCCCATCGACGGATCTTCTGCTGCCAAGAATGCCTTTACTACCCGGGGGAACGTCGGTGACCTTCAATGGTCGCCCGATGGCCGGCGGCTGTTGTTCGTGTCCTCGAGGTCCGATCATTCCATCATTGGTATTTATACTCCAGGGTTGCCCACACTAAAATGGATCGCTCCCTCCTTTAGCCGGGATGAATCACCGCAATGGTCCAACGACGGCAGCCGGATCGTTTTTATCCGCAGACCGGGAACAGGAGGGGCGCCGGATTCCCTGCTGGCGAACCGACATCTCCCCTGGAGTCTTTACGTTGCGGATACCGCAGCCGGCAAGGCGAGCCTGTTATGGAAGGCCCCGGCGACGCTCAGGGGTTCTTTTCCTTCAACGGATGGCGGCGCCAACCTGCACTGGGCTGACGGCAACCATATCGTCTTCCTCTCTTATCACGACGGCTGGCCACATCTATATTCCATCGATGCCAATGCCGCAGATGGTCATGGGGCCACGACACCCTCTGCCCGTGGCGTGCAGCCGCTGCTGCTGACACCCGGAAATTTTATGTGTGAGCATATCCGGCTTAGCGCCGGCAGAAAATATCTGGTTTGCAGCGCCAATACCGGGACGGACCCGCTGGATGTGGAAAGACGCCATGTCCTGATGGTGAGCATCGATAAGCAGGATGCGAAGATCATGACCCCGGGCGAAGGGCTGGAATGGACGCCCATCCTCACCGGCGATGAAACGGCTCTTGCGTTTATCAGCGCCACCGCCCAGCGCCCGCCGCTGCCCGCCGTCCTGCGCCTAAAGGATCATGGCGGCAGGAACATCACGACACTTTGCAACGATCGGATACCCCAGGATTTCCCCCAGAGCCGGTTGATCACACCCCGGGCGGTCACCTTTACGTCAGCCGATGGGGTGATCGTCCATGCCGATCTTTTCGAGCCACAGGGCGGCAAGACCCGTAAACCGGCCATCGTTTATATCCACGGAGGCCCGCCGCGGCAGATGCTCCTGGGCTGGCACTATTCGGATTACTATTCCAACGCATATGCCTCCAATCAGTATCTCGCCAGTCTGGGCTTTGTAGTCCTTGCGGTCAACTACCGGCTGGGTATCGGCTATGGATATGAGTTTCACAAGCCGGCAAAGGCCGGGGCCGCCGGTGCCTCGGAGTATAAGGATATAAAAGCCGCCGGCGAATGGCTGCGGAAACAGCATTTCGTAGATACGGGCAGGATAGGGGTGTATGGCGGCAGCTACGGTGGTTTTCTCACTGCCATGGCGCTGGCAAAGGACTCCCGCCTGTTTGCGGCCGGCGTCGACTTTCACGGCGTGCATAGCTGGCTGACCCAATCATCGATCTTCACAGCAGCAAAGGACCGGTATGAAAAGGCTCCGGACTATGAGAAAGCGCTTCGAACGGCCTGGCTTTCTTCGCCGGTCTCGGCCATCGATACCTGGCGGTCACCGGTGCTCATCATTCAGGGCGATGACGATCGCAACGTGCGGTTCAGCGAAAGCGTCGATCTGATCCGGCGCCTGGAGAAAAAAGGGGTGCCCTATGAATCGTTGATGATCGTTGACGACACCCATCACTGGATGAATTTTGCCAATGCCGTCACCGTATACGCGGCGGCTGCGGACTTCTTTGTCCGGAAGTTTATGAACTAATGTAAGTTTTGCAGGGATTCCTCCATTTCGTTGCGCAGATCGGTAAAATAGACAGGGAAGAAAAGGAGCGTATAAACATAATTGACGACGGATACCAGCAGAAAGATCAGGAGACCCAGGGCGATGGCAATGACGTTGAACCCCGAGGCGATAAACGCCGCCAACGCGCAGACCGTCGCCAGGGCGCCCCCCAATATCAAGATCCGGGAAAGATTGCCTTCCAAAAAGACAGTGTATTCGCTACCGGTATCCTGGATCCGGATCCTGCCCGAGGCAAAACAAAAGTATTGATTGCCGAAACGAGCCTTGCCGATGACCCAACGCCGGTTGCTGAAATAAAGGGAGTCCTCCGACACGGTGATGGAATGAACACGCTGGTGCTCCAGTTCCTGCTGATAGAAATTCAAGAGCAGCGGGATGGAAGCGGCCGGGATCTGGGCCTTTGTAAAAGCGGTTGACGTACGCAGCATGACCCTGGCAAGATAATAAACTATCCAGCTTTTGTCCGGGATATTTTGGCTTTGGCGATGCCGACCCGCTGGGCCGAATAGATGCCGGAGTGACCGCTGAAATAATAGGCTGTAAAGCAGGCGACGGCGTAATAAAGAACATGTTCAGCCCCAAATAATTCCACCCCCATCAGTGTGCAGGCCACCGGCGTGTTGGTCGCCCCGGCGAAGACGGCGATAAAGCCCAGTCCGGCCATCAGGTCTACCGGTGCACCGCTCAATACCGCCAGGGTATTACCCAGCGCTGCCCCGATAAAGAACAGAGGCGTCACTTCGCCACCTTTAAACCCCGTTCCGAGCGTGACCGCCGTAAAAAGTAATTTCCAGAGCCAACTGAACGATTCCGCCCCGCCTGCGTGAAAGCAGGAGAGGATGGTGACAGCCCCCGGGTTTTTACCGATGACGCCGAGTCCGAGATAATCCCGTGTTCCCAGCGCATAGGTCAGCCCGATGATTACCAGGCCACCGGCCACGGGCACCAGCCATTTGATCCTGATCCATCGGTTACTATATTTTTTGATCGTATGCGAGGCTTCGGCAAAGCCCATCCCCGCCAGGCCAAAGGCTACGCCGGCTACAATGATCTTTACCAGAAGAAGAAGATCAAAATGCAGAAAAGCAGTCGTTGTGGTATCCGCAAATTGGATCCGGTAGGCTGTGTGATGAATCCCCCAGGCGCTGCATACGATATCCGCCAGTACGCTGGCCATAAAACAGGGCATGAGGGCATCGTATTGCATCTTCCCCAGCGCCAGCACTTCCAGCGCAAAAATGGCTCCCGTCACCGGCGTGCCGAATACGGCCCCGAAGCCCGCGGCGACCCCGGTCATCAGCAGGGTGCGGGTGTCCTCCTGTGAAAGGTTCAGCTTCCGGGCAAAAAGTTGCGCGAGGCTTCCGCCGATCTGAACGGCGGTACCCTCCCTTCCCGCGGATCCGCCAAACAGATGCGTGATCACCGTTGTGAACAGTACCAGCGGGCCCATCCGCGCCGGTACGCCGGCTCCGGGCTGGTGGATCTCATCGATGATGAGGTTATTGCCGGCCTCGGAATTCTTGCCCAGATATCGGTAGATAATATAGATCAGGATGCCGGCCAGCGGCAGCAGGAAGAGCAGCCAGCTATGCGCAAACCGGAATAGCGTGGCCTTATCCAGCAACCACAGGAACAGGGCCACAAGCGATCCCGCCGTCAGGGCCACGGGGATGACCAAAGCGGTCCAGCGAAGAAGATAGGAGAGAATGGAGAACTGTTCGAACGAGAACCTGGGTTGCTTCATGCCTACAAATTATAAATTTGATCAATTAAGTATTGATAATTCGTAGGCGTCATCGTCCCTCTGATCGTCAGGGCGGTTGATAAGGTGGAACACCATCACCTCGGGGTAAAGATAATGAGATATCGGTAAAAAATTGTATTTTTTGACAATGATCCTTAATCGATTAGCTGCTTGTTTGTGTTGTGTGCTGCTTCTTTCCGCTTTTCCGGCTTTTGCTCAAAAAAAGAACATCGGCTTCGAACTGCATATCCATCGCGCGACGAGTCCGATCCACATCGACGGGGTCATTGATGAGCCGGCGTGGCAGCAGGCCGAGCGGACGGGCGATTTTTATATGGTGCTTCCCATGGATACCAGTCGTTCCAATGTGCGGACCGTGGTGCGGATGACCTATGACCTGCACAATCTCTACCTGGTGGCGGAATGTTATCTGCGCGGAGCCGGGCCCGATATGGTAGAGTCATTAAGACGGGACTTCAGTTTTGTCAAGAACGACAACTTCATCTTCTTCATCGATCCGTTCGAGGATGAGACCAGCGGGTTTTCATTTGGCGCCAACGCCGCCGGTGGGCAATGGGATGGGCTGATGTATGAGGGCGGCAAGGTCGATCTCAGCTGGGATAACAAGTGGACCTCTGTTGTCAAGCGATATAGCGACCGCTATGTGCTGGAACTTGCCATCCCGTTCAAGACCCTGCGCTATAAGAACGGGGTCACGCATTGGGGCATCAACTTCAGCCGCAACGATCTCAAGACGACGGAAAAATCGGCATGGGCTCCTGTGCCCCGGCAATTTCCCACCGCTTCGTTGGCGTATACCGGCGACCTGGTTTGGGATGTGCCGCCGCCGCCGCCCGGCCCCAATATCTCCGTCATCCCCTATGTGCTGGCGGGGGTGCAGAAGGATTACTCCGCGCATGGCGCTAATGTGTACAAGAAGGAGATCGGTGGGGATGCCAAGATCGCGGTCACCTCTTCGCTGAACCTCGATCTTACTGTCAACCCCGATTTTTCCCAGGTGGATGTCGACAAGGAAGTGATCGACCTCAGCCGGTTCGAGTTGTTCTATCCCGAGAAGCGGCAGTTCTTTTTGGAGAACGCCGACCATTTCAACAATTTGGGCTACGCCAATATCCGGCCTTTCTTTTCCCGGCGGATCGGATTGGGCGTTCCAATAGAGTTCGGGGCGCGGCTCAGCGGCAAGCTTGACCCCAATTGGCGCATTGGGGTGATGGACATGCAGACCAATAAAGTCGATTCAATCGGTCTGCCGGAACAGAATTTTTCGATGGTGGCGTTGCAGCGGAAGATCTTTGCGCGAAGCAATATCGGCTTCATCTTCATCAACAAGCAGTCTGTCCATTATCAGCCGGGCAAGGATACGACCCTGCCGGTATATTCGCAGTACAACCGGAATCTGGGTGTCGAGTTCAACCTGGCTTCTTCCAACAATTACTGGACGGGGAAGGTCTTGCTCTTAAAGGCATTCAGCCCCGGGAAGCGCGGCGACGACTATGTACATGCGGGGAACCTACAGTATAACGACCGGCATTGGCTTATCGGCGCGGAATATGAGTATACCGGCGTCAATTACAATGCCGAGGTAGGCTATGTGCCGCGGACGGGATATTTCAAGGTCAACCCGCAGGCGGCGTACCTCTTCCTGCCCGCGGGTGGGATAGTGCTCAGTCATGGCCCTCAGCTAACCTCGACCTATTACTACAGTGAGGCCTTTCATCGGACCGACAACGAGACCATCTTCACCTGGCTGACGACGTTTCGCGATAAGAGTACCCTGTCGGGCGTGCTGATGAACGACTATGTCCGGCTTTTGGCCCCGTTCGACCCGACGAATACCGGCATCCACTATCTCGCCACCGGCACGCAGCATCGGTGGAATACCGCGGGCATCGATTATGTCAGCAAGCCGCAGGCGCTGTTCACCTGGGACCTTTCGCTGCGTTATGGCGGCTATTATGCCGACGGCAACAAGTTCACCCTGCTGGGGGATGTCGGTTATCGCATTCAGCCATACGTCAATTTTACCATGAGCGCCTCTTATAGCGACCTCAACCTTCCGCAACCCTGGGGGCATACCCATTTCTGGCTGATCGGCCCCAAGCTGGATATTACCATGACAAACACTCTTTTCTTCACCGCCTATGTCCAGTACAACCAGCAGATCCGCAACATGAACCTTAATACCCGGCTGCAGTGGCGCTACAAGCCGGCATCCGACCTGTTTTTGGTCTATACGGATAACTATATCACCACGCCGTTTGGCGTTCGCAACCGGGCTGTTGTCCTGAAATTCAACTATTGGTGGAATCTTTAGGGATACGGGACGGCTTTTCTGCCTTAATCTTAGGCGGTTCGCGGGGAAATCCCTATTTTCGCGCCTCATTGCCAGGATCGGGAAGTAGCGCAGGCCGGTAGCGCACCTGGTTTGGGACCAGGGGGTCGCAGGTTCGAATCCTGTCTTCCCGACGAACAAGAAGCCCGCAGCGAAAGCTGCGGGTTTTGTTTTTTCGGTAGTGCCGGGAGCTCGCTTCCGGGCGCGGACGGAAAAACAAAACGGTCCCGACGAAGGCGGGACGGGGCTTTTTGGGTAATAAGGAGGGTTAAAGGATCGCCGAGGTCCGCGTTGGCGCGGCGAAGGCAATCCTGTCTTCCCGACTTGAGAGGACAAAGCTGAAATTATCTGGCTTTGTCCTTTTTCATTTTCGCTGAAAGCCTTATCCAGCGTGTATATTACCTGGACCGCGTCATTGATTCTTGTGGTTCGAAGTCGCTCTCCGTCAAAAGTCAATTTTTCCGGATACATCGAACCAATGACTTCCCGCTTCTTTTCTATCCCTCCATCCTGGTAGATATAGTCCAGCTTCAGGAGATTTTCTATTCCAGAGGCCAGAAGGCCGGGTACGTCATTGTCCTGCGATCTGTTGGATGAGATGGAGCCGAAGTTTATGCACTATTTGAAAACCTTTTTTGATGATGAAGGAATGCCGCATTTGGGAAATTCTCTGGCAAATGTTGAGCAGGAAGTGGCTTTGTATGATGTTATTCTTGACCTCAAGCGAGCGTTGAAACCCGACTTATATCAACGGCTGATAGAGCATTCTTTCTTATTTGCCCCACCCTACTACCCTTTGAATTATTTCATTGAGATACCGCTGAGACCACCGCTTAGAATCTTTACTATTATGGATTGGACTAATACCACGACTCAAGAGCGGTTCGGCGAATTCGTAAGGAAGATATTTCCTGCTCAGAATTCGTCAGACATTATGCGTGACATTGAGCAATGGATTGAACGCTAAGTAAAGGTTGGCCTCGTAAGCCCCTACTATCTATCATACAAGAAAAAATCCGTCAAATTATCGTTATCTCAAAGTATATTGTATAACTATCTACAAATTAACCATGGCACCAAACAGCAGCTCCGAATATGACGAAATCCTTCAAGATCTCCACGGGCAGGACAAACTCGACGTACTGGATGTCATCCAGATGGGAGAAGAAAAACTGAAAGAGCTACAAAAAAGAAAACCACTCCTCTTTTCTGTACTACGGCTATTTAAAAACAGTCCGAAACACAGGCCAATGGTTAAAGAATTCGTTGCCCAAATGGCTCAAACTCATCGTGCAATGAAGGAATACTTGGACGTTCGCTTGGAAATGTCGAAAAGCATTCAAAAACTTCCAGCCAAAGGTTGGTATTTGAGCCTGGACTTTATAGATGCCCTAGCAATTTCCAATTTGGATGAATACCTTGAACGGGATCCAATAGCTTTTCAAACCGATGTAGAGGAGACGTTCTCCCGCCAATTCCTGTATATCGAGGGCAAACTGATGGAAGATTCGCCAAAGAGAGCAGACCTCATTAAAAACATTTTCAGCCTCCACACACAAGGAAATTATTTCGCTGCTATCCCTCTTGCGCTCACCCAGGCAGATGGTTTCTGCAAGGATTGGTTTACCGTCGAAAGTAAATCTGGAAAACATGTTCCCGTTGGCTTTTTCGACATGGACCGAGACCACAAGCGCGGAACTGCCTCACAAAAACTTTCCAGGTCGATTATAGCTCCCGCGACTTCAGTATTCAATCTTTTGCTAAATCAGCTGGCGAAAATTGATCGAAATAATAGCCTCGTTCTCGAAGGTAACACTTCTCGTCTCTCCGATTTAAACCGTCATGCTATCCTTCATGGTGAATCGACGGATTACGGCACAAAGATCAACTCCATCAAAGCAATCCTCTTGCTCGACTTCATCGATGCTCTCCGAATATCAAACTCTATTCTTAAAGAAAAATTGAAATCGACTGGCACATAGCAATGTGTATCCGAAGTATTACGATTCAAACGCGAGAAGGACGTAGTGAGGGCAATACGCGCTAATTGAAGAATGTATATGCTAACATGAACCATCTCCCATAAATCGAAAACTAATTTATATTTGCCGCTTTATGGACCCCGGCTTACTGCTAGAATATGCAAAGAAATTTCAAATCAACCCATCGATCGTCTACTGGGCTGAGATCGCTGCGATAAAGATTTGGCGAAAAATAACCTTTAGTCGCAGTGCCGCCGACTTTAATATGCATGAAAATACGGTAACACAAAATCTTATCTACTCGTTCTGGGAACTTGCCATCACACGTGTATTTCCGGTCCAATTGTATCAGGCGAAAAACGAACGAGCCAATGGGAACGATATTGAAATTGCGATACAAACCGCAAATGGTTACCTCCTGTTTCCCAGCCAAGCGAAAATTGTCAATAAAAAAGGAAGCTATCCTGGCATCCGCCATAAGGTAGCCGGCAAACTTCAGATCGACCGCTTATTGGAATACGGCCATCGAGTTGCGGGCATTCCAATCTATTTGTTTTATAATTTCGGTGATAATCCGGAAAGAAATGAAGCCCTTGAAAACAAGTTTTCCTTGGATGTTCAAAGACTTGGCTGTTCAATATTTCCAGCAGAATTCCTCAAGCATAACTTTTACCGCACAGCGACAAACCGATGGTCGATCCCCGATTTCTATCGGTTACATCACTTACTGGCAATTCCCTTCGGGAATCTGTTCGAATTAATCAATTCCAACACAATGCCTGGTTTAAACCTCGCAGCATACAGTGCCGGAACAAAATTTTATTCGAAAGACGAGATTACCAACAAGAACTACTGGCGAAATTTGACACCCCCACCCTCTATTGGCCGCATTCCGATAAAAGACCATAACCGTATATCTCTCCCAACATTCGAATCCGAAGACAGTGGTTTTAACCCAGCGTTCAGAGTGGTATTTTCAATAGAACGTGAGAATGCCACCATAGTACGAATGTCTTAATGTCCTCATCTCTAATCCTCCGCGGGCGACTTGTGGGAAAGTTTACAGGATGCCTGCGCTGTCCAAAGAGCATTAAAGGAAAGATCGCCTCTTCGGAGGCGATCTTTCTAAGTAACAACTGCGAACGCTCAACTCTTTGATTTTAGCCATTGACTGATAATAGCCATCAGCGCTTGGGGCTGCCCAGACAAAGCCAGCGTCAATAGGACAATCAATATAATGATCAGGACTCTGCTCCGGCGTGACATGGTCACTTTTATGTGGATGCGCATTTTTATGTTTTTAATTAATGAAAGAGAGCAGGCAGGACCAGTTTGGTCTGGACCCGCTGCTGTTAGCTTATAACCGAATCAAAAATGCGTCGTTCCATCGGGGTCACCAATAGATAACGGCATTCAAGTAAGCAATAAATGAAAAGTAACAAGTCCGTCGAGCAGGGCTTCATCCTGTCCGCCGTCCCTCAGAGTAAGTGTCAAGTCTGCCGAGCGGAGTTTCGGTCCGTCCGTCATCCTTCGTGTGAGCGGCCTCCGTAGAGCGCCTTTTATTAGCGCGCGTCGGTCGCCCAGGTATCAAGTCCGCCGAGCAGGGCTTCATCCTGTCCGTCGTCCTTCGGAGAGAGTGTCAAGTCTGTCAGACGGGATTTCTGTCCGTCCACCATCCTTCGTGTCAATGCCGGTAATGAAATGCCCTGTTCAGGGTACATCGTCCTCATCCATTGTTTCGTCCGCCGAGCGGGGTTTCTGTCCGTCCGTCGTCCCGGTATAAAGCTACAGGAATCGACCGAAATCGAACCCCTTTACTAATTGTCGGGAAAATTTTATCTTTCCACCCTTATTTACCCCTTACCATGATAGCATCTCTCGAACATGAAATACTAGGCGTATTATACACCCATCCGCTGGTGTCCGTCACCATGACGGGATCCGACGCCGCCGGCCACGTCCCCATCTTCGCCCGGCAGTACGCAACAGCACACCTCGATTTTGGCGTGCTGGTCGACATCTTAAACAACCCCGGGAAATACGATAAACCCATTCCTGGCGTGAAATTCGTCAATCAGCACCGGGTAAAGTTCGAAGAGGTAAACACGGCCCGGCACGCCTGGTGGGAAGTCTCTGATGCGCTGGAAGTGCTGGTCGCCAACGGCCACGTTGTAGACCTCCAGGAAGGGAACTGGCAGGAAACACACACCCGCACCATCCAGCTGACAAAGCCGGGCGCAATCATCTATAGAAAGCAGACCTATCTGAAAGAGGCCGAAGAAGAAGAGATCAGGGGCCTCAAGGGCCGGCTGTCGAGGATCGAGTACCGGCAAAAGAGATTGGGACTGCTGTACGACGGCGCTAAGGTGCTTCTTGGCGCTGTGATTGGTGCACTAGTAACCTACTTGGTCGCGAAAGCTAAGTCATAGATTCCTGGCTCGAAAAAAGGCTGGCCTGCAAAGCTCCCTTGCATCATGCTCCGAAAATTATCCTTTTAGTTCAATAACCTCGCCAGTAGAAGTACGGAAGAGGAATACCTTCGTAAAGCTCGAACTCAGCGGAAGAGGTATACGAACGTCGTCAAAACTCCCTGTATAATAATTGCCTTCCCGGATCAGCAGCCAATTCTCCTCCAACACCGGCTGTTTCGCCATCTTTTCCTCCTTGTTCAGTACGATAGGCGCTATGTACTCCAGCGTCAGGCTCGGTACTATCCCTCCTTCACTATGAGAATTCCGTGACTCGTTCAGCCTATCGTACCGATGGATACGAATTCTGCCAATGCCGGACGGCAGATTCCGGTATCCCTGATCCAGCACGTGCTTCAACGGACCCGGCTCCATCGTACTCAGGTCATAATCTATATGCTCAACCTCCCCCCAGGCGTCATTCGGGAGGTCTCCGAATTCATTTACAACTATATCCGAAAGCTGTTTAATCACCTCATTCATTTCCGCCTTTCGTATGGTCCGGTTCGGATCGGGAAACACATTGATCGTGAAGGGATAAGACAATCGCACTTTCAGCACCTCCACCAACTTGTCGGTAACCTTATCTTTCGTTGAGGAATATTCTTTCTTTGCTTCGCTGTGGAACACTTCGGTCAGCTCAATACCGATCCGCCTGTTTCCTTCGACCGTCAACACAAAATCCGGGTAGGGCGGCTCCATGGCCACCAGTGTGCCCGCCGGGAATGGCGAATATGCATTTCGAAAACTCTCCATAATGCGCTGCTCTTCTTGTTTTGTCATTTTTCAATTTTTAGCTCCATTGGTAAGATACTATTCTCCGGACAGTTGGCCGCAACCGTCAGGATGTCCCTGCCTCCACCGGCGACACGATGGCCGCCGCAAACCGGGTCTTTAAGAACTGGCCCAACGTCCATAACGCATTGTCAAGCTCGAACCGGTCGAGCTTATGCCGTCGCCGAACCTCGTTGAAGTAGGGTTGATAATGGACATGGTAATAGTCCAGTTTGGTCTTCCCATAGGTGGGAAGTGCGACGATCCGCTGATGCACCAGGAATAGGTGTGTCCGGTGGACATGCTGATCAAAGATCGGGTACACATCCGGCTGGATGATGTGTAGCAGGAAGATCTGCCAAATCGGAGATATTCCCGCAAATGTTTCTTCAAACGCCCTCATGACAAACTGCTGCTTGAGACGATTAATCATCGGTAGCTCAGCCTGGATTCGCTCCACCGACACTCTTTTATTGGGATTGTTCTCATATGGCCGGCTGTTCTTCCACCGATAGAGCTCACCAATGTCCTTCCGGGTGAACCGCTGCTTATCGATGTTGTCAAGGTACAGCGGAAGCGTCTCGGCATTCGGCCGATACATGCTACGCCAGAACTGCACGAACGTTTTGTAGTCGTCATTGGGGTATGCAAATTGTAAATACGGTAAGGACATCGCTTTTAAGTTGAAGGGAGGTAACCATTTATATCGCAAATGGACTCGAAGATATGCTTGATAAGGAGTGCCTCCCCCCATTGTTCATCACATCCACCTTCATACAGGGGTTATTCTCCTGGTAGTATTTTCAAATAAAATAGCCAATTCTTGGTAATATTATAAAAACTTATCATTCCACTTGCCCATGGATGATTGCCGTAATCAATATCCCAACAGGTAAACAACAATGTTCGGGGTGAACGGCAACCCGGAGGCGATTAAGACCAACCGGAAATTCTAACTCCGGGCGAAACCTGTGGATTACCGGGTCCGGAATTGCAAAAAAATTTAGTAAATTGAGGAAACAAAACTGTGAATTCAATATGCGAAACCCGGTAATTATAAGAGATGCGGAACCTCTCTTGGCTAGCGCCAAACGGTTTCGAGCGGCGAGAATAGCCTAGTGGATATGCCTGCGAGCTGCTTTGAGCTTGGCGCGTACCCAGTTCCGCCACCGCCCGGCTTTCAATTCCCAAAAGACTTTCCTTATTGTTGCGAATATCATACCTGACCTCCTCCCGGATAATCGGGCCATTGTAAAGTAGAGAAACCGGGCAAAATTTCATAATTTAAACAATGAAAGATTGCTCATGAAAAAGACAAAATTCACAGAAGCGCAAATCGTTTTCGCGGTTAAGCCGGCGGAGAGCGGAATCAAAATTCCCGAGGTCTGCCGACAGATGGGTATCAGCGAGGCTACCTTTTACAATTGGAAGAAGAAGTACGGCGGCCTGGGCATCAGTGAACTAAGACAGCTGCGGCAGCTACAGGACGAAAATGCCAAATTGAAACAGATTGTCGCAGATTTGAGCCTGGACAAACAGATGCTGCAGGATGTGTTAAAAAAAAATGCCTGAAGAACCGGCAGCTGCGGGAGTTGGTGAATCGCTTGACGGCCGACTACCAGGTATCGATCAGAAGAGCCTGCCGGGTAGTGTGTATGCATCGGTCTAATTGGCATTACCGTCCTCGGCGAAGAGAAGATCGACTTGTGCGGCGTCGAATGCGGGAGATTGCTGAAACGCGGGTCAGGTATGGGATGTGGCGGATCTACATTTTGTTGCGAAGGGAAGGCTTTAAGGATAATCATAAGCGGATCCACCGGATTTATAAAGAGGAAGGGCTTAACCTGCGTAGCAAACGGCCCCGGAGGAATAAGTCGGCTGCTCACCGGCTCGAACGTCCCGATATCAACAGCCTACAGCAGTGTTGGAGCATGGATTTTGTAGCCGATCAGCTCTTTGATGGACGAAAATTCAGGGCTTTAACTATAGTGGATAATTTTAGTCGTTTTTGCCAAGCGATCCGGGTCGGAAAGTCCATTAAGGGAATAGATGTGGCGGAGGTATTGGAAAGGCTGAAAAGGGAGAATGGCACTATCCCAAAACGCATCCAGGTGGACAACGGAAGCGAGTTTATCTCGAAGGATGTTGACCGGTGGGCATACGAAAATAAGGTGGTGCTGGATTATTCCCGGCCAGGCAAACCAACGGATAATCCCTTCATTGAGTCTTTCAATGGCTCATTCAGGGATGAGTGCTTAAATGTCAACTGGTTCTTATCGTTGGATGATGCTTACGACAAGATCACTAATTGGGTTCAGGAATACAATTACTTCCGACCACACAGTTCTTTAAACGGGTTAACGCCTGCCGAAATGGTGGCTAGTTGCAAGGAAATAGGCGAGGCCCAAACGAACAACAAGGAATAGAGCCTGATGATAAACAGGTGTCTTTTGCGACGAAAGAATATGGCTGAACAACTTCAGAAAAGACGCCTATTTCCCATCAGTTTTGTATCTTTAAATAACCCGGCTCTCTTCACTTCAAGCCGGCCCGATAAACGGGAGGACCTCATATTTTATCCACTAAACGGCGCCCTTCAATTTTTGGAGGATTTTCGTTCGCCGTTTGGGGATAAAGCTTCAGTTCCTTTGATCGGCTTTGGTAATACTGTTGAGCATATTTGACCGGAGAAAGATATCCCAGTGATTTATGCGGTCGTTCAGTATTGTAGTCCAACTGCCATTCTTCCGCCATCAATCGGACCTCAGCCAAGCTGTAAAACAAATAGGCATTCAACAGTCCTCTGCGCATGCTTCCGTTTTTCCGTTCTATATAAGCATTCTGCGTGGGTTTCCCTGGCTGTATATAGATCAACCTGATTCCATTGGCATCGCACCATTGCTGGAGCAAATGACTGATAAATTCCGGCCCGTTATCTGTCCGGATACAGGCCGGCTTGCCACGATGTGCTATGATCCTTTCCAACACCCGGATAACTCGCCGCGCGGGTAAGGAGGTATCCACCTCAATGGCTAACGATTCCCGATTAAAATCGTCTATAACGTTCAATACCCGGAACTTTCTGCCGTCGACCAGCGCATCACTCATGAAATCCATACTCCAGACCTTGTTGGGTCCCTCCGGAATGAATAATGCTTCCCGGATCCGGGCCGGTAACCGCCTTTTGGGTCTTCTCCGGATATTAAGTCTCATCTGTATATAAACCCGGTATAGCCGATTATGATTCCACATAAACCCTTTATTCCTTAATCGGTGATAGGATTGCCAAAAACCAATGTCGACGTGCTTGTCCGTTAAGGCTGTCAGCGCCTCCTGGACCGGTGCGTCGTCTTTGAGGATGGCCTTGTATTCGTAGGTGCTTCTGGGGATAGCTACGATCTTACACGCCTTGCGAACACTCAGTTGTTCCTGTTCAACCAGGTAACCCACTGCTTCCCGTTTCTCCGCAGGCGTTATAGCTTTTTTTCGATCAGGTTTTTCATCGCCCGGTTCTCGATGCTCAGCTCGGCATACATCTTCTTCAGTTCAGCATGTTCTGCCTCCAGGTCCTTCAGACGTTTGACATCGGAAGCTTCCATGCCCCTATATTTCGACTTCCAGTTGTAAAAGGTAGCTTCACTAATGCCCAGGTCCCTGGCTATGTCCTTAACGGGAATGCCCCCTTCCTGCTGTTTAAGGGCTGATACGATTTGACTCTCTGTAAATTGCTTGCGTTTCATAATTCAAGTTTAAAGTTAACAATTCATTCGATTGGTAACTCTAATTCTTGTGGCCGGAAGTCGGGGGAGCCGACAGCTCGTGGCCTAGTTTTAGGGGAAGCTTACATCGGTTATTCGGGTAAACATTATCTTGTTGTTCCCCATCATGGAGGAAATGCGGGAAAATTTACCTACGAACTTGAAACAAAAACTAAGGTAACAAGTGCGGTTATTTCTGTCGGAAAAAATCCTTATGGGCATCCACTTAAAAGAAACATGGATAGCTTACGTCGACTTGGATTTACCCTTCTCAAGACAAATACTCACGAAAATGACATTGAAATAGATATGCAGAATTGAAGAAAGTGTCAGGAACGTAATACTAGCCTTTTTCTCTTTCGATAACCACTTCAATGCTTTCTTTCAACTGTGGAATATTCGTATTGATAGTATCCCAAATAATGTCATAATCAACCCCAAAGTAGTGGTGAATAATCTTATTGCGGATGTCACTCATGTCTCTCCAAGGGACGAGAGCATATTTTGCTTTGAAATCGGGATGTATTTTACTGCTGGCTTCACCAATTATTTCAAGGCTTCGACAAACAGCTCGGGTCAATCGATCATCAGCCAGGAACTCTTCGAAGGTACACTGCTGAGATTCTCTAATGAGATAAATACATTCATCCAGTATATGTCGGAGAAAATCAATTTGCGACAGAGACATATTCCACGGTTTTCAAAATGTGCGGACCGATATAGGGACTTAAGGATTGAGTAGTCACCAACTCTACCTTCTTGCCAAATAAATCTTCAAGAAAATGGGTAAGCGACAAAAAATTATTAAACGTTTTTTTGTCCTTTTGAATGTCCACGAGTAAATCAATATCGCTATTGGGGGTCATCTCGTTCCTTACATAGGAGCCGAATAACCCAATTCGATTAACTCCATATAGAGCTAACCGCTGCTTATTGGCTGAAAGCATGTTAAGTATGGTATCCTTATGTAAGGCATTATTCATAAGACAAAAATAATCAAATCTTTGGTAATTTTTACACTTTGTAAATCAATTACTTATGATTGTTTTGGCCCTTTCAAGAAATCGAGTCTCTTCCGTATGACGTTACGTACCTTCGATCTGATAAACAGATGACAGATACTCCCCAGCATATTAAAGAACTTCAATTGAAAATTTGGCTTTCCAAATCTCCAGGGGAAAGGCTGAGGCTGACATTGGAAGGTAATGGTCAGTTGCTTCACTTTTGGTCATCCGCTCAAGTGGTTGATAGGAAGCAGAACGATGAAAAATCCGCCGGCCTGGTTGAAACAAAGAACTCTCTGTAATGCTATTTCTAAAGTCGCAACTTGAAAAGATCCTATAAGAGTAAGAAACTTGAACTTAAGAAGGAGTTACAATAAATTTGTATTTTTGCGTCTTAAAATTAGCTTTTTTACATTTTGGGTCAGATACAAATAAATTCCGTAATACTATTCTGAAAGTCGCGTCTGGCAGCGATCACAAGCCTTACTCACCTGGTTTGGGACCAGGGCGTCGCAGGTTCGAATCCTGTCTTCCCGACGCTCTCACTGTTTCGAGTAATGAAGCGCGATACATCCTGATTTAAAAGTCTTCGACCCAACAAGTTTTAATTTCTCCTGCAGGTCAATGCCTTCAAACCACCGTTTCCCTTTTCCTGCGATGACCGGATGCACGAGAAAAAGAAATTCATCGACCAGGCCCAGCGCTATCAGCTGTGAAGGAAGCGCTACGCCGCCGACCAGCATATTTTTTCCCTGTTCTTGTTTTAATTTTAGTATTTCCTCCTGAAGGTCGGCGTGAACAATTCTTGTGTTATTTCCTTCGGCCTTGTTTAACGTTCGTGAAAAGACAATTTTGTTGCAGGACTCAAATGCCCGGGCAAATTCGATATCTGCTTTTGACTCGCCGGAAAGGTTTTTTAGGATATCGGGCCAGTAAGGAACCATCATTTGATAGGTTTTCCGCCCGTAGAGGAGCAGGCCGGCATCTTGCACCTGACGGGTACAATATTCAAGCAATTCATCATCAGGGGCCGTAGGGGCATGGTCGAAGCACCCATCAATGGTAAGGTTGATTGTGTAGATCAGATTTCTCATTTGATTGTTATTACAAGTTTATTAAGAATTTGTGTTCAACAGATCAACAACAACCTCTTCTGCCCGGATCTTTCCTTTGGCGCACGGTGAAGACAGGGAGGAACCTGACTTTCAGGATGATCAACCGCCAACCTCCATAAGTGACCAAGACCTAGGCTTATCAGACGCGCTGCAGGTTCAGCCTGATAGTGTAGATCAAAGAAGTGCTCACTTAAGAACGACTCAAAACCATCCTCTGTTCCATGATATAGTTTTTTAAGTTGATCACGTATTTCCGGGATCAGTACTTTCTTTTTTCCTTGTGAATTTGGCAATATTTCACTCGGCTCGCCATAGTAAGTGCATAAAAAGGTATCGGTCGGTATTGGCGAGCGATCTACATGAAAAGAATAAACATCGGTTGGGAAAAACGGGTAGGTGTCATCCTGATCATAGCGGTTGATCACATTGAGGATTGGCGATGCGCCATGAGCTTTCAATGCCCTCATGTCATTTAAAAGAATTTTACGGGCAAGTTGCCCTTGTTCGCTCAATTGAAGTTCACAAAGTTCCTCCTGCTCGATCACCGCCATATTTCCGTTTAGTTCTACCTTTTTAACGATCTCGGAAAAATCACCTATTAGTTCACGAGTCCAACAAATAGCATTTATTACTCCCCTAAATGGGGTAGAAATAAGGTCTTGAAAATTCGTGACATAGTGGATCTGATGCTCTGCCTGGGATAAATCTGCCATAGGTTCGATAATTGTATAACGGTGAAACTAGTTCTCTGTCACTTTGATATCCCGGAAAAATGCCTCCGTGCCCGTATCCACGAAAAGACCGATGGCGCCGCTGTTGGCCGCGCCCAGCTTCAGGTCGTTCACGATCAGGACCGGCTGCGGGTTATTGTTCAGGTAAAGTTTGGCCTGAGCGCCCTTTACCACGATCTTCATTTTGATCCATTCATTCAGCCCCATGTCGGCATAGGATTCGTATTTTCCCTCTGCTTCTTTTCGCAGCCTATCGAACTTATAATCCGGGTAGGAAAAATATTGCGTGGAGTGGTTTCTGCGGAGCTGGTCCTCCGCCCTTCCGTTGGTAGGCCTGATGTAAATAGATTCAAACCTGCTATTATCCTTATTGATCCTGAATGCTAAACCGATAAAGCCCCTTGCATCCGGGAAAGCGGTGGGCAGCAGCCGGCTCAATAGCGTTACTTCAATAGTCCCATTGCTGAAATTATCGGTGTTGTTCAGCCGTACGAAGGTGGGCAGATCGGCGCCCTTTGTGGCTGTATCCCTTGTTACCCTCACCGCTTCCTTGCCATCGATGTTCGTGGTCGACATATTTACCAGTACAGGTTTCAGGTCAAAGTTTTCGAAACGCGTTTCCTGGGCAAACAGGAAGCTGGAAGAGGACAATAATAATGTACTCATGATCGCGCCGCGCAGCAAGGGAAAGGTTGATGACAACATGATGAATGTTTTAAATCGTATAAGGATGATTAGCCAGAGAGACCGAAATACCGTTCAATCTCCTCTACCGCATGCTCTGTTCCTTTCTCATTTCGGATCCGCTCGCCCGTAGTCGTTACCTTCCGGCCCACTTCAGTGGACTGTACCTGGCGGATACCAGCCATTAATTTTTCCGATGTCAGTTTCTTCACTGGTATATGAATGCCCAAGCCAAGTCGCTCGACCAACTTTCCCCAGGTGGGTTGGTCCGTGTAAAAGGAGACGATCACAACGGGTAAATTGTGCCGCAACATGGCGGCCAAAGTGCCGGCGCCGCCATGGAAGACACCGACCTTACAGTGAGGAAGAACGGCTTCGTGATTGACATATTTGGCGACAAATAAATTCTTGTGGCTGGGTAGATCACGAAAAACGGACCAGCCGGTACAGAACAAAATCCGCTCACCGCCTAAGACCAGATCAGTGAGGATCTCTATGAATTTTTCCTGGTTGCCGATCCCATTACTGCCAAACCCAATGTAGACCGGCCGATCACCTTTCGACAGCCAGGTCAACAATTCCTCGGAGGCCTTTTCGTATTTATGTTGCTCTCTATGGGAAACAGGAACAGTCAAAAAGCCAGTGATCTTATGATTGTCCGTCCAATCCTTTGGTTGGGAGATCAAGCTCGGACTGAGGCAATAAAGGTCCAATGGTTTTTGCCGGTCGACATGAATGAGCAGACTTTCCTTGAGTGCCGGCAATCCCAGCTCCATTCGGTATTCGTTGGTATCGTGTTTGATAAATCTCCAAAAAAGACTGTGGATAATTTTGTAGGTAAGCTTATTGTACCAGCCGAGGTTCAGGAGGCGCAGGTCTTCTACCGGGAATTCCACTGTAGGGACGAGGGGCGGCATAAAATATGTGTAAGCTACCTTCTTCTGTTGTTTTTCAGCAATGGCGCTTACAATCGGCATGGTCGCCGAATTGGCGATGATAAAGTCGACCTGGCTGATTCTCTCATGATAACTTTTTCGCAAAGGGTGTTTCATTTCGTTGACCGCTTTGAAATAGTACTTCATGAGTTTTATACTATTTTCGGTCTTCAAAATGCGCTGACCCTGCGGCGAATTCATCATCACTTCGGCGTTGCCATAGAGCGGAGAAAAAGGTATCCCAAAGCCCTCTACGAAGTCTTTGAAGTCGGTAGGAGCGGCAAGGACGACGCGATGGCCTTTCTCTAACAAAGCGAGCGCCAGTGCGATGTAAGGTTGAACATCCCCCCTGGTGCCGTAGGTATAAATACCGATAGTCATGTCAAGGTTATAGCAGGCAATGTAGCAAATCTCTGTCAAAGCCGGGCTTCCTGTTGGCCCTGTGGTGGGTCAAAACGCCCTGATCGCTTTCGGATCTACGCCCACTCTTGCCCATCTTCGCCTAAACATGGTCATTGTGCATTTTCTTCCTATCTTAAAGAGATTTTTCTGCTTTTAGTAGCCCTATCGAACGGCCCTATGCTGCCGTTTTCCTATCATAACCCGTCTTTCTTCTACACAGCCAGTCTTCCGTAGGGACGTCCCTACAAGCCATTTATTTAGTCAACCTTAAACTTTTCTATTATGAAAAAGCTCCACTTCTTCTGCTTCTTTTTCTGCGTGCTTTTGCTGGCTTCCTGTAGAAAATCCGGTGAATTCCTGCCTATCGGAGATAGCGAGGAACAAAATACGACTACTACCCTTAAACACGGCCAGCCTAATGAAAAGCAATTTATGCTTTCCCGGATGGCCTGGTATCGCAGTAACGTCCACGAGATGACCGGTATTGACGTGATCACATTTAATTTTAGCTACAGCAGAAAGGGGCAACTTGATTCTATGCAATTCGATCCCCAGGTAATCGGTGGGATTGGTGTTCATCGCATTAAGGACAAGGGCAAGATTGATACCATATTTTCTACCTCCCCTTTCACTATACCACAGACACTGAAATCAGGATTTGAATACGATAGGCACGGAAACATTAGCGGGTTTACCAGAACCAATCAGAGGAATGGTCAAATCACACCCGTTGTAATCACCTATGATCAGGGATATCCGCATCGGATCACCCGGGTCAACACCACAGATCCTTCCCTGAATGATCACGATATCTTTACCTACAACGAAAACAATATTGCGCGATGGACTATGGCGTCAGGGTCATCAAGAAATGACATAAAGTATACTTACGATCGCAAACATTTTAATCCTGTTTATTTTATTGACGATCTGGTGCCCATATTTTCTTTCGAGCTGGGTTGGGAATTTTTTCTGGAGGCCGAGAACGTAAGCGCGTCGAAATTCTACGTGCAGACCCAGCAGTTGGTTCCCTTTCAAAACTTTTTTGACCGTAAAGGCAGACTTGTCAAAAAGGTGTGGACAGAGCCTTCAATGCCATTGCCCGATAGCCTTGTCTTCACGTATGTGAATTGATATGCCCATTTCGAGTCTCCTCAAGCTGCCTTGCGGGCTAGTTTCTATTAATCGTTTTTAAACTTTTTTATTATGAAAAAGCTCAATTTGTTCTGCTTCTTTTTCTGCGTGCTTTTGCTGTGTTCCTGTAGAAAATCCGGCGAATTCCTTCCTGCCGGGACCAGCGAGGAAGAAAATACCACCACTACCCTCAAACACGGCCAGCCTAATGAAAAGCAATTTAAGCTTTTTAACATATGGTGGTGGCGCAGCAACGTCCATGAGATGACGGGTGAACGCGTGATCGTTTTTAGTTTTCGTTTCAACAATAAGGGGCAACTTGATTCTATGGAGTACGGTCCCCAGATACTCGGTGGGATTGGTGTTCATCGTATCAGGAGCAGGATCGATACCATTTTTACCTCCTTTCCTGTCGGGGCATTGTATTCAATGAAAACAGGGTTTGAATACGATCGGCACGGAAATATTACGAGGTTTACGTTGTCCAATGTGAGGTTCGGCCAGATAACCTCCCTTGGATTGACTTATGATCAGGGTCATGTGCATCGGATCACCCAGTTCAACACCGCAGATCCAACCCTGAACGCTTACAATATCTTTACTTACAACGAAAACAATATTGCGCGATGGACCAGTGTGTCAGGGTCGTCAAGGACCGATATAAAGTATACCTACGATCGCAAACATCTTAATCCTATTTATTTTATTGACGATCTGGTGCCTATATTCTCTTTCGAGAATGGTTGGGAATTTTTTCTGGAAGCCGAGAACGTAAGCACTTCGAAATTCTACGTGCAGAGCCAGCAATTGGTTCCTATTCAAAACTTTTACGACCGTAAAGGCAGGCTTATTAAGAAAGTATGGACGGAACCTTCCATGCCATTGGCCGATAGCCTTGTCTTTTACTATGTAAACTGATAAAGCGTGCCCCGGCGGTTTTATTCACCCATTGGCTGCCAAAGTTCTATTTTATTGCCTTCCGGATCGAGAATATGGACGAATTTGCCATAGTCGTAGGTGGCTATCTCGTCGACAATGGTAACTCCGGCTTCTTTAAGTTCACCGACCAGCGCCTCAAGATCTTCGACCCTGTAGTTGATCATAAAATCTTTTGTCGAGGGGTTGAAATAGTCTGTATTGCCGGGAAACGGCGCCCAGACGGTGGTACCCTTTTTTGAGGGGTCGTCCGCCTGTAACCATTCGAAGTTGACGCCATACTGATCACCAACCACCCCCAGGTTTTGGGCGTACCAATCCTTTACCTTTTGCGGATCCTTGCATTTAAAGAATATTCCGCCGATACCGCTTACCTTTTTCATTTAAAATGGGTTTTGTTTCTTTTAGATTGTATGTCTGTCACAAAGTTGTGGAAATTGCGCTCAATTCCCTTCATACTTTCGGGTGATTGTTGAAAAAACCTCTCAAAATCATGCTTTTGGGCTGGTTTCAATAAAAAATGTTCTTAAGTTCCTCTCCGCCGTAACCCTCAGGCAATTGGAACCCATTCATAAAAAGAGTGGGGGTGGAGGTGATCCCGGCATCCTCGCACCATTTGCTCATCGCTTCGAGTTGGCTCCCGACGTCCGCTTTATTTTGGGAAAGAGGGTATTTCCCGGCAAATGCTTCATAGTCTTTATTTTCACCAAGATACCAATCGTCCAGGGATCTTTGTGTTTTTGCCGGGTCTCCTTCTGATGCAATCTGCAACAAGTGCTTTACCACAATTGTGCTTCGATTCTGCTCATCATTGGGCGCCGTGAAGATCACTTTTAGCCTTACCTCATCGCTGTTCTTTAGCATCTCCTCCAAATGGCGATGAGCCTTCGCACAGGGGCCACAATAGGGATTGCACACCTTAAGAATGGTATTGGGGGCGGCCGGATTGCCCAGGTTTATCCCCAATTGCTGCCAGCCCTCGGGGGCCGCCGCCTGTTGCTGCAGAAGTCCTTTGAATATTTCGGGATTATATTGAAGGCGTTTATACGCCGATTCGAAGGAATTCGCATTATTTGCGCTTTTGATCAAGGGTTTAACGCCATACCACGCGAGTATTACGATGCCCAATAGAAGAACATAGATAAGCCGGATACCGGCAAACGGCATTGCAAAGGCGGTGGGAAAAAAGGAAGGGTTCGGCGCGGCCCAGAAATTAAAGGCGCTCCAGATCAATTCACCTAAGAGCACTGACTGAACCGTAAGACAAAGCGGACACCATTGTTTAGCAACAACCGATTGATAATAAATGCTGAAGATGGTATAGGGCACGGCGCAGGCATTCAAAACGGCCAGCCAACCTATTTTTTCTTTGAGATCGATGTTTGGGAACAACAGCAACATCGATGTCGACGCAAAATAAAACAAGCCAACCTCACTCCAGCTGATCCCCCCTATTTTGGAGGCTTTGCTGTTTAAAATGGCGTCGCAATTCATTTGCCTGCCGGCACGACAGATATTTTTTGCAAAGGCGTTCTCTTTGTTGTTCTCATAAACGATCAATAAGACCGCCGATGCAGTACCAATACCTTTCAAAATTGCAATAGAAGTAAACGCAAAAATATTCCCACCGGACAGGTTGGCCACAAACGCCGTCAGCATCAGCAGGACGACTCCCGCCGTCCAGACAAGTCTTTTATTTCTAGCGGCTTTTTCCTGACCGAGCTTCCTGGCAAAATCTTTCTCGCCACTTTGCTCGTCCGGCTCTGCGATCCATACAACATTCTGATACTTCTGCAGGAATTCATCCTTCGAAATGGTATGCGCCTTCCTGTCTTTGTATAGATACTCAACACTGCTGCCGGAAATGCCGGTTACCAACACAAAGTCCTTCCCGACCTTCGGCAACTTCAGATAGGCGATAAAGGGCGGCTCCAACCGGTCCAGGTTCTCAGCCCTGATCTCAAAGGCTTTGTTATTTATATGATAACGGCTGAAAGTCTCTGTGAGGCTGAGCAGACTGGGAAAATGGGGGTTCTCCTCGATAGATCTTTTTATAGAAGATGCTGTAATTTTTACCTTCAGCAATCTGGCATAGTGGCCGGCAACATTTTTCAAAGAGGTGTCAAAGGATTGAGCCATAGAACAGCGGCGGTAACAGGTCGTAAGAAAAAAGGTCTTAAGAAGTTGTTCTTAAGACCATAGTTGAAGCTGATCATTTTATTGACATCAACAGTCCCGTGGAATAGTGCAATTATCGACAATGTTGGAATGCCACACCTGCTGACAATAGGAAACAGTGATCTGGGAGATCGTGCAACTCATTACGGTGCCATCGCATTTGTAACCGGGGATGTCACAGCCGCCGCCGCCTAAGATCTTTTTCTGTTCATTTTTTGAAAGCTCCCTGGCAAGGCTCAAGGTACCGGCTCTTTTTAATTGATTCATAAAATAGGTTTAAATGGTGAATGATAATGGTATCCTAATTTAAACTACTATTTCTATCTTTCAAAAAGAATCTTTAGCACCCCTGCATAGGATAAACGCTTCAATGTATCAATTACCAATTTTTCAAGTCCGGCCGGATTGGCGGCGATTTCGTCCGGATCGAAATACTGTTTTACCTCTTCGATCAAAGACTCAATGGTATATACGCCGCTTCTTATCGTTTCCACTATGAGCGTATCTAATTGGTCCATGTAATATTCGTAGATGTTTACTCTTACGATGCTCGGGACCAATGCCACCATATTCGAAGACCTGTCTTCGGCGAGGTTTTTCTCCAGGAGCTTTTTTATCGAGTCTCTTTCGGCATATTGCCATATCCAGCCGAGTTCTATCAGCAGAACATTTTCATTCACCTCAACCAATAAGCGAAGCATTTCGGGGGCGCCAAGGGAAAACGCTTGCTGAAGGCTTTCATATTTAAGGGCTTCTTTTTTGTATGGCGATGACATTTCACCGGAATGAGCGAATATTTTTTCAAATAGCCGGTCTTTTTGCTGTTCAAGGTGGTGTAATTCCGCGATCAACTCATCCTTTTTCTGATCCCCGGCACTCCAAATGGACTTTGCTTCACCGGTTCTTTCATAAACGGTATAAGGGTTTGAAATGCCGGTCGAAGGGGAATTGTAAATTTTGTTTGTCATCGGGACGCCCGCCTGCTTTACCATCTCCATGATCCTATAGTAAAATGCCGGGTAGCTTGCCCGGAGGCTGTTTGAAAGATGGTCGCACAAATTCACATGCTTTTTAAAACCTCCCACCGGGTGGACCATTTTTACAGCAGGTCTGTCCTGAAAACGTATGAGGTCTTCATAGACCGGGGTTTCGATCACTTCTTCGAGATAGAAGGAAATGTTCCTGTTCTCTCTCAATGCGATCTGAACCAATGCATATTGTTCAAATAAGAAATTGAGATTGGATAGATTAGCCGGATCGATCTTGTCGATATCCTTCCGGTTCCTATCGACAAATGCAAATGCCTCGGCGCAATAGATCTTAAAGAATTCCAGATCCTTACCGCCGATAAGCCCCGCATTTCCGGAATAGATCGTTTTGTTCTCATAATATCCCTTTTGGTAGATGGGGGGAAGATCGCCGAAGACTTCATTGATCCCATCCAGGGCGGCTTTGTAGAAGAAGAGGTCTTTCTCGAGGTTTTGGGAAATGATCCCCGCCTCCATTATTTTTTTATCCGGTTTTTCCCAGAGAAAGACATCCCCGTCGATATGAAGAAATGGCTCGGACTGGATGCTGTATGAAAATATTTTTGCCAGGGCCCAGAGCTGCGACGGATAGTCCCGCAAAACGCCTTCCAATTCCGTTGACACCCCGGAATAGGGTAGTCCTAACCTGTCTATCAGGATCTCTTTACCAAAATGGTCCGTCACCAGATGAACCTCGTTAAAAAGCGAACAGGCCTGCAGACAGCTCAATGCCCAGCTGATCCAATGATATTCGGATGTCGGCCAACCGGCCTTGATATCGATCGATCTGTTTTGGCTTCCGGGCGCATTACCTGTCCAGAATGTTTGAACGATTCTCATTGCGTTGATCTCATATCGCTTTTCTGAATGGCTCCGGCACCGGCCCAATGGGCATATTGGCCGGCGGTGTCTTGGCGCTGAGAATAATGATATCTCTTGTTCCCCTCCCGCCATTCACGCTTCCGTCCGCGACTTTGAGCTCAGTGCCATAGTGCCAGACCCTTTTGTCGTTCCAGAAGATCAGCTGCCCCGCGGGTATTACCGAATTGAATACGAGGTCATCCGTCTTTTTGCCTTGATCATCCAATACATACTGGCTGACCCCTGAATCATCCGTAAGGTTGGTCCGATTGACTACCAGCATTCCAACATGCCTGTTGCCGTCCTGGTGAAAACCCTCCACGGCGGGGAGGCCGATTCGGTTTGTGAAGCAATCCACCCGTTGGAACTGCACCAGCACGATGGCGTCACTCCAACCGAAAAAGGCGGCATAGCAGGCCAACAGTTTATGAAAATCCGGGCTGTCGGTGATGTTATTGCTGATGCGGGGATATTCCCTGCGCATATCGCCATGAACGGGATTATACCTGATCGATTGTTGCAGGGCGTACTGCGGCAAATTCCAGCATCGATAGCCCGTTTCGTCGGATTGCCAGGCCGGAAGTCCAGTACTGAGATACCGGTTGCTTTGCGCATCGCTCATGCCGCTTAACTGGTTGACCATGGAAATATGTTCATCAATTGCTTTTATCGGAGCGGCCATTGCATGCTTCATTCTAAACCAGGCGATCGACTTGTATCTATAGCCGTCCCGGATATAGGGATCAACGGGGATCTCGTCGAAGAAGGGAGACCAGCTGTGCACATCGATAAATTTTGAGGCGTCAATGGCCTCATATAAGAAATTTGATAAATCCAACTCGGACGGTTGCTGACCCTGGGTGTGCATCACTGAAAGTTTATATGTAATAATATTGAAAATTGTACACTTCGTGGCATGAAATTTTGTGCCGATACTACATGCAACACCGTATAATAGAACCGACGATCCTGTACTTCGGCACTCCGGTTGCCCTTATCACCACCCTTGATCATGCCGGCAATGCCAATATCGGCCCGATGTCTTCCGTCTGGGCATTGGGATGGACGATGATGCTGGGACTGGAGTGTGCGTCAAAGACCTATCAAAATCTGATCGCCACGAAAGAATGTGTGGTAAACCTTGCCGATCACTCACTTTTTGATAAGGTGGAAAGCATTGCCACCCTCACCGGCGCGCAGCCTGTTCCTGAATATAAAAAAGGCCGCTATACGTATGAGCCCGATAAATTTAAAGCCGGGGGTTTCTCAAAATTAGCAGCTGAAACGGTAAAGCCTCCGCGGATTGCCGAATGCCTTCTCCAACTGGAAGCGGTTTTGAAGGAGGTGATCGTCATTACCGACGACCCCAAAGAGGCCGGCGACACGGCTGCTGTGGCTGTAAGGGTGGTGAAGATCCATGCGCATGAGAGTATCATTGCCGATGCCAACCATATCGATCCCGTTAAATGGAATCCGCTTATTTACAATTTCCGTCACTACCGCCAACTGGGCAAGGAGTTGGGCAAAACGTTCAAGGCGGAGATCTAGCCCTTCGGTTCGCAGGCCACCCCAAACAGGCAGCGCTGTTTGATCATGGTGACGACCTCGGGCGGCACATACTCCTCCCATCCCTGTTCGCCGTGCTTGATCATATGCAGGACCCGGTCTGTCTGGACCTGGAGGTTGCGCTCCTCGTAGTGCCGGATGTCTTCGATCTTGTTGTTGGCGATCAGGTAACGATACAGGTCCACCAGATGGGTGGGCGGGTCGAACCGAAGGCAGTTATAGATGATGCCGTTTCGCAGTGTAGGATAGATGAACAGTTTTACGTTTCGGCTGAAGAGGGTGGCGAACGATTCCAGGATGCCTCCCTGCAGGTCCTGGTAATGTTCTTCGGAAAAAATATATTCGAGGTTGGGATACCCTAACACAACGCCCATTTTCAGCTTTGTGATCTTCGAAAGATAAGATACCAGCTTATAGTACTCATGGAAATCCGAGATCAGCACCGTCTGGCCCAGCGCAGAAAGGATATCCACCCGGTCGAGAAAGTCCTTTTCATCGATCTCGGCCGTTGGGTCGGCATCCCGTTCTTTCAGGGCCTGCAGGGTCAGTTCGGTAACGACCACAAGATTATCCTTGTCGACGTCGGGCTCCTGCATAAACTGCAGCACTCCATTTGTCAGCATGTCCAGGTGTACGTTGATGACGGGACGAAACCGCCCGCGGATCATCACCAGATGTTTCTTATACAGCACTTCGGAAGGCTGCATATTCTTGCCGTCCGGTCCGAAGAGGGCGGCATCCGAAAATCCATATTTTACGAGATGCAGTGACATGAGCCGGTTGTCGACCTTTGCAAAGTCGGGACCTTCGAACCGGATCATATCGATCTGGATGGCATCCTTCGACAGGTTGTCCATCAGGGAAAGCAGGAAAATATTCGGATGAGTGTGATAGTAAAAGCAGGCGTAGAGCAGGTTAACGCCAAGGACCCCCACGGCGGCCTGTTGCAGGACGTTGTCGTTATCCAGCAGCTTCACGTGCAGGACGACGTCATTGTGCGGACCATTCGGTGTCAGCTGGAACCGAACGCCCATCCAGCCATGTCCTTCGTTCGTTTTGTGATAGTTGAGGGCCGACATGGTATCCGCAAAAGAAAAGAAGGTCGTCTTGTCGCCGCGCGATTCGGCGAGCCGTTCGATCAACAATCCATATTCTTTTTCCTGCATCGCCAGAAGCCGCGCTTCGCTTACATACCGGCGGCCCTTCTGAACTCCATAAATAGCATCGGAAAAAGTCATGTCGTAAGCCGACATCGTCTTGGCGATAGTGCCTGAAGAAGCGCCTGCCTTAAAAAAATAGGCTGCGACATCCTGGCCGGCGCCGATCTCTGCAAAGGAGCCGTAAATCTGTGGATCAAGATTGATGGCAAGCGCCTTTTGTTTCGTCCCTAAATCCTTGTTGTGAATGACGCTCATGCACAAAGATACATATTTCCCATTACCAAATAATTATCTGTTAAGCAGTTATCACCGCGAACTATAACGTTAAATTTTGTTACTTAGCATACTGTTTTTTCACTCATTTTTTACCATGCGCCCTATCAGGATCGTTAATGGCCGGATCATAACCCCTTACCGGGTTCTTTCCAATGCCACTCTGCTGCTTGCCGGGGGCCGGATCGCTGCGATCAGTGAAGGGGGTGAGCCCGCCCGCAATGGCGCGGCCGACATCCCTGACTCCGCAGACACCCCCGACTCCGCAGACACCCCCGGCATCCCGGACTCCGCCGACACGCTGGTCATCGACGCAGCGGGCCGGTATGTTTCCCCGGGCTTTATCGACCTCCATGTCCACGGCGGCGGGGGCCATGACTTCATGGATGGCACCGACGAGGCCTTCCTCGGCATCGCGAAACTCCATGCCCGGCATGGCACCACGGCGATGACCCCCACCACGCTTAGCGCCGGAAAGGCGGAGCTGCTCACCACCCTCGAGACCTACGAGCGCCTCGCCGGCCTGCAAAGCCGTGCCGCATCGCAAAGCCTTGCCGCATCGCAAAGCCGTGCCGCATCGCAAGCTCCAGAGGGGCCAGGTCTCCGTGCAACTCCAAATGCCGCCGGCGCCCAATTCATCGGCATGCATCTTGAAGGCCCCTATTTTGCGATGGCCCAGCGCGGCGCGCAGGATCCCCGCTATGTCCGCAACCCTGACCCCGCCGAATATCGCGAACTGACGACCCGCTTCCCCGGCATTCGCCGCTGGAGTGTAGCTCCCGAGCTGCCCGGCGCCCTCGAGATGGCCGATTGGCTAAAGGGGAGAGGCATCCTTGCCGCATGGGCCCACACCGATGCCCTCTGTGAGGATATCCAAAAAGCTTTCGAACGCGGGTATACCCATGCTACGCATCTCTACTCGGCCATGCTGGGCGTCACCCGCATCGGCACCACCCGATATGCAGGCGCCATCGAAGCCGCTTTTCTGATGGATGAAATGACCGTCGAGATCATTGCCGACGGCGTCCACTTGCCCCCCGCATTGCTTCAGCTGGTATGCAAGATCAAGGGACCCGGCCGCATAGCGCTCATCACCGACGCGATGCGCGGTGCGGGCATGCCTCCGGGTGAAAGCATCCTTGGCGGGAAGAACAGCGGGCAGCCGGTGATCATCGAGGATGGAGTGGCGAAGCTACCCGACCGCAGCGCGTTTGCCGGCAGCGTGGCCACGGCCGACCGCCTGGTAAGGAATATGATCCGGCTTGCCGGTGTGCCCGTATCCGATGCCGTTCGGATGATGACCAGCACTCCCGCGGCGATCATGGGTGTCGGCGACCGCAAAGGCTCGATCCTCGCCGGCAAGGACGCCGATATCCTCATTTTTGACGAAGACATCAACATCGATCATACCATCATCGGCGGCGAGATCGTCTATACAAAAGAGAGGGAACAACATGCAAAGCGATAGTATCCGCGATAGCCACAATCTCGGAGTCCATATCTTCGACAGTCGCACCGACCTCGGTGAAGCGGCCGCCGCGGCAACCGCCATTACTATCCGGACGCTGCTTACGACCCGGGAAACGGTCAATATCGTCTTTGCCGCCGCCCCTTCGCAAAACGAATTCCTGGCCGCGCTGAACCGGCAACCCCTCGACTGGGACCGGATCAACGCCTTTCATATGGATGAATATCTGGGACTGGGCCCCGAAGCGCCCCAGTCCTTCGGCTACTATCTGAAGAGGCATATCTTCGACAAACATCCATTCCGGAGCGTCAACCTGATGAACGGCCTGGCCGCCGACCCGGAAGCCGAATGCCGCCGCTATACCGCCCTGCTCCAGGCCCATCCAACGGACATCGTCTGTCTCGGCATCGGCGAGAACAACCATCTTGCGTTTAACGATCCTCCCGTCGCCGATTTCCGCGACCCGCAAACCGTCAAGATCGTAACCCTCGACGCGGACTGCCGCCGGCAACAGGTGAACGACGGCTGCTTCCCCACGCTGGCCGCGGTGCCGCTACAAGCCCTGACCATCACGATTCCCGCGCTGATGGCCGGCCGTTACCTTTTTTCGATGGTACCCGGCGAACGCAAGGCCCGCGCCGTCGCCAACACCTTCGACCAACCCGTGACCGAACGCTACCCGTCGACGATCTTAAAACAACATCCCGCGGTGCAACTCTTTCTCGACCGCGACAGCAGCAAACTCTTGTCAACATGAAAAAACTACTGGTGCTCGCGCTGGCGATGCTTTCGATGAATGTACAGGCCCAGACCAACTTCGCCGTCAAGGCCTTTCATCTCGACCTCCGCATCCAGGTGATGACCCTGCCCGCCCTCGAGGCCTTTGCCCAGAAGCTCCAGGCCGGCGGCATCAACACCCTCATCATGGAGTATGAAGGCACCTTCCCTTTTGAGAAAAACCCGCTTATCCCCAACCGCTATGCCTATACCAGGGCGGAGATCGCCTCCTTCATCGCGTTCTGTAAAGATCTCCATATCGAGGTCATCCCGCTGCAACAGAGCTTTGGCCATGTCGAATACATCCTCCGCAACAAGCGTTATAGCGGCCTGCGTGAAGACAACAAGGCCCTGTCCCAGGTCTGTCCCTTGCGGGTCGCCGAAGACAGCCTTCTTTTCACCCAGCTGTATACCGAGCTTGCGCAGATGCATCCCTCACCGTATATCCACATCGGCTGCGACGAAACCTACCTGCTGGGGCACTGTGAACGTTGCCGCCGCAAGGTGGCAGAGGAGGGCATCTCGAAACTTTACATCGATTATGTCAGCATGCTCTGCAACATCGTCCTCCGGCTTGGCAAGAAACCCATCCTTTGGGCGGATATGGTGTTGAAATATCCGGAAGCGGTCAAGCGGCTGCCGGCGGGCACCATCCTGGTAGACTGGAACTATGGCTGGAGTATGGATCATTTCGGCGATCACAAAAAACTGCTGGCCAGCGGCTATACGATCTGGGGCGCACCCGCGATCCGCAGCAGCCCCGATAATTTTTATCAGACAAAATGGGGGAAACACTTCGACAATATCCGCGACTTCGTACCCTATGCCCGGAGTATGGGCTATAAGGGAATGGTCCTCACCTCCTGGTCCACTTCCGGCGCCTATTCCTACACCTATGAATCGGAGGACGAACTCTCGGACCTTCAGGCTATCCGGCATGTGTATCCGATCACCGGGTTCAATATTCTTATCGCCGAGTACTTCGAAAGCCTGAAAGAACAGATGCCCCTCGACATCCAGGCCTTCGTCATCGACTACTGTCATCGGCAATATGGTTTCACCCGCGAGCAGGCGCTTGTCTTTTGGCGCGGGCTTACCGACACCGGAACTGCTGCTGCGCAAACCCTGCGAACCCTTCATCCTCAGAAGAACTCCTCCGAATACGAACACTATCTGCTGATGGCCGATATCCGTGTCGAGCACCTGCTCTTTGAGCGCATCGAGTCGGAAGCCAACGCCCCCGGCTTCGGTGCGGGCGCCGTTCCGGCCCTCGCCGCCCGCCTGCGAGCGCTTCTCGACACCGAAACGATCCTCGCCCGCCGCTTCATCGCCCTCAACAAAGAGGCCTTCTATCCCGCCGAACTCGATCATGAGAACGAGCTTCGCGCCTTCCGCATGCGTGAACTCTACGCCCGGCTAACGAGGGATCGAACCAATCCCACGGCGGACACCAATGTCCAGCAGCCTTCGAGGATGATAAAGGGCCAATAGCGCAGCATCACCGATGCCCCACAGGCCAGCCCCGCGCCGATCATATTCAAAAGAAGATATGCGCCGCCTTCCTTCGACATCCTGCCGATCAAATTCAGAAAGAAGGCTATCAGCAGGAGAGTCACGCCGGTGGCCCCGGTATAATCGGTTATCGTCATGGCCGCAACTTACGATAATTACAGCGTGATCGGTAAAAGCCGTGCGCTCCGGCTATCTTTTGCGGGCAGGAAAAAAGCGACCTCCGTCTGCCATTGCGCCGGATCGGGCACCTCGCGTTCATCGGTAAGATAGAACTCGGTGCGGCTGCCAAATGCCGTTCCCTCGCCGGGGATCATCTCCTTATCGCAATGGCCGGCCTCCCCGATCCAGGTGTCCAGCGCCATATGCGCTTCCATCAGGTGACGGTAGTCGCCGGTATGGATCAACGTAGCATATTCCCCGGCAGGGAACAAGCCGCCGATGACCCGGTGATCGCCGGCCACGGCCTCGGGAACCGGCACTCCCACCTCCACCTGTAGCCGGCCGTCCTCCCGCATCATGAGATATTGAAAGAAGGGTGGACCATCCGGAGTGATCTCCTGCTTTTTCAACCAGGAATAGAGCTCAGGATACAGTTGGGGAAGGGTGGTGGGAATATCGTGTGGGGCGACCGTCAGCCGGATCGCGACATAATACCTTTCATTTCGATGGTGGATGACGGGTGTTGAAAGCATAGGTTCGATTGTTTTATGAGCAATGGCTCCTGCAAAAATACCCGATCCCGCCAAGTTCAAGACGGGGTAAAAGCGACAATTTCAGGGGCTTTTTTCCCTATCTTTAGAATACAATGAAAAACTTCCTCCTCTTCCTATTTCCGGCCTTGCTGGCCGCAGGCTGTGGCGGCTCGACCGTCGACACGGTGCACGAACTGCCGGACAGTGTTGCAAAAGCCAACCGGAAGGTAATGGCGGCCGCAGATTCGAGCGCGCTGACCGGCGTCCTGCGAAAGTCAGCCGATGATTGGAATAATGGTGATCTGGCCGGGTTCATGAATTCTTATGACGACAACGCCACGATGATGTCCCATCATGGGCTGATCGGTAAGGACTCGATGATGATCCATTACCGCCAAACCTATTTCAAGGAAGGCGCCGCCCGTCAGCAGCTTAGCTTCGATCAGTTTAAAATAACTCCGCTTGCCGGGTACTATGTCCTGCTGACCGGCCGGTTTACGCTCGCCGGAAATCATCTGCCCACCCTTTCGGGCTGGTTCTCCCTTGTCTGTGTGCATACCGGCACAGGCTGGAAGATCCTGCATGATCACACCAGTTAGGCGTCCGCTTTCAAAGCGGCCGCATACTCACGCGCCCCGCGGCTAGATACGCTTCTCGATCAGCCATTCATGGCCAAAAGGATCGACCAGCGAACCCTGCCGGTAGCCATATTCATAATCCTGCGCCGGCGACGTGATGCGGGCACCTGCCGCTACTGCACGCCCCATTACCGCGTCGACATCGGGAACAAACAACCCAATTATCGTGGTCACACCCCCGGCCCGCTCCGGATCGATGTTACCCTTCGACTGTCGCTCTTCATGAAAATGGAACAGGTTGCCGTCGATCGTCATCTCCGAGACATGGATACTGCCGTCGTCGTTGCTGAAGCGTCGCAGTTCCACCGCCCCGAAGGCATGGATATAAAAATCGAGCTCCATAACCCCGCTTTTGATGATCAGCTGCGGGGCGAAAAAGGTTTTGGGTGACTCATTCATGGAAATATGTTTTCGGTTTGAACAGCTAATTTACGGTCTAATTATGCACATTAACATTTCCCAGGTGGCTGATAACCAGTCCGTCTAAATCTTTTCTACGCGGTTATGCGGACTTTTTTGAGCCGGAGGGTTGCAAAATCCGGGTTCACCTGCTATTTTTACCTCGTTAATCCTACCTGGACAGAGTCTATTCCCTTGAAATACCGTGAGACAATTCATTGTATTTCAAAATTGTAAAACGGACTCTATGTTACACGCAAAAGATCTTAGATTTGGCAACAAGGTGTTTAACCAACAGGGCGAAGTGATCACCGTCCAGCAAATCCTCTCCAACACCGTCGTATACGACACTCAACTCAACGTAAACAGACAGACCTCAAAAGTGAGCAACGGCTATAACTATTCCTATACCATGCAGGTAGTGGAAGTCGTAAAGGAGGCCGAACTGCAGGAGATCGAGCCTATCAAACTGACTCCAAAGGTGCTCGAGAAATGCGGCTTCCGGAATTTCGTTCGCGACGAGTGGATCTTTACTTACGGTAATACGCACACGGACTTCGAACTGACCGATGACGGGCTGAAGCTCAGGCACTCAACGCCGACCCGCGTCCCCATCAGGTATGTACACCAGCTGCAGAACTTCTTTTATGCGATCGCCGGCCAGGAGCTGGAGGTCGATCTGTAATAAAAAAACCGGCCATCGATACATCGATGGCCGGTTAAATGTTGTGAGACAACTTACTTCACGTTCTTGCTCACGATCTTTGCGAGGTCGAACATGGAGACCTGATCTTTTCCACCGAAGACAGCTTTCAGCTTGCTATCGGCATTGATCATACGCCTGTTCTTCTTATCCTGCAGGTTGTTCTTCTTGATATAATCCCATATTTTCTTTACGATCTCCGTTCTCGGCAAGGGCTTGCTGCCGATGACCTCGGCCAGTGTAGCGCTGGGAGAAAGAGGAGCCATAAATGCCGCATTGGGCTTGCGGGTGGAAGCCTTCTTAGCCGCCTTCTTCGGGGCTTTTTTCGCTGCTTTTGCAGGAGCCTTTTTGGCGGTTTTTTTGGCCGCTTTCTTCGCAGCCTTCTTGATAGCTTTTGCCATGATTATTTCATTTTAATGGGTTAATGAAATAAAAGTACAGATTTTAATTTTTCTGAATGCATAATTTTTTAAAATTTTCGACAAGCGGCGGCTAATTTTCCCTCGGAGAATGGTGGTTTTCCCTCGGAGAATGGTGAAAATCCCTCGGGCGCCGACGGGACCCTGGTCTCCGGGGTGTCATCGGCGCCGGCCGGGCAATGCCGGGAAACCCGCGCCAGGCCTGAATTTCGCCTTTGAAAATGCATGATATTCCCATACACCTATCTTTGCAAAAATTGTCCCTGATGCCTGCCATCCGCCTTTTCCCGTTCGTCACCGCCCTCTTTCTCTCTATGACGGGCTTCGCCAATGACATCGAGTTGCACTCGCCCGACGGCAATATCCGGGTTGTTGTCCGGCTTACGGACAGCGTTCCGCTTTACAGCGTCTTCTATAAGGCAATGCCGATTGTCGACGCTTCCCCGCTGGACCTCGTGTTCAAAGAACCCGGCGCTCCCGGGGGCGCTTCCTTCTTCGGCCGGGGAATGCTCATCCGATCCGGTTCCCGGGAAGGGGTTGACAGCTACACTCTACCGATAGGCCGCAACAGGAGGGTCAGCGATAGCTATCATGAAACGGCCATTACGATGGAAGAACCCCGCTCCCGTCATCGCCGGCTTACCCTTGTGTTCAGGGCCTATAACGACGGCATCGCTTTTTGCTGGGTCTTCCCAAAGCAGGCAGGCTGGACGCGGTACGCGCTGCTCGCCGAGAATAGTGGTATCCGGCTTGCCGGCGATCCGTTTTTGCAAGCCTCTTATCTTCCGGGATATACCAGCTCGCACGAAGGCCGCTATACCCGGCTGCCTTTTAGCGAAGTAAAGAGCGATACTCTTATGGACACGCCGGTCTTCCTGGAATTCCCCGGGAAGAACACGGGGACCGAGCCGCTTTATATGGCCGTCACCGAAGCCAGGCTTACCGACTATGCCGGGATGTATCTTATCAAACACAAGGGGATTCTGACAAGCGAATTATCTCCGCTTCCCGGCGGCCACGGGATCAGGGTAGAGGCCATCCTGCCCCACCGCAGTCCCTGGAGGGTGCTCTTCATCGGTCCGCGGCCAGGCGCTTTTCTCGAATCCAACCTGCTTACCGACCTGAACGACTCCTGCGCAATAAAAGATATTTCCTGGCTTCACCCCGGCAAGACGGATTTTCACTGGTGGAATGGGGATGTCGTACCAGATACGAGCTTTTCACCGGGCATCAACTTCGAGACCAACCAATACTATATCGATTTCTGCGCCCGCCAGGGGATCGCCTATCATACGGTCATCGGCTTTGGCGGCACCGCGTGGTATAAGAATGATGGTGTCAGCTATGCCCCCGGTCCGCATTCCGACCCTTCTGAACCGATACCCGGTCTCGACATGAAACAAATCTGCGATTATGCCGCCGCAAAAGGGGTGGGCATTCGTGTCTGGGTCCACTGGCAACCCCTCCTGCGGGATATCGACAAAACATTCACCCGGTTTGAGCAATGGGGGATAAAAGGGATGATGGTGGATTTCATGGACCGGGATGACCAGCAGATGGTGAATATCCAAACGGAGATCCTGCGCAAGGCTGCCGCCCATCACCTGCACATCCAGTTCCATGGGGCTTACAAACCCACCGGGTTGATCCGCACCTGGCCAAACGAGCTTACGCGTGAGGGGACGCTCAATTATGAGAATGACAAATGGGATAATCCCATCACGCCCGAAGACGACCTCAACGTCGTCTTTACCCGCTTACTGGCCGGAGCCACCGACTATCATCTGGGCGGGTTCCGTGCCGTGCCGCGCTCGGAATACCGGGCGCAATTTACCCGGCCGCTGGTGCTGGGTACCCGATGCCATATGCTTGCGATGTATGTCGTGCTGGAAAGCTATCTGCCGATGGTGTGTGACTATCCGGCGGCTTATGAGGGCCAGCCGGGATTCGAATTTATAAAGGCTGTCCCTTCCAACTGGGAGGAGACAAAGGTCCCGACCGCCATGCCCGGGCAGTGGGCGACCGTCGCGCGGCGCAACGGCGATGACTGGTTTATCGGAACCATCAGCGGCCCAATCGCCCGCACTCTGCGGATCCCGCTCCGGTTCCTGTCATCCGGCCGTTATGAGGCGACTATCTTCAGCGATGCTCCCGATGCGGCGGGACACCCCAACCGGCTCATCCGGACTAGCCGGGTCGTCGAATCGACGGACAGCATCGAAGCCGTGCTGGCCGACGGTGGCGGCCAGGCTGTCATCCTGCGAAAACTATAGTCGCTTTTCCCTATCTTTCAACTATGCCCGATACCTATTGGAGCCAATACAGGCATTTGTGGACGGAGAAGGTTATTCCGGCCAGAACGACGCTCTTACGCGAAGGCGAGGTTGCCCGGCAGGCCTATGCCATTCAAAAAGGCTGTCTGCGGCTTTGGTTCAACAACAATGGTAAAGACATCACTTTCCAGTTCTTTTTCGAGGGTCAGGCCGTGTCTTCCATCGAAAGCTTTCGCAACGGCCGGCCGAGCCTTTTCAGTATCGAAAGCCTCGAACCCTGTGAGCTGCTGGTGATCACCAAAAAGAATTTCGATATCCTGCTGGCCGAGGCTCCGGGCTTCAAGGGACTTGTCGAGGAAAGCGTCTATCAGCGGCTGGAGCATTATTCCTCGTTGTTCCTTTCTCATATCCGCGACACGCCCCCGCAGCGCTATCAAAAGCTGCTGAATGAACATCCCCAGATCATCCAACGCATCCCCCAGCATTATATCGCCAGCTATCTGGGTATAACACCGGTCTCACTCAGTAGGATCAGAAATAAGGCAGGGAAGGGTTTTTAACCCGTGGCGGACGATGATTGCTGACCGGCCGGCTCGCCACAGGCCTGCTCGCCACAGGCCGGCTCGCCACAGGCCTGCTGCAAAAGGAGCACCAGCGCATCGAGGTCGAACGGCTTCTCGATATAGCGATCCGCCCCTGCCTCTCCCGCCAGCCGGGCGATGTCCAGGTTGGCGCTGAAATAAACGATCGGCAGCCGGTGAAAGGCGGGAGTTGCCTTTATCTCCTGCGTGGCCACGATACCCCCGAGTGGCGGGATCTTGTTATCCATCAATACGACATCCGGTGCGGTATCCAGCACCTTGCTCAGGAGGTTCTCGCAATTGTTCTGAGTAACCACCTCGAATCCGTTTGATTCCAAAACGATGGCACATACTTCCAGGATGTCCGCATCGTCATCGAAGATCAGGATCTTTTTCTTCATACATTATCCGTTAATAGGCGCGAAATCAGCGGCTGCAAGGGATTATTATCTACATCTATGCCAAACATACAATAAAACGACAAGAATTGACCGATGCCCTGAACCTTTACGTGAGAAAGCGGTGCGCCCCATGGAACGATAATTGCACCGGCGCTTTACAGGGAGTTCTGCGAGAGATGGATGGATCATCCGTAATAGTGTGTAAATCAGTTTAATCATGACAGAGATCACCAGGCTTTCATTGGAAAATGAAATGGATATCGTGGTTGCCCACAAACGCATGGTCAATGTCGCCCATTTTTTTTCCCTGCCGGATTCGACACAGACAACCGTCGCCACTGCCGTTGCGGAGGTGTGCCGGGTTATCGTTGACAAGACGGATAAAGGCTTGTTGACCATTTACGTCAAAAAGGACCACGGCAAATACTCGCTTGGCGGTCAGGTCACCTGGCCTGCCGATATCGTCGTGAGGGAATCGGAGGAGGGGTTACGCTATGTTCAACTGCTGGTTCCCGAATTTCATCTGGAACAGAAATATGCGCCGGTGATCACGGTGTGTATCGGCATTCCCCGCAGCCTCCGCGTGACGGACAAGATGGTTAACGAAGCAATGGAGCATTTCCAATCGGTGAAACCCGCCACACCCTATGAAAAATTAAAGCTCAGGACTGCTGACCTGCATTGGCAGGCGGGGGAACAGGAGGAAGAACGGCGTTGCAGCCGTCTGCTGGATGAGAAAAAGAGCGAGTTTATCAGCATCGCCAGCCATGAACTGAAAACCCCGCTTACCTCGATCGTGGCCTTTACCAAATTGGCTCTGCAAACGGGCGCCGCGGGTGATCCGGCAAAGACCCAGCGGTATATCGAGAAGATCGACAGCCAGGTAAACAAGCTGCACATCCTCATCGGGCAGCTGCTGGATCTCTCGACGATCGAATCGGGAAAAATGAATTATCAAATGCAGGAATGGGGCTGGAACGGTTATTTGCAGGACCTGATCCCGCTGCTTGAACACCTGGTTCCTTCGCATCGGCTGTTCTGGCAACCCTGCATTACCGAGGTTCGGGTTCGGATGGACGGATTGCGGATGGAGCAGGTGCTGACCAATCTTGTCGGTAATGCCGCGAAATACTCCAATGCCGATACCCAGATCGATATCGATTGCTCCTGCGATGCGGACAACCTCACCATCCGTGTGCGCGATGAGGGTATCGGCATCTCCGAGGAGAACATGAGCCGCATCTTTGACAAATATTTCCGGGACGAAGCCGTCGCCGATAAATACAGCGGGTTTGGAACGGGGCTTTATATCAGCTCGGATATTATCAGGGAGCACAAGGGGACCATTCGTGCAGAGAAGAACGAATCCGTCGGTTCCGCGTTCTATTTTACGCTGCCGCGTATAAAGGCCGGAGGGCCAGTTGCCTGATCTGCAAAACAGGTAAAATAACCCGGCTTTTCCCCGACTTATGGCATTTAGCGCCCCTTTTTCGGGAATTTCTATCCATTGCCCGTAATTTTACAGTTGGAAGATAATCGGAATGGCGTTTGTAAATAGAAGAGGTACAAGGTAATTCATGAGCAGGATCAGCTACTTATTAATTTTATTCATCAGCATCCGCGGCATTGCTTACGGCCAGGTAGGCCATCCGGCGGATTCCCTCAAATCGGATTCCATCCGCCTGAAGCTGGCGCAGGATCAGCATCCAACCGAAGATGTCTCCGGCCAATATGATTTTGGCGATCTGACCCGGTTCATCCTAAATCACGGGCGACCCGCCAAACCCGGCCACAACCGTTCGGGCATAACCGTCGTTCCCAATGTTGCGGCAAACCCCACCATCGGCGGACAGCTGGGGATAAAGGCCGTAGCCGGCAAGCGCCTTGGCAACGATCCCAAGACCCTTTTCTCGACAGCGGCCACATCGGCGTCCATCACGACGAAGGGCATCATTTATTTTTATGTCAACCACAATCTCTTTACTCCCGGCAATAAATATAATTTCCAGGGCAACCTGGTAGCCGCTAAAACGGTGACCCCCGATTTTGGTTATGGCATCGGCCGGCCCATAAAGGGGGGGACAGCGGCCGACTCCGTGCTGGCGAATCCTGCGCATAAGGGGCACGCCATTCACTCTCACTATTACAACATCCGGGAAAAGATATACAAGAATGTTGCAAAGAACCTGTTCCTCGGCGCCGGATTGTCTTTCGAGATCAGGGATCACATCGATGTCGGGGACACTGCCGCGAATGCCACCCCTTCCAGCGTCTATAACATCCGGCATGGATTTCCCCAGGATCACTACCTGGCAAACGGATTTCTCTTCAACCTGGAATACATCACCCGGGACAATCCCAACCGCGCGTACAAAGGTATTTTTTTCGACTTCGGGATCCGGGTGAACCAAACCTGGATCGGCAGTACGAAAAATTCGGTGCAGCTGACCTCCGACTTCAAAAAATACTTCTCCCTTTCTCCCACGCACCCGCAATTCGTGCTGGCGCTGTGGAACTGGGGTTCTTACCTGGTAAGCGGCGATATTCCCTATCTCGAGCTTCCCGGCACCGCGCGGGACGGCACCTACCGGAGCGGCCGGGGATATACGGCTCAATACTTCAAGGGAACGCAATTCAACGATACCGAAGCCGAATTGCGTTTTCCCCTTCTGTCCAACCAATTCATCAGCGGGGTCGTGTTCGGAAACCTCCAGTCAGGAAACGATGAGCATGGGACGAAGCTGTTCCAGCAGTTTCAGCCGGGATATGGCGCCGGTTTTCGCGTGTTGTTCAACAAAGCCACCCGTACCAATCTGGCGCTTGACTATGCCTGGGGCCGATTCGGCAACAAAGGTTTCTTCCTGAACCTGAACGAGAGTTTTTGAGTATATTGCTACTATGCCCAACTATCAACTGACTGCTCTCGTTCTGGGCCTGGCCCTTCTTTCTGTGCCGGCCTGCACCCAGACACCAACTGCTATTCCCGCCGCACTTCGATCAGAGGTCGCCGGCGCCTTTGAAAAAGTAAGTCCCGATTCGATCCATGCCGTCATGAATGTGCTCGCGTCCGATGCGCTGGAAGGAAGGCAGCCCGGCACCCGGGGTTTTGACCGGGCCTCCGAATATGTGCAGGGAAAGATGAAAGCCATGGGACTAAAACCCGGTGTCGCCGGCAACTCCTATGTCCAGCCGCTGTTGTTCAAAAAAGGGCTCGTTGCGCCGGCCACTTCTTCCTTTGCGTTTATGGATGGCGCGAAAGCCCAAAGCCTGGTCTATGGTCAGGACTTCCTGCTTTATCCCTATTTCTATAGTCCGACCTCTTCGGTAACGGCTCCCCTGGTCTTTGCCGGCTATGGCATTTATGCGCCTGAACTGAAGTATGATGATTACGGCGCCACGGATGTAAAGGGAAAGATCGTCGTGTTGTTTGGTCAGGCGCCCGCCATCTTCCCTTCCAATGAGCGGGCTTATTTCTCCTCCACTGCCACAAAATATGCCGAGGCAGTAAAAAGAGGGGCGGTAGGCGTCCTGCTGATCTCGCCCACGGGCACAGCAGCGGGGTGGGAGGCCGCGGTAAAAAGGATAGGCCAGGGAATCTATCGCTGGGCCGAGCCAAACGGCAACATACAGCCCGACTTCCCGGAACTACGGGTTATCGGAGGCTTGAACCCTTCGCTGAACGAGATGCTTTTCGCCGGCTCCGGCCACGGCTGGCAAGCCGTTCTCGACAAAAGAAAAGCCGGCGAACCGCAATCTTTTCCGTTGAACAGGACTGCCTCGCTGCGGGTGACGACTGCCTACACCGATGTTCCAACCTCCAACCTGGTAGGGGTCATTCCCGGCAGCGATCCGAAATGGAAGGATCAGTATGTCGTTTATACCGCGCATCTCGATCATTTCGGCATCGGCACGCCGGTAAAAGGTGATTCCATCTATAACGGGGCCCATGACAACGCTTCAGGCGTGGCTTTGCTGCTGGAGATCGCCCGAACTTTCCGCGGGCTGCCCAAGGCCCCCAAACGATCGGTCATCATCACCATCGTCACCGGGGAAGAATACGGGCTGCTGGGAAGCGATTATTTTATCCATCATCCTACGGTTCCGAAAAAAGACATCGTGGCCAATATGTCCCTCGATATGCCTTTCTTCTTTCATCCGGTACTGGATATCGTTCCCTATGGCGCCCTTCATTCCAGCCTGTCGCGCCAGGTGGAAGCCGCGGCGGGTTACATGGGGCTGGGTATCGGTCCGGATCCATTCCCGGAACAGGTCGTGTTCATCCGCAGCGATCATTACAGCTTTATCCGTCAGGGCATTCCTTCGCTGTTTATAAAGAGCGGCTTCAGGACCGTTGCCGCGGACACCGTCAACCGGAGCCGCACCGATGTCGACTGGCGGCGAACGACCTATCACACGCCACAGGATGACATGAGCCAGGCCTTTGACTTCAGTGCCGGCGCGACGCATGTAAAGCTGAACTTCCTGATCGGTCTGCTGGTTTGCGAAGACCCGGGCCGCCCGGTTTGGAACGAGGGTGATTTCTTCGGCGGCAGGTTCGGACATCCATAAAATCGTATTTTTGTGGGATGACCAACCCTTATCTTTCCCTGCTCGGCACCGCCTGGCGTTATGCCCGCAACGAGAAGAAGAAATATCTGCTGGTCTATCTCATGTTCCTCTTCGCCAATCTGACCTGGAGCCTGAACCCGCTTCTCTTCGGTTGGTTTATCAGCCGCCTCCAGCTGGACACCACCCATGTCTGGCGTTATGCCCTGCTTTACGGCGGCGGCTATATCGGCATCAAATTCGTTCAATGGTGTTTCCATGGCCCGGCCCGGATCATGGAGCGGACCCTTGCCTTTCATCTGAGCCGCAATTTCCTGCAGGAGAAATACCATCAGGTGTTGCACCTTCCGGTGAAATGGCAGCAGGATCATCACAGCGGGTCGACCATCAACCGGGTCCGCAAAGCCTATGAGTCCCTTCGTGAATTCTTCGACCGGGGCTTTATGTACCTGTATGCGATCACCAAATTCGTCATTGCCGGCACCGCGATCCTTTGGTTCTCGCCTTTTTATGGCGCTATTGCCATCTTGATCGGCGCAGGTATCGTGCTCGTGATCAGCCGGTTCGACAAACCCTTTATACGGGCGCTCGATATGGTGAACGAAAGAGAACATGTCGTCTCGGCCACGCTTTTCGACAGCCTTTCCAATATCATGACCGTGATCACCCTCCGCCTCGAAAAGAGCATGGAGACCGGCCTCATGAATAAGGTGATGCAGATATTCCGGCCTTTCCGAAAAAGCGCCGTTATCAACGAATGGAAATGGTTTTGTGCTGAAATGATGATCGTTTCGATCTATGCCCTGATCGCTATCGGCTATATCCACCAGCACTGGACCCCCGGAAAACTATTCCTCATCGGGGGGCTGGTCACCCTGCTTGGCTATGTGAACACTTTTACCAGCGGCTTCCAGGACATCGCCTGGATGTACACGGATATCATCCAATACAACACCAATGTGCAGACGGCTTCCGCCATCAGCGAAGCCTATGCGGAGCAACACCGAGCAGATCGAACTGACGGGCTTCCGGCGGGCTGGACTGCGTTGCGGATCAGCCGGCTGAACTTCACCTATAACCAGGTCTACGACCGGCAGCAGGGCGCCCAAAGCCTCCACAACCTGCAACTTACCATCCAGCGGGGCCGGCGTATCGCCCTCATCGGCGAGAGCGGCAGCGGCAAGAGTACCCTGCTGGCCTTGCTGCGCGGACTCTATCTTCCCGAACCCGGCTTTGACATCCAACTCGAAGGAAATAATACAGCCGCGGGTGACAGCTCCCTGGCGCTGCTCGACCGGGTCAACGAAGCCGTCACCCTCTTCCCGCAGGAGCCCGAGATCTTCGAGAATACCCTGGCCTATAACATTACCCTCGGCCTCCCCTTCCCGGAAGAAGAGATCATGAAGGTGTGCGAAAGCGCCCATTTCACGGAGGTGATCCACCAACTGCCCCAGGGGTTGGAATCCGATATCCGGGAAAAAGGTGTGAACCTCTCCGGGGGCCAGAAACAACGCCTGGCGCTGGCGCGTGGTATCCTTGCCGCCCGCGATAGCGACCTCGTTCTGCTCGACGAGCCTACCAGCAGCGTCGACCCCCGAACCGAAGTCCTGATCTATGAGGGACTCTTCAAGGCCTTCGCCGACAAGGCGATCGTCTCTTCCATCCACCGGCTCCACCTTCTCGCCCGCTTCGACTATATCTATGTGCTTCATCAGGGCCGGATCGTCGCGGAAGGCGACTTCGAACACCTCCGGGACAATGACCCTACGTTTCAGGAGATGTGGCGTCATCAAAAAGAGCAACAGACCGTATTATAAAACCATCCAAAACCCAACGCTATGTTCCGGAACTATCTCAGGATCGCGCTGCGCAACATCGCCCGCAACCGGGTCTTTTCGTTAATCAACATCGCGGGCCTCGGCCTCGGCCTGGCCTGCTGTATGCTCATCTTCCTTTACGCCAAGGACGAGCTTAGTTTTGATCGCTTCCAAAAGAACGGCGCCCGGCTTTTTCGCGTTACCCGGCATATCGTCGATAAAAAGCATAGCCGGGACATTTCGATGGGCATTTCCGGGATGGTACAGGGACCGGCCTTCACACACGCCATCCCCGGGATCCACAGCTATGTCCGGACCAGATGGAACTCCTTTACCCTGCGCAGCGGCAAGGAACTGTTCGACCAGGGCGGAACCTGGGTGGACGACAACTTCTTTAGCGTCTTTTCTTTTCCGCTGTTGTCCGGTAACCCTGCAAAAGTGTTGAGCGAACCCTATTCCGTCGTTCTCACCGATGAGACGGCGAAAAAATATTTCGGCACTGCCGACGCCGTCGGCAAGACCCTTGAGCTGGAACTCGATGGGAGGTTCCAAACTTATACGGTCACCGGCATTGCAAAGCGATCGCCCGAAAATTCTTCTATTCGGTTCGATATGCTCTTGCCTTTTTCCCAAATGGAGAAACAGCATCCCAACGATAACTGGATGTATTCGTCCTACAGCACCTATCTTTTGCTGGAACCCGGCGTTCCGCCCAGGACGGTGGCCGATAAGATGCAAAAAGTATACATGGCGGCGGCGGCGGGCCAGCGGGCCCGGGAGGCTCAAAGGGGCAGCGACGTGATCACCACCTGGGGATTGCAACCCTATGCGGAAATGCACCTGGACACGACGATCCTCGATGCGGGCATCAGTAACAGGAGCGATCCTGCCTATTCCTATATACTCATGGGCATCGCCGCTTTTATCCTCGTCATCGCCTGTATCAATTTTATCAACCTGACGATCGCTCAATCGCTGAAACGCAGTAAGGAGATCGGGCTTCGGAAAGTCGTGGGCAGCAGCCGTGCCCAGCTGGTTCGCCAGTTCCTCGGCGAATCCTTTATCGTATGCGGATGCGCCTTTCTGCTGGCGCTGGCCCTGGCGGGCCTGATATTGCCGCTGTTCAATGAGATGGCAAACAAACGGCTCAGCCTTAGCTATCTGCTGGATCTTCCCCTGGTCGCCTCTTTCCTTGCTTTGTACCTCTTCACCAGCTTTGTCGCCGGCTTTTATCCCGCACTCGTACTATCCCGGTTCAAACCCATCGAAACCCTTTATCATCGGGTCACAGGGATAGGCGGAAAGAACTATCTGGCAAAAGGACTCGTCGTTCTGCAGTTTGCCCTGGCTACCTTCCTCATCATCGGAACCCTGTTCTTTTATTCTCAATATGACTACCTTACCCATACGGATCTGGGATATAATGATAAGAACCTTCTAATGGTGTATGTTTACGGCCAGGACAGCGCCGCCTTGCAAAATACCTATAAGACGGAGCTCGGCCGGATACCCGGAGTGACGCGAGTGGCAAAGACCCTGAATGGAATGTGGTATGCCCGGGCCACGACGGAAGGCCACGACATCGACGTCCGGTTCATGCATGTCGACGAGGACTATCTGCCCACCATGGGGATATCCCTGGCAAAAGGCCGCAATCTCTCGCGCGCCTTCCCTGCCGACAGCAGCCAGTCTGTGCTCGTCAACCAGGCCTTCGTGGAGGCGGCCGGCTGGAAAGACCCTATCGGAAAGACTATCGACCGGCTAAATGGGAACGAGAGAAAACTATATGTGGCAGGCGTTGTAAAGGACTATCATTTTTCGTCGTTGAAAGACAAGATCGGCCCGGAGGTCTTCACCAACAATGCCGGGGATCCCTACGGCGCTTATGCGATCCGTATCGATCCTGCAAACACTGCGCGTACCCTGGCGGCGATCGAAGCGGCCTTTCAGCGCTTTTATCCCTGGCAGATCTTCAACCATACGTTTGAAGAAGAAAGCAACTATAACAGCTACGAACAGGAAGCGAGGTGGCGTCGCATCATCACCAGCAGCGCCATCATCACGATCTTCATTTCCAGCATCGGCCTTTTCGGTCTTTCTCTCCTGTCGATCCGTAAACGGACAAAAGAGATCGGCGTTCGCAAGGTGCTGGGCGCGGGCGTCTGGCGGGTGAGCTCCCTCGTAGCCCGCGGCTTTATTGGGCTGGTGCTCCTTTCCTTCGTCATTGCCATTCCCATTGCCTGGTACGTGGTCGGCCGCTGGCTGGATAATTTCCCTTACCGGGTGTCCCTCAACGGCTGGGTGTTCGTTCTTGCCGCCGGGGCCACCCTGGTCCTCGCCGCACTGACGATTGGCTTCCAGGCGGTGCGAGCGGCGCGCGCCAATCCGGTCGAAAGTCTGCGCACCGAATGATCTAGATCAGTCCCGCCAGCTCCAGGCTCTTCTTTTTCAGTTGCCGGACATCCATGTCCTCGATGATCGGATCGGGTGTGAGGACCAGCGATGTGCCGTTCTCCTTCCACCAGGATTGGGTTTTGAGCTCGCGAAAGTGGATCACGCCGATCAGGTATTTGCGGTCATTGTCCGCATGCCACTCCTCGATGGATTGAAACCTTTCCTTGGGAATATTCTTCAGGTCGTCGAAGCTCAGGTACACCCGCACATAAAAGTCATCGGTCAGATGATGCGGCGCGTGGTGATAGAGCTTTTTGTATTCGTACTTGTATTCGTACCGAAGCGCGGAGAGATCGCTGAGCACGGCCGAAGCGGTAGGGAAGGAGCCCGCGCCCTTGCCATAGAAAAATTGCTTGTCCGCGAAGCCGCTCTCGATGACCACCCCGTTGAACTCGTTCTTCACAAAGGCCAGATGGTCGTCCTGTTTGATGAATTGCGGCAGTACAAAAGCGGCCACTTTTCCGTTGGCCAGTTTCTTGGCCTGAGCGACAAGTTTAATGTCATAATGCTTCTCTCTTGCCACCTCCGCATCACCGCCCTGTACATGTTGGATCCCGTTGAAGACGAGATTGCCGGTGTCGACGACGATGCCATAGGCATGTGTAAGCAGAAAGGTCCATTTGTTGGCGGCATCGTATCCTTCGACGTCGAGGGAGGGGTCGCTCTCCGCGAAGCCTAACTGCTGGGCAAGCAGCAGCGCTTCCTGGAAACCGAGTTTTTCCTCGAACATTTTTGTCAGGATAAAGTTTGTGCTGCCGTTGACGATCGCTTTGATGGAATGCAGCAGATCGTTATCGTAGTATTCCTCCAGGTTGCGGATAACCGGGATAGACGCGCAGGCGGCCGACTCATAGAGGAAGGAGGCGGTCGTTTCCTTTTGCAGCTGCAGTAATTCGGGCAAGTGTTCGGCGATCATCTTCTTGCTCGCGCTGACCACCGACTTGCCGCTTTTAAGCGCCCGCGAGACGATCTCGAAAGCCGGCCCCGATTCGTTGATCACCTCCACCACTACGTTGATCTCGGGATCGTTCAGGATAGCATCCCGGTCGGTCGTGAAAAGTTCGGCGGGCGCCTCCCGCTTCTTACCGGGGTGCTTGATACATACTTTCTTTATGGAAGCCTTCAGGGAAGGCGTTTGCTTCAATACTTTGTAGAGACCTTCTCCTACGACCCCAAAGCCAAAAAGACCGATCGTCAGCTGCTTATGTGTGTCCATGAAATACTGCTTGTTTTTTATTTAGATTGCTTTTTCCAATTTCCTTTCTGTTGTGCGGTAGCCCGGGGCTTCCGGCTTTGCCGGCAAGCGGTCGAGTGCCTGCCGCAGGTCGGCGATCAGGTCTTCGGTGTCTTCCAGCCCTGCCGACAGCCGGATCAGGCTATCCGTCACACCCGCGGCCTTCCGCTTTTCGGCGGGGATCGTCTTATGCGTCATCTGCGCGGGATGGGAGACCAGGCTTTTGATCCCGCCAAGGCTCTCGGCAAGTTTGAAAAGTTGTGTCGAGGTGATGAAGGCGTTGGCCGCGGCGATGTTATCTTCCTTCAAGGAAAAGGAGACGATGCCGCCAAAGCCCTTTGACTGTCCTGCAGCGACGTCATGACCGGGGTGCTTTATTAACCCCGGATAGAACACTTTGTTCACGGCGGGATGATTCTCCAGGAAGGCGGCGATGGCCCTTGCGCTGGCACAGTGTTGCCGCACCCGGAGATGCAGGGTCTCGATGCCTCTGATCAGCAGGAAGCTGTCCTGCGGCCCCAGTATCGACCCCGTGGCGTTCTGCAGGAATTTGATCTTCTGACCCAGCTCGGGGTCTGCCGTCACGACCAGTCCGGCGATCAGGTCGCTATGGCCGCCCAGGTACTTTGTCCCTGAATGGACGACCAGGTCGGCGCCCAGCAGCAAAGGCTGCTGCAGGGCAGGCGATGCGAAGGTATTGTCCACGCAAAGCAGGCACCTTTGAGCCGCTGGAAGCGGCTCGTCCGAAGGACGGACATTAGCGGTTTGAGGGAAGCGGGCTATTTTTTCTTTAGCCCCGCTTCCCTCATATTTATGCGCCTTTGCGATCCGGGCGATTGCGCGGATATCGGTGATCTTTAACGTTGGGTTGGTGGGCGTTTCGATCCAGATCAGCTTTGTCTTTGGCGTCAGCGCATGAAATACGGCCTCGGGATCGGATGTGTCGACATACTGCGTGGTGATCCCGAACTTCCGGTACACCTGCTCGAAGAGGCGGTAGGCGCCGCCATAGATGTCGTTGACGGCAATGATCTCATCGCCTGTCTCGAGCAATTTGACCACGGCGTCGATCGCGGCCAGCCCGCTTGCAAATGCGGCGCCGGTGCTGCCTGCCTCGAGCTGCGCTACCAGGTTTTCCAGGATGGCGCGGGTGGGGTTACCCGTGCGGGCATAATCATAGCCCCTGTTTACCCCGGGCGCCTCCTGTACGAAGGTGGAGGTCTGGTAAATAGGCACGGCGATAGCGCCGGTTAACGGGTCAACGGGAATGCTGTGAATCAGTTGTGTTGTCGCTTGCATGAGAAACAAATTTTAAAATGTTTAAAAAATGTTCAGCGACACCACTTACCAAGGCCATCAGAAGAGTGCAAAAAAAAAGCTCTTCTGATCTGTCAGAAGAGCTTTTGAATATTTTGGATCGATATTTTCAAGCTGGGATCTGACTTATCTGTCCCGATATTCCATCGGGATGGAGTTGGCACCTTACTTTCCACCGGATCTATCCGGTATCAGCAGGTTGTCAAGGCTTCATTGGGCCATTTCCCTCAGCCTTTCTTGATAAGAGATGTTGTAAGAACTGGTGCAAATATAGTATCCCCCCGCCGATATTTCCAAATCCGGCACCGGATTTTTGTCCGGACACCCCTTTAAAGGCTGATTAACATCCTAATAACAAGTTCGAAAGCGTGGCCGGGCGGGTCCGGCAAAATAAAAATGGCCGTTTTCGGTTTATGTCTAAAGTCTGATTGTAGCCCATGTTCAATTTGAAGCGACTACTGCGTTATGCGATTGGCTTATTGTCTGTCGCCCTCCTGTTCAACATCCTTGGCTACATCTACATCAGTTACCAGTCCAGGGAGAACGACCGGCAGGAAGAGAATGAAAAGGTCGCCGGCATGCTCCAGACCCTGAGCCAGCAGGTATCCAAGGACATGGTGCTCCTTCTCGTCGACTCTTCCAGCCAAAACCGATCCCTTGGCCTCGCCGACGAACTCCAGCGTTGCCTCATGGATTTCGAGGCCAAACAAGCTTTTCTCCGCAGCGAGATCCGGCGACCCAAGGCCAAGGCCTCGGGCGCTTTGCAGGGTATCGACACCCTCTTCTCCCAGATAACCCCATTCTATAGCCGGCTCGACTCGTTGGGCCGCCTCCTTTTGGAGAACAAATCCGCCGCCGGCGCCGCCCTGCTGGCCGATCATATCCGGTACAACGAATCCCAGTACCTCGAACGGATGCAGGACATCAACCGCATCTATCACAATGTCGACAACGGCTTCGTCAACAAGATTTTTTTCGTCAACACCGGTATCCTCACCTCCCTGATCTTCGCTATCCTCCTTATGGCGGTGTTCGTCTTCATCCCGATCATCAAGCAAAGCGACAGGAACTACCGCGAGGTCCGGTCTTCGCTCAATAAGGTACAGGAGTCGGAAACGGCCTTGCGCAAACGCGAGAACCAGCTGCAGGCCCTTGGGGCAGCCACACACCAGTTGATCGGCAGCGACCTCCGGCCTACGATGCAGCAGGCGGTGATGCTTATGGGCCAGCAGATGGACACCGACCGCACGACGGTATTCGAATTCCGGCAGCCCGCAAAGGAGGGTGAGAACTGGCAGGCGGTGCGCCTCGCGCATTGGAACCGCAATGGCCAGGAATCCCTGATCGTCGGCACGGATGTCTTCCCCTGGGAAGTGATGGCGCCCATCGTCGCCACCCTTATGAAGAACGAGGTCTTTGCCTGCCCCTGGCAGGATGCCCCATCGCCGAAGCTGAAAGAGTGGTTCAGCCGCACCGGGACAAAATTCGTCATCTGCGTCCCCATTTTTGTCGGTACTGAGCTCTGGGGACAGCTTGGACTCTCGCATTGCAGCACCGACCGGGAATGGACACCCGCGGATTTCTCCATCCTCCGTTCCTTTGCCGCAAGCCTTGGCTCGGCCATCGAACGCGCGAGAATGGAAGAGCAGCTTGTTCTTGCAAAGGAAGCTGCCGAAGCCGGCAGCAGGGCACGAAGCGAGTTCATGGCCAATATCAGTCACGAACTGCGTACCCCGATGAACGGCATCATCGGTTTCTCCGACCTCCTCCTCACCACGATCATGCAGGAGACCCAGCGGGAGTACGTCCAGCATGTCAGCAAATCGGCCTATAGCCTGCTGAGCATCATCAACGATATACTTGACTTCTCGAAGATCGAAGCGGGGAAATTCTTCCTCGAGCACACGGCTTTCGACCTCAGCGACCTGATCGGCGACGCCGTCGACATCGTCTCCATCAAGGCCTGCGAGAAAGGATTGGAACTCATCGTCGACAGTCCACCCGATATCCCGACCCAGGTTTGGGGCGATCCCCTGCGTATCCGCCAGATCCTGATCAACCTGCTCGGCAACGCCATCAAGTTCACCGACAGCGGCGAAGTGAGTATTACGGTGCGTCAGTCGGGCGAGCCGGTGGTCCGCGATGGGAAGACCTGGATGTCCTTATCCGTCGCGGTAAAGGACACGGGCATCGGCATCCCGGCCGGGAAGCTCGGCACCATCTTCGAAAGCTTTACCCAGGCAGACTCCACCACCACCCGCAAATACGGCGGCACGGGGCTCGGACTCACCATCTCGAAGAGTCTTGCGGAGATGATGAACGGGGGGCTCTCCGCACAAAGCCTGGCCGGAAGGGGCAGCACCTTCACGCTGCAACTCCAGCTGGAGATGGCGGGCGACCAGCCGGTGGATGCCGCGCTGCTGCGTACGCCGCTGCAAAGTGTACTGGTGATCGACGACAACAACACCAACTGCCGGATCATGCACGAATTCTTTACGCATTTTCATGTTGCCTGCGAAACCTGCACCGATGGGGAAGAAGCCCTGCAAAAGATAAGAAGCACCCTTGCCGGCGACAGGAACTATGACCTGATCATCATCGATCATCATATGCCCGGCATGGATGGGATCACGGTCGTCAGAAAGATCAAGGATATCCTCGGCCCGGTACCCGGTCCCTTTATCCTGATGTTGTCCTCGCTGGACAGATCGCAGCATCGCCTCGAAGCAAGAACCGCCGGGATCGATCGCTTTCTGGCCAAACCCGTCAAGTTAAAAGAACTACAGACCCTTATCCATACCATCTTCGACAAATCCGGGGTGGCCCGTCCGGCCGTTGCCAAACAGCTGATCGAAAAATTATCCGCCGGGGCGAAGGTGCTTGTAGTCGAGGACGAACCTGTTAACATGATGTTAATTTCAGAGGTGCTGAAAAACATGGGCGTCGAAGTGCATCGCGCCAACAATGGAAAGGAAGCCCTTCATCTGCTGCAGGAGATCCATCCTGCCGTCGTCCTCATGGACGTCAACATGCCCGTTATGGATGGATTTACCGCTACCCGTCATATCCGCCAGATGCCACATCCTCACCGGACCATACCGATCATCGCATTGACCGCGGACGCCACGGCCGATGATAAGGAAAAATGTCTGCAGGCCGGTATGGATAACTTCATCTCCAAACCCTTCCGCATAGATGAGATTGCGACTATGCTGAAGAGGTATCTCCCGGCTTAACACCGGCTTAACCGGATGATAACGAATTTTTGGAACGGTTTTTGGCAACTTTAGGGTGGAAGATGGAGTATCTCTACCTATAAACTACACAAACATGAAAACGGTAACCAAATGGCTGGCCGCCACCACAGGCGCCACAGCCATGCTCCTCTTCTTTGCTTGTCATAAGAACAACTCCACTGATTCCAACCCCAACATCCCTAAAGGACAATCCCAGGTCTCCTTATACATGACCGACGGTCCTGCCGACTTTACAAAAGTATTGATCGACATCCGACAGGTAGCCGTAGAGATCGACACCGCAACAAAACAGAATGATCCCGACCATGATGATCAATGGGATGACAACTACTGTGGTCCGCATCGCACGAAGGACAACAGTTCCGTCATCTGGGATACGCTGACTATCACTCCGGGGATCTACGACCTTCTCCAATTACGCAACGGCACCGACACGCTGCTGGGTTCCGGCCTTTACGCCACGGGCAAGATCCTCAAGCTCAAGATCACCCTGGGCTCCGACAACACTGTCTATACGGACAGCACTACCCACTATCCGATGGAAATTTTCGGGCCGCATCCTTATTTCACGGTCAACGTAAGCCGAACGAATGTCGGCGCCGTCACCAACAACGATTTCAAGATCTGGCTCGACTTCAATCTTGGCCGTTCGATCTTCTTCTGGAGTGGAACCTATTATCTGTCCCCCTACTTTGTCGTATTCAATAACATGGTATCGGCCAAGGTACAGGGTACGGTCCTGCCCCGTGGCGCCGGCGCTCTCGTCACCGGTATCAACGGGACGGACACCATTTATGCCGTACCCTTTGGGAATGGCCAGTTCAAATTCAGCAATGTAGCTGCGGGTACCTGGTCGTTCAATTATAAAGGGCGTGGCGGATATCACGACACGACCATTAACAATATCAAGGTGGACTCGATGAAAACGGTCAATCTGCCGACGATCACGCTGCACTAAGCCGATTGCAATCGATTAGCTATTAATCATTTAAACCTTCCCTGGGCCGGAGCATCGCTCCGGCCCAAATTTTTTAGCAAATTAGTCGTAAATTGCGGTGATATGGAAGAGAGCATCGAAGTATCCGGGGCCCGGGTACACAACCTGAAGAACATCGATATCCGCATCCCGCGCAACCAACTGGTGGTTATTACCGGCATCAGCGGCAGCGGTAAATCCTCCCTCGCATTCGACACCATCTATGCTGAAGGTCAGCGCCGGTACATGGAAAGCTTCGGCGCTTACGCGCGGCAATTCATCGGCGACATGGAACGACCCGATGTCGATAAGATCACCGGTCTGAGCCCGGTTATTTCCATCGAACAAAAGACCACGAATAAGAATCCACGCAGTACGGTGGGTACAGTTACTGAGATCTATGACTTTCTCCGCCTGCTCTACGCCCGTATCGGTGAAGCGCACTCGTATAACACGGGGAAGAAGATGACGAAATTCAGCGAAGAGGAGATCGTGGACAATGTCTTCAAAAAATTCAAGGGCAAAAAGATCTCGATCCTCGCGCCGCTTGTCCGCGGCCGTAAGGGTCACTATCGCGAACTGTTCGAGGATATCCGCAAAAAAGGATATCTCAAGGTACGGGTCGACGGTGAGGTGAAGGACCTCGTCCCCAAGATGCAGGTCGATCGCTATAAGATCCATGATATCGAGGTTGTCGTCGATCGTCTGGCTGTCACCGAGGACATGAAGGCGCGGCTCGGGCAAAGCGTTCAAAAGGCGCTGCAAATGGGGAAGGATCTGATCTTTCTCCTGCTGAATGACGACAACAAGGTCCTTCAATACAGCAAGCAGCTGATGTGCGAAGACACGGGCATCAGCTATGAAGAGCCTTCGCCGAACAGCTTTTCCTTCAACTCACCATACGGAGCCTGTCCCACCTGTAAGGGACTCGGCGTTGTCTACCAGATAAGCCTCGACGGGATCATCCCCGATGCTTCGAAGAGTATTAATGAAGGCGGCATCGTCCCCCTTGGCGAAGAGCGGGAAGCCTATATGTTCCGTCAGGTGCAGGCGCTGGCGAAGAAGAACCGGTTCTCCCTCGACACCGCGATAAAGGAGATGCCCAGGAAGGCGCTGAACCTTGTGCTCTACGGCAACGAAGCCGGCGAAGACTCCCTTGACGTGGAATATGACGAGAATGCGAACATGGGGCAGATCTATGCCGCCGACTACGAAGGCATCATCCCCGCGCTGAAACGCTGGTTCTCCGGCGGCGGCCAGAGCGAATCCCTGCGGGAATGGGTCGAACGCTTTATGGAGCTCAAAACCTGCGACACCTGCGGCGGTGCGCGCCTGCGCAAGGAAAGCCTCTGGTTCAGGGTAGGAGAGAAGAACATCGCCGAACTCAGCGCCCTGAACCTCAACCGGCTGATGGAATGGTTTGGAGGCGTGGAAAAAAAGCTGAGCAATAAACAGAACATCATTGCAAAGGATATCCTCAAGGAGATCCGGGAAAGGCTGCAATTCCTCTCGGACGTGGGCCTTACCTATCTCACCCTCGACCGGCCCTCGCGTACGCTTAGCGGCGGCGAATCCCAGCGGATCAGACTGGCTACGCAGATCGGTTCCCAGCTACAAGGCATCACGTATATTCTCGATGAGCCCAGTATCGGGCTCCATCAAAGGGATAACCATCAACTGATCCAGGCGTTGAAGAACCTGCGGGACATCGGGAACAGCGTTCTTGTCGTCGAGCACGACAAGGACATCATGCTGGCGGCCGACTATCTGATCGATATCGGTCCGAAGGCCGGATTCCACGGCGGCCGTGTCGTCGCCCAGGGCCGGCCGAACGCCCTGCTGAAGCTGGATACCCTCACCGCTGCCTATCTCAACGGGCATAAGAAGATCGAGGTTCCCGCGGAACGCCGCAAGGGCAACGGCAAATTTCTGGAGTTGAAGGGGGCAAAGGGAAACAACCTGAAAAACGTCGACGCCAAATTCCCCCTCGGAAAGCTGATCGTCGTCACGGGAGTAAGCGGCAGCGGTAAATCCACGCTGATCAACGAGACCCTTTATCCTATCCTCAGCAAACATGCTTACGGGAGCCGCGTGACCCCGTTGGAACATAAAAGCATCAAGGGCCTGGAGAATATCGACAAGGTGATCGAGATCGACCAATCGCCGATCGGCAGGACTCCCCGGAGCAACCCCGCCACTTACTGCGGGTTCTTTACCGATATCCGCACGCTTTTCGCCTCGGTTCCTGAAGCGAAGATCCGGGGCTATAACGCGGGCCGGTTTTCCTTCAATGTCAAAAGCGGCCGTTGCGACGTCTGTGAAGGCGGCGGCATGCGCGTTATCGAAATGAATTTTCTGCCCGACGTCTATGTCCACTGCGAAAAGTGCAATGGCCGGCGGTATAACCGCGAGACGCTGGAGATCCGATATAAGGGGAAATCCATCAGCGACGTCCTTGACATGACCGTCGATGAGGCCGTGGAGTTCTTCCAGGCGGTTCCTTACCTGTTTCGCAAGATAAAGGTGTTGCAGGAGGTGGGCCTTGGATATATCACCCTTGGTCAGTCTGCGGTCACCCTGAGCGGCGGTGAGGCACAACGGGTGAAGCTGGGGACCGAACTTGGCAAGAAGGATACCGGGAAGACCTTTTATATTCTGGATGAACCCACTACCGGGCTTCATTTCGAGGACATCCGCCATTTGCTAGACGTGCTTAATAAGCTGGTCGATCGCGGCAATTCCGTGCTTGTCATCGAGCATAACCTGGACGTGATCAAGGTTGCCGACCATCTTATCGACCTCGGACCCGAGGGCGGGGACGGCGGCGGCAGGATCCTTTTCGAAGGCACTCCTGAAGAAATGATAAAGAACAAAGAGAGTCATACGGCAAAATTCCTGAAGGAAGAGTTATCATAAGAGAATCATATGAGCGAACGTATCATCATAGACATGGACGAGGTCATTGCCGACCCGATGGGCGAAATGATAGAATGGTATAAAAAAAATTATGGCGCCGAACCCGACAAAACGAAAATGACCGGGAGCTGGATCATCGGTTTCCCGGTTGAGCATCAGCCATTGATCCTCGACCGGCTGAGGTCGCCCGGTTTCTTCCGCAACCTACCGGTCATGGAAGACAGTGTGGAGGTACTTAAGGAACTGAACCGGCGATACGAGGTGTTTATCGTCTCCGCGGCGATGGAGTTTCCCAACTCCCTGAAGGACAAATACGACTGGCTGATGGAACATTTCCCTTTTTTTACCTGGAAGCAGATAGCCCTTACCGGTAGTAAGGACCTGGTCTTCGGCGATTATATGATCGATGATCATATCAAGAACCTGAAAGGCTTCAAGGGCAAGCCCTATCTGTATACCTCGCAGCACAATCTCGATGTCACCGGCTACGACCGGATCAACAACTGGAAAGAAGCGGCTGATATCTTCCTTAAATGGTAAATGGCCGCCCATGCGGCCAAATTCCCAATAAGCGGTAGCAGGGAGTGATTAATAAAATCTTTGTGTTTGTAAAGGGTACCTAAATAGGGAACGGATCAGGTTTTACTAAACCTTCGGATATTCGGATTTTACCAATTTCCCTGCTTGCTTATTGGTTAGACATTGCTGAGGTCACCTCACCGTCAACTGCCCATTCTCAATACGCTCATCATCGGTGAAAACCTCGAAAAGAAAGTTTCCTTCTGAAATATTTGTAAGCACCGTGGTCTCACGGCTGCGGATACGGGTCTGACTGACCAGCCGGCCGTCCATGTCGAACAGGTACAACTGATAGACTTTACCTTCATTGCCATTGGCAGAAAAGAACAACACCTGCTGTCTGGCGTCGGAATACAGCTTGATCCTGTGCTTTCTGCTTGTTTGGGCTTTACTGATCTGGATACTGTGGATAGTATCTGAGGACCCCGTTGAAGAAGTGGTTTGCGAGCTGGTCGGGTCGGTGCCGGCCGCAAAGGCGGAACATTGGACGCTAAGGGCCAGACCCATGAGGGTCAGCTTCCATCCGGCGCCCGGTGACGGGGTAGTTTTCTTCAGGGGTACAGTTCGGTTCATAGATTTTCAATAAATGAAAAAAGGGTACGGATTAAACAACAACTTAAAACAACAACTTAAAACAACGATCAGGAACAAATATGAGTACGATCAACAACTAAAGCAATTTTTAGAATCTCAGTAACGGGCAGTGTGTAGAGTTCCTCCAGCGATCGGATGTGCGGCCACCGATCCGGATACCTATCTTGAACTGTGCCGTGAAATACGCGTCATTCTGCGTGGGGTCGCCTCTCTTTGCATTCACCCCGTAGCCCGGTGTATTATAACCCTGAGCAGACTTGTTGGCCATCGCCGCGGCGATCGGGGCCTGCGAGGGAGACAGATACTTATAGAACAGGCTCGGATCCACGAACCGCGTGCTGACGTCATCGATATAGTCCGTGAACGTCTTGCGATGTACGATCTCGAAAGAGAGGTTCAGGTTCTCGGACAGGAAGTATTTGATACCTACGCCGATGGGGATATTCAACTGTGTCAGCTTATACGCTTTGCGATCGGGATACTCCGGGAACCCTTGTCCTTCGGTGTGCAGAGGGGCCAGGTCAACCCAGTAAGTATCGCCCGTATTCGTATTGTGATAGCTGCCCTGCGGGTTGAAATGGAACAGACCCAGGCCGATCACTCCATAAGGCCGAAGTCTTGCCGTCACATCATCGGGTTCATCTTCGAGTAATACCGTAGGATAGACCTCGGCCATGAATGTACCTTCGATTATTTTGCTCTGGAAGTCGAGATTGCGGGCCAGACGTGTTTCTTCATCACCGCCTTTCGGCTTGATCGTCTGATCGCTTCCTTCGATCGAACCATAATTTAAAGAGAGACGGAAACCCAACCACTGTGCGGGATAGAAGGCGTAGTAACCGCCAAACGCCAGCTTCGTGGTGTTCATGTTGTAGTCCTTGATGAAGGTGGTGCCCTTCCCTGCGTGACCACCCAGGTCACCTAAGAAGACCATGGGCCCGATCGTAAAGCCAGCCTCCGTGTTGTTCTTTGCTTCTTCCTGACTGTAAACAGAAGATGTAAGGCATAAGGTAACGGCCACAAACAAACACTTCCACTTCAAGGAGTGTAGACTCTGTTTCATTTGATATTAGATTTAGTTTTCCGATGGTTTGGATTCCTCCTTTCAATCGAAATTGAAAAGGGGGTTGCATGTAAGAAACGAAAATAGAGAATCAAATTGTGTATGCTAAACCAACTATTTTATCCACAAAAGACATTCCCAAGTCATTCCCAATGAGGGAACTACGTTAATGGTTGGGTAACAGCATCTCTATATGTTCGATTCCGTCTTCGAGATAGATTTCCCCTTTTTGGACAAAGCCGAACGACTCATAAAATTTCTTCAGGTAGTATTGCGCGCCGATACGAATAGCGCATCTTCCATACAACGTATATAGATGATCGATGCTTTTAATGAGTAGTTCCCTGCCGATGCCTTCGCCTCTTGCAATAGGGGATGTTACTATCCTTCCTATAGAAGATTCCACATAGGAAATCTCCGCGGGCACGATGCGCGAGCAGGCTGCGAGCAGACCGTCTTTCCATCCCATGACATGATAACAATGCTGGTCCTTGTTATCCATGTCGAGGAAAACGCAATTCTGTTCGACGACGAACACTTCGCTGCGCAGGCGAAGGATAGCATAAAGTTCTTCCGTAGTAAGCTGATGAAATGGTTTGAACGTCCATGTTGTCATATCCGATGATGGTCTTGCTTTATCTTAGTACTTGTATTTTTCTCCCCAAAGTCCGCGAAGAAATTTTCGCAGCTCTTCTTCCCGCGCGTTCTTTCCCGGTTCATAGAATCTCGTTCCTTCCAGTTCTTTCGGGAGATATTCCTGGATTGAGAAATTCCCTTCATAGCTGTGGCTGTATTGATATCCTTTTCCGTAATCGAGGTTCTTCATCAGCCGGGTAGGTGCATTGCGGATATGCAGCGGCACGGCCAGATCACCGTGATCGCGTACGGCGGCCTGTGCCGCACCGATGGCTGCGGTCGCCGAATTGCTCTTGGGAGAGGTGGCCAGGTAGATGGTGCATTGCGATAAGATGAGATTGGATTCGGGATAGCCGATCTTATGCACGGCTTCAAAGCAGGCGTTGGCCAGCAGCAGGGCGTTCGGATTTGCATTTCCGATGTCTTCGCTGGCGAGGATCAGCAGCCGCCGTGCGATGAACTTCACATCCTCGCCGCCTTCGATCATTCTTGCCAGCCAGTAAACGGCCGCGTTGGGATCGCTTCCGCGGATACATTTGATAAAAGCGGAGATGATATCATAGTGTTGCTCGCCTTTCTTGTCATAAAGCGCCACCCGCTGCTGGGCGATCTCCATGACGATCGCGTCGGTGACGACGGCGCCTTTGCCGGCGGCATCACAAACCACCTCCAGCAGATTGAGAAGCTTCCGGGCATCGCCGCCGGAGATATTGATCAGGGCGTCCCGATCCCGTAATTCAATACCCAGTCCTTTTAGCCAGTCATCGGTTTGGAGGGCATGGTCGATCAGGCGGTTCAGGTCTTCTTCGGTCAGCGGCTTCAGAACATATACCTGGCAGCGGCTCAACAAGGCGCTGTTCACTTCAAAGGAAGGGTTCTCGGTGGTGGCGCCGATGAGGGTCACCACGCCCTTTTCCACGGCCCCCAGCAGTGCATCCTGCTGGCCTTTATTGAACCGGTGGATCTCATCGATGAACAGGATGGCCTTCTCTTTATCTTTGGCCTCGGCGATCACCTCGCGCACTTCTTTGACGCCCGCGGAAATAGCGCTTAACGTATAGAAGGGCACCTGCAGGGTATTGGCGATGATCCCGGCGATGGTGGTTTTGCCTGTGCCCGGCGGTCCCCACAGGATCATGGATGGCGGTTTCCCATGCTCGATGGTTGTCCGCAATACACTTTTCTTACCGGTCAGGTGTTGCTGACCGACCAACTGATCGAGCGTTTGCGGACGGAGCCGCTCTGCCAGAGGGGCTTGTGGAGCTACCATAACAAAATTTAAACAACAATAGTACAACAAGTTATCCTTTTTCCTGTTTAATAGCCCAGAGGCCCGACTATGCTCAACAACCTCATGCCGAATCGATTGCCATTGGCTTTTCTCCTCTGTCTGCTGTTGGCCGCCCGCAGCACTGCTACAGGGCAGGACCCCAGACTATCCGGGGTGGAGAACTACGCCCTCAACCGCCCGGGCGTCGTCATGATCCGAACCGAGTACACCGCAAACGTCTACGTCAACAGCATGAAAATGGATAACAAGGCATTCAATGCCTTGCTGGATTCCATACAAAACCTGGACCATGGGGGTGGGGTCACCGCCGAGCAGAAGCTGGATATCGTTCTCCAGGAGATGAACAACCGGCCCGCCCGGTTCTTCCAGACGACTTTCGACTATATCAAGCAGCCCGAACAGATCACGGCCATCGGTACGGGCTTTTTTATTACAGGCGACGGTTATGTCGCGACCAACTGTCATCTGATAGACCGGGAGGACGCCTTTATCCGCCGCCAGTTTATCCTCTCCGCGTTCCGGCAGATAACCGAGGCTTCCATCGCCGCGCTGGAGACCTCCTGGGCGACCCATTTTACCGAGGCGCAACGAAGCCTTCTCTATACTACCTACGCCTCGGTGTACTCCCGGCTCTTCTCGATGATCCTCTATGACCTGAAGAAAAACGTCTATGTGGTGTACCGCAGCGACAACGGTAACCATCATTCCGATACGGTCAAACGGCCGGCCGACATCGTCATCAAGGGCCAGCCGATGCCGGGTAAGGATATCGCGATCCTCAAGATCGACGCCAAAGAAGAAATGCCCGTGCTCAACCTGGCTCCCCAGGAGCTACCGCAGGTCGGCGAACAGCTGTTTGTCTATGGCTATCCGGCTCCCGTCACCAACAACGACTTTGTCTCTGCTGCCTCGGCTATCGAACCGACCCTGACGACCGGGATCGTCAGCGCGATAAAACGGTCGGTTGGCGGCTGGCCGCTGGTCCAGATGGATGCCAATATCAACCATGGCAGCAGCGGTGGTCCCGTATGTAATCAGCGGGGAGAAGTGGTAGGGCTGACCACCTTCGGCAGTCTGGAGAACAACGGCATTCTGGCGGCGGGTCTCAACTTCGCCGTACCGGTCGCCATTCTCAAAGAATACCTCGACAGCGCAGGCATCACCGCCCGGCCGGGTAAGGCTACCCGCCGGTTTGCCCAGGCGCTGGATGAATATGAACGGCACGAATATGCAGCCGCCCTCCAGGGATTCGATGCCGTATTGCAACTAAACAGCCACTACCCGGGTATCTACACCTATATTGCCAATTGCCGGGAGAATATAAAAAGAGGGAAAGGCAGGACCCTGGGCTCGGTGGAACGTATGCTGTTTATCGCAACGATCCTGATCGCCCTGATCGGCGTCCTTGCCGGATATGGTATCCGCCGTTCGAAGTCGGCCGACCGCCGCTGAGAGACCCCTTATTGCGACTCGTCGCGTTTGGACGCGTCGCTTTGATGAACCAGGTAGTACCAGCGCAGCAGCCGAAGGTTCAGGATCACATTTACCACCGTAATCAGCCCGAGCACCATGGCAAGGTACCCATACCGGCGAAGGTCGTCGACGGTGATCCTGTCGTACATTTCCTTCATGAACCCTTGCTCCCTGGCTGTCGCAAGCATTTCCGCCGCATTTTTGGACATGATCATTCCCCCCAGAAGAAAGAGAAATCCGATCATCAACGCGACGAGCCCGACGAAGCGGATCCCCGAGGGGGTCTGGTGGCTGAGTTTGATCTCCGGCCGCCGGATGCTTTTGTGAAGCTGGATCGCAGCATAACTATGAAGAGGGATCGAAGCCAGGATCACAAGCATGACGAGGATCAGCGGATTGAAGGCCGTCAGGGATCCGAGGATGCCCGAGATCACATTCAACCCCCAGAAGAGCAAGCTGATCCACGACAGCACGCTGGCTACTTTGAGCGATCGGGTCATAAGCTGTCCCTCCCGCTGAGATCCAGTTGGACCGACAGCTCTTTCAGTTGTTTCTCGTCAATCGTGCTCGGTGCATCCAGCATCACATCCCTTCCGGCGTTGTTCTTGGGGAAGGCGATAAAATCCCGGATGCTTTCACTCCCGCCAAGGATCGCACAAAGCCGGTCAAACCCGAAGGCGATGCCGCCATGCGGCGGAGCGCCGTATTCAAAGGCGCCAAGAAGGAAACCGAACTTATGCAAGGCCTCTTCCTTGCTCATCCCAAGGGCGGCAAACATTTTCTCCTGCAGCTCCCGCTGATAGATGCGGATGCTTCCGCCGCCGATCTCGTTGCCGTTGAGCACCATATCATAGGCATTCGCTTTAATATGATTGTAGGGGTGTTCAAGATATTTTTCCGCGTTGGCGATAACCGGACTGTTGTCGATCATCACATCGATATCCGAGGGCTTCGGCGATGTGAAGGGATGGTGACGCGCCACCCAGCGGTTCTCTTCTTCGGCATATTCGAAAAGCGGGAAATCCAGCACCCACAGCAGTTTGAACTCGTTTTCCCGGCGGAGGCCCAATCTCCTGCCCATCTCCAGCCGTAGCTCGCTGATCGCCTTCCGCGTCCGTTCTTCCCGCCCCGCCAGCACGAGGATCAGGTCGCCGGACTTTGCACCCGCCGCATCTGCGATGGCCTTCAGCCGGGCCTGATCATAGAACTTGTCGACACTGCTCTTGAACCCGTCATCAGCACATCTGATATATACAAGCCCCTGCATTCCTATCTGTGGCCGCTTTACCCAATCCGTGAGTTCATCGATCTGCTTGCGGGTATATTCATTGCAGCCCGGCACCGCGATAGCCAGCACCGTCTCCGCGTTGTCGAAAACGCCAAAGCCGGCGTTCTTGATCAACTCGCCTGTTGCGACGATGTTCCCCCCTTTTGTAAAGGCAGATTTGAGGTTCAGCAGGCGCATTCCGAACCGGATGTCCGGCTTGTCATTGCCATATTGCCACATCGCTTCTTCCCAGGTAGTCCGTTCCACTTTTTCGGTATAGTCGATGTTCTTCACGGTCTTAAAGATATACTTGACCATTCCCTCGAACATCGCAAGGATATCTTCCTGTTCCACGAAACTCATCTCGCAGTCGATCTGGGTAAACTCGGGTTGCCGGTCGGCGCGGAGGTCCTCATCGCGAAAACACTTGACGATCTGGTAATACCGGTCGTAGCCGCTGACCATCAGCAGTTGTTTAAAGGTCTGCGGCGACTGTGGGAGGGCATAGAACTGGCCCGGGTTCATCCGGGAGGGAACGACAAAATCCCTGGCGCCTTCCGGTGTCGATTTGATGAGGAAGGGCGTCTCCAGATCCATAAAATTATTTTCATGCAGGTAGTTACGGGCTGCGCGGTTTACGGCATACCGTAATTCGAGGTTTTTGCGGAGCGCGGCACGACGCAGGTCGAGGAAGCGGTATTTCATCCGCAGATCGTCGCCGCCATCCGTTTCGTCCTGGATGGTAAAAGGCGGCGTCATGGCTTTATTCAGGATCGAAAAGGACTGCACGGTGATCTCGATATCGCCTGTTGGCAACTGCGGATTCTTGCTGGTGCGCTCAGTGACCGTTCCCTTTGCCTGGATGACAAATTCCCGGCCAAGCGGGTTATCTATCAGTTGCCTGTTCAGCTCTTCTCCGATCAAAAGCTGGGTAATCCCATAGCGGTCGCGTAAATCGATAAAAGTGATACTGCCAAATTTCCGAAGCGTCTGCACCCAGCCTGCCAGGGTAACGGTCTGACCGATCTGAGCGCTTCTTAATTCTCCACAAGTGTGCGTCCTGTACATTCCCTATTTTTTGAGCGCCAAAGGTATGCAGGATGCGGGAAAAATCGCTATTTTTCCGTTCATGACCGTCGATGCTGCCTATATGACCGGGTTCTTCCTCCTGGGCCTTCTCCTTGTGTTTCTGGTCTACCGGTTATTCATCCGGGTGCAGACGGAAAAGAACAACCGGGTCTATGAGGCCAGACACGATGATTTCGACAGCCTGCTCTCCCGCTATAACCCCTATTACCGCAGTCTCAGCAACACCGACCGCCGGCGCTTTCTCCAACGGGTGCTGCTCTTCATGGAAGCCAAGAAATTCGAATATATCGACATCGAGCCCGATGAAAGCATGCCTCTGCTGATCAGCGCCGCTGCCGTTCAACTCACCTTTGGACTGGAACACTTTCGCCTCGACTATTTCAGGACCATCCATATCTTAAAAGATAAATACCGCTTCGGGCTTTATAACATGCCTTTCGAAGGCCATGTCTGCGAAGACGGGATCTATCTCTCCTGGACCCATTTTATCCGGGAATTCACCGATTACTCCGATGGGCAGAATGTCGGGCTTCACGAGATGGCGCATGCGCTGACCTATGTCAACTTCACGGTTCATGACGGCCGTGACAATAGTTTTCACAGCCGGTTCACGGAATTTTCGGCGGTAGCCCGGCCAATCTTTGAGCGCATGCAAGGCGGAGAGCGTACCCTGCTCGACCCCTACGCCGCCACCAACTACCAGGAATTCTGGGCTGTTTGTATCGAAACCTTTTTCGAGCGGCCGACCTCTTTCAAGCGGCAGCTGCCCGAATTGTACTATTCACTGTGCACCCTGCTGAACCAGGATCCGCTGACGCCTTATAAAGTGTTGGATTCCAGTATTATATCGGCTGAAGATGTCGGCGACGGCCTTGGGCAGACCGGTTCCTGAAATGAAAACTTTCCACAACGCTTCTCTTTTTCAGGAATTATTTCTATTTTGTTCGCATCCGTACGATTCATTCCTCTTGATTAAACCCCTCTACTGGTTTTCCCTTCTAATCTGAAAACCCTTAGTTCCGTATCCATAGCCAATGTAAGACCTGGTTTATTTTATCATTTCTTAGACTACAGAAAATGAACCTTATGGAAATCATTGTCATCTTTTCATTGGTACTGGGGATTCTCATTCTTAATCGTCCGGTCACATTGCTGTTTCAGCGCCTTTACACAAAACATCAGTTTAAAAGATTTGTCGCGAATGAGACCTTCTACCATTCGGTGGTTGCCCGGCATTTTCGCTATTACAACCGGCTGGGGTTGGATGAGCAGCGGAAATTCCTTTTCCGGACCTGGCTTTTTCAGCATTCCAAGAACTTCCACTATATAGAGGTGGAACAGTCAGCCGAGATGCCGATACTGGTCAGTGCGGCGGCCGTTCAACTGACCTTTGGGCTGGATAAGTACAAGCTCAATTATTTCGACGATATCTTCATCCTTCGCGACGACTATCACTACGGTTTCTATTCCCGGCCCTTCATGGGGCATGTCGACCAGACCGGGATCTATCTTTCCTGGGATAATTTTATGCGTGGCATTTCGGGACAGACCGCCAACTGCAATGTAGGTCTTCATGAAATGGCTCATGCCCTGGCCTATGTGAATTTTATCACCCAGACGGAAGAAGACAAACATTTCAAAAAGGAGTTCCCCAACTTCTCCAAGGTAGCCCGGCCCATCTTTACCTCCATGCAGGGGGAACATGGGATCCGGAATCTTCTGGGTGACTATGCGTCCACCAACTATCACGAGTTTTGGGCCGTCGCCGTGGAGGTCTTCTTTGAGAGCCCGGTTCAGTTCCGGCATGAGCTTCCCGATCTGTATAGGGCTATGTCACGCGTTCTTAATCAGGACCCCCTGGATTGTATCTCGGGCAGCACGACCCTGATACTCCGTTCGGAATCGGTTTCCCAGGAGGAAACTACGCTTCTATAGAATCCTTATTTCCTTGTCAGAACCTTTGTAAATCTTTTAACATCGGCATCTGCCCGGATCGGGCGGCCGGTCAAAACATTTTGTACCAGCTCATGCGCAAAATAAGGAGCCAGGGAACATCCCTTCGTACCCATTCCATTAAGTATACCTACGGCCGGAGATCCCGGATGAAATCCTACAAACGGGCGACGCTCCAGCGTAGCCGGGCGCACAGCGGCCCAGTGCTCAACAGTACGGAAGGGCTCTTTCAGCCAATCCCGCAACGCCGCCTCCGTTCGCGCCCGGAAAAGTTCCGTCGGCTGCGCATGTTCAAACGACCATTCATACGAAGAACCTGCCCAGTATAGGTTCTCGCGCCAGGGCACGAGACTGATGCCTTTCTTAAACACCAGCGCTTCGCCGGCGCCTGCCGGCCGGTCTTTCCAACCGGGTATCTCCACGATCAGGGCCTCGCCTTTATTGGGAGCGAAGGGCAGCCGCGAAAACCAGGGGTTGTCAAAACCGGCGGCCCCGTCGCAAAACACGATCCGCCGGGCTTCGATATCCCGATAGCGCACTCCTTCTTCGTCCACCCGTAATTCCGCTGATTCGAACCGCTCTTCCAGGACCCGTCCCCGCGTCTTCATCCGCTGGCGGCAGGCTTCGAGAAGGGCCGGGACATCGACAAGATAACAGGGGCCGATGAGCCCATAACCCAACTCGTAATAAAAACGGTCCAGCCAATCGCGTTCGTCGTCCGGTAATCGCAGGTAGGCGCCGCCTTCTTCCAGCCGCTTTAGAAAGGCCAGCCGCATCTGCGCCGTCGGGAAATAATCGACCACGGTCGCCGGCGAAAAAAAACGGGCGCCCAGTTCTTCCGCGGCGCGGTCATACGCTTCGCGTGCAAAGCCGAGCAGTTCGTCGATGATCCAGGTGGTGACCAGCCGGCGACCTGTCACGGGGTTGATCAACCCTGCCGCCACCCGCGATGCCGCGAAAGGGGACCCCTCATCGATGACCAAATGGGACAACCCTGCCCTTTCCAGCTCGAGATGAAGAAAACTCCCGCAAATACCCGCGCCGATGATCAGCAATTCTACTTGTCGTCCCATCCTTGGTTTGAAGTTTGCATGAAGATAGTAAATGGAGAGAAACCGGATGACTCAGCGTCTCGCCTACTATGGCTTTCGAAAAATATTCGACAGCATCAACCAGCATGGCATCCAGAAAGGGGTGGACCGCATGGGGATCGATGGATTTATCGAACATTGCGCGCGGCTGGCGGCGTCCACCGGCGCCGTCACCGGCATGGGTGGTGCTGTGACCATGATCGTCGGTATCCCCGCCGATCTGTTCAACAACTTTGCGCAACAGTTCCGGGTTACGTTGGGGATCATCTACGCCCGGCGCGGGAACTATAACGTCAGTTTTGAAGAGCTGATGTCGGTGGTCGGCGTCTCGCTGGGCCTCGAGGCGGGCCTGCTCCTGACCCGTGAGATCCTGGAGAGAGTCGCCGAAAAATTATTGCTTCGCATGGGCGCGAGGGCCGGTGGCCGCCTCATCCCCGTCGTCGGGGCCGTCGTCGGCGGCACCACCAATTATCTCTTTATAAAAGGGGTCGGTGCGTCGGTGAAAAGGATCCCCCTGCTTCCGCCATCCTAGGGGGACCTTCCGCCTCAGGGCGCGGCCTGCACATTCCGTCTTAGGGCGCGGCTTCCACATTCCTTTTTTAGGGAGCGGCTTCCACATTTACGCGGATCCCCTCGCTATGGAAGGAGAATTCCGGCGCATACATACATTCGATACTCGTCAGACCATTGCTGAAGTTGCCTGCCTGACCCGTGAAGAGCGTATATTCGAAAACATGGGTCCCCTTCGGCAGCCAGCTGAAGAAGAAATCCGTGCTGGCATCCCTGGTACTTTCGTAATACCCCAGTCCATCCTGCCATTTGTAGCTGCTGATCACATTCACCGGTTCGAAACAAGCTCCCCGCATATCCTTCATATGCACGTACTCGAGGCTGCGATCGGCGGTGATCACGATCCGCACGACGACCTTGTCGCCGGGTTTCAAAGATCCATTGTCGACAATCGGCTCCAGCACGGGCCCCCGGTCGGTATTGCGGGATAGGAACAGCTTTTTTTCGATCCGCAGGGCGGCCTTGCCCGGTGCCGGCGGGGTGATGCGGTCGAGCATGTCGAAGTATTGCCAGTAGACGGCGCCCCAGGCGGGTGAACTGCCAGTGGGGGCGGGGCCATTGGTTGGGGTGGCGCCCCGGGCGGGGTTGGCGCCGGCCGCGGCGGGGGTGGCGCCGGCTGTCTTCATCGTCACGGTTATATTTCCCATCGAAGGATTGACGAATGGGGCGTCAAACACTTTTTTGTTATAGCCGGTGCCTGCCTCGCCCGAAGCATTGGCCGGCCAGTCGATCTTTTTATCCCCCAGCGTGATGGCTACATTCCTTTCGGCATTCAGCCAGTTCTGTCCACCTATCATCAGTGCATAACAGGCATCCGCGGTCGCCTTTGTCGTGGGCCAGTTGTGCGTTTGTTTCTGTCGCAGCAGCCAGGTCTTTAGCTGCCGGTCGACGACGGCGTCCGGGGCGATCTCCCGGAAGGCCTCCACCAGCAGGGATTGGGTTTCCACGGGCGCCTGGTACCAAAAATAACCGGTCTCCATTCCCTTCCAGTACATGCCCTTCTCCTCGTCGCGGATCGCGGTCTGCTTCAGGGAAGCAATGATATCCTTCGCCGTCCGGATATCGCCGGTACGGAAGAGCGCCAGCGCGATCATGCCCTGCATATACTTCCCTTCCTGTACCCAGGTGTTCTGGCACTGCTTGCGATAATAGCTGACTGCGGGTAATATATCACCCGGAATGCCGGATTCGTTGAAGAAGCTCCGCATATACAAATACTGTATGGTCAACCGGCTGATGACGCCGGCGGTAAGCGGTCGCGCCCCACCTTTTGCCCGGAGCTTTTCAGCGGCCAATTCCTTTTCATAGTCCATGCGCACCTGCGCGTCGAGCCAGGGCAGCGCCGCTGACAGCACCATTTTTATCTTCGTTTCCGTCGAAGCGGGGAGGGCCTTTAGTCGCTGTAGGCGGCCGATACCGGTAAGGATATACTGGGTGATATACCGGTCGTCTGTGCCGCCCTCAAACCAGGGGAAGCCGCCATCCTGCGATTGTAAGCGGCTGAGGCGGTCGATCGCCGACTCCAGTTCCCGGCTCATCCGATCCAGATCAAACAGCAGCGCGATATTCTTTTTCTGCTGCTCTTCGCTTTTCCCCTGCAGTACCCAGGGGGTCTCTTCGAGCAGCACCGATTTCAACCCGGAGTTCTTTTGCAGATTGCTCAGCAATGCCGCGGTATCCGACCGCCATTTCTCAAACACCTGGCGAAGTCTGGGGGTACCGGTCACGATCTTCGTGGCCAGCGCATTGGCATATGCCCGGTTGAAGGTCTGTTCGGTGCATTCATAGGGATACTCCATCAGGTAGGGGAGGGCCTGCACGGCATACCAGGCGGGGTTGGCGGTGAACTCCACCGTCAGCGCATGGTGATTGAGGGTCTCGCTGCTACCACTTTTCAGCAACTTGTCAAAGCTGAAATGCTTTGTACCATCTCCGGGCATGTTCAAGGGGAGGCTCTCGGTCACCAGCATGCGGTTGCTTACAACAGGCAGCGTGGCTTCTTCGCCGTCGCTGTAGTTACGGGCTTCGGCGGTGACCTTGTAGGTCAGCGGCCGGTTGTATTGATAAGGAACATCCAGCGGGAAACCGACGGAGACGCTTTGATGCGCAGGCACGGTAAAGTATTGATTGGCCTGGCGATTGGTAAACCAGCCATCGGCCGTTTCGCCCGTCGTTGGATCGGTGAGTTGCAGATACATCTGTCCCGTCAGTTCCGAATCGGTGAGGTTGACCACTTTCACCGGCAATTCCATCCGGTCGCCTTCGCGCAAAAAGCGGGGGGCATTGGGTTGGACCATCAGCTGTTTCTGCGTGATGATGGATCGCTCAGAATAACCAAAGGCCAGATCGCGGGTATGCGCCAGCGTCATCCATTTCCAGCTGGTCAATGCTTCGGGCATGGTGAAGGTAAAGCTTACGTTGCCTGCGCTGTCGGTATGCAGCTCGGGGAAGAAGAAGGCCGTCTCCCGGAAGTCCTTGCGCGCCTGAACGGGCGGCGGGGCCGGAGGAGGCGCGGAGGCCACGACCTCGTCCTCTGCTAACCGGCCAGACACCAGCCCGCGCTTGTCCATGGCCGCCGAGGGCATCGCTTTTAGCAGATCGGCATGGGCATACATCTCACTGGGTGCCGATAGCGCGTTTCTATAAAGCAGCGGTCCCGCTCTCTGCGGCTGCAGCAACCGGTCATAGACCTTACTATAGAACCCCGGCCGGCGGGCGCCAAACTCCCGGCCCAGCGACCGGACCGGCGTAAACATCGCATAACCCGGCCACTCCGACGCACCGCCAAAAACCGGATAGAGGGTAGGCGTCTGCCAGCGATGTCCCCGGAATGCGTCCAGCGAAGCGTCGTACATCGCCGCCAGTACCTCGGCCGACGCCTTCTCGCCGTTGGTACCGGTGATCTTTACCTGCCATTTCTCCGTGCTGCCGGGTTGCGTTTTGTCCCGGTAGCTGGCGTAATGGATATCCAGTTGCTTATTCGACCAGGGCACGCTCACGGTCGTGGAATGCTGATAGATGCGATTGTCCCTGACAAATGCATCGAGCACCCCAAACCCGCCCCGGTCGGAATCCGCGATCGTCCATTCGTAGCTCTTCCTTTCTTTACTCAGGGCAAAGGGCTGATAGGTCTTCTCAGCCGGATGCTCCATGGTGCGGATCACGAAGAGGTCAGCGTCCGAAGACCCCATTGTCGTCGTCACCTTCTGCCCCGGCTCTGCCGTCACGGATTGCTTCGCCGGCCACACATACTGCGGATTGCCGGGCCGGCCCGTCTTGCCGTCATACAGCTGGATATACTGCTTATCCACCACCGGCTGCCCGTAATTGTCGACGGTGCTAGCCTCGAGGAGATACCAGCCCGGCGCCAGAGTTCCGCCCGGGATCGTCAGTTCCGGCTTACCCGAATCGGCGACCGATGACCTTTTTTCCCAGACCGCCTTTTCTTTTTCCCAGGTCTCTTTGTTTGTTTCTTCCCGGTATTCGTCGTGCGGAAAGGAATCGAGGAAGGTGTTCCGGGACAGCACAAAGCGGTCGGGCGGCGACCATAGCCGCGCACGGATCAGCCGCTGTGGCGCCTGTAAAGGATAAAGTGTCAGCCCCACATCGGCACCTACCGGCTCGCCCGAAAGATTGGTAGCGCCGACAGCGATCCGGACCGCACTATCCGCGGGCAACTGACCCTCCAGTGGCACCTTCAATTCCAGCCGCATAACCGTATAGCCGGCGACGATCGTCGTGCGGCCGCTTCGCGTCTCTCCGTTGACATCCGTCACATCCGCGGTCACCTCATAATCATATTCCGGCTTCGTATCCGGACTCACCTGCTCATCCGGCACGGCAAAGAACGGGATCGTGAATTTCCCCTCGGCATCGGTCTGCAGTTGGCCATGCCCGATCTCCGCCATGCTGACGGGCATGATCCGGCGTGAGAACAACCAGAGGTAATGGAAATGCGCCCGCCGGGTGATCCGGTAGACCACCGTGGCTCCATCGATCCCATTGCCCGCATAGGCTTTTGCAAAGCCGGTCACCCGGATACTGTCGCCCACCCGGTAACTGCCGGCCATCTTGTCGTAATCGACAAAGAATTTTGGCCGCTTGTATTCCTCTACCGAAAAGCTGACGGCTGTTCCGATATCCTCCTGTTGGATCGAAAAGCTCCCATTCAGCTGATGTTCCGGCAACCGGAATGCGCCATGATAGGAGCCGAAGGCATTCGTCTTACCGTCGAAACTGTCGATCTTTTGCTGATTCGAATTGAACAGGTACAGTTTTACCGCCGCATCCGTCATCAGCTTGTTCGTATGGCTGTCATAATCCTTCGTCACCTGGATACCTTTGAAATAAACGGTCTGTCCCGGCCGGTAGATCGCCCGGTCGGTAAACAGATAACCTTGCGCATGCCGGACTTCATAATCCCGCCTTTCTTCGGGCGCCGCATTACCGGTTTCGGGATAGTAATTGCCAAACACCAGGTCCCGCGGAAAATAATGGTCGCCCGCGATCGTCACCTCCAGCAGGGTAGGACCGGCGGACAGATCTTTCTTTCGTGGCAGGTGGAAATAACCCCGTGCGTCGGAGGTAAAAGCTTCACCTTTAACCAGCCGCTTCCCGTTACCGGTGTTGGGCCGGTCCCAGATGCGGACCCCGGCGCCGGCAAGCGGCTGCCCACTCTGCCGGTCCAGCACGAAAAAGTCATCGCCCTGGTTGATCCAACTGATGCGGGAGACGGCGAATCCCTGGAGACACATCACCGAACTTTTGAAACCCCAGCCCTCATCCGTACTTGCCAGCAGGGCATAGTTTCCCGGGGGCAGCGAGCCGACCGCGATCTCCACTTCATGCGACCTATAATCCTTTGTATCCGGCAGGTCCTGGGTCCAGGCGCGGATAACCGGGGTTTGCAACGCTTTTTTCCAGAATACCGTGTCATGAACATAGTTCTGCGATTCGTCGGCGGGGTCATACGCGATGAGCCGCAGGTAAAGCCGGGAGAAGTTGCGCCACTGGACCAATACGCGGAAAGGCAGATTGGGGATATTTACTTTCTCTGTCGTGAGATTGATCGTCTTTCGTTGCAGATCGTACAACAGGCGCTCGCAATGCCCCCGGCCTTCGCTGCTGTCTTTCGAGGCAAGCACCCGCTCACAGATGGTAACCGCTTTTTGATTACCGAGACTATCCTGTTGGTTGGCAGCAACGCCCGAATGACCGGCATAGTACTGCGCCTGGAGATACCAGGCTTCCGCGGAGGAAGGATGTGAGCCATACTGATCCGTTATCCGGACAAGTTCCCGGAGGTATCGCTGATCCTTTTTTTCGGAACTACCATATTGATATTCGAAGACCGCCTGTTCGATCTGCAGATCGATCAGCGCATCAGGGGTTTTATCGGCCTGATGCCGCCGGAGAAGCCGTTGCAGCAGCAACCTGGCCTGGCTTTGGCCTGAAAGACTATCCTTCCGTTGTTGATCGTTCATGGCATCGATGATCTTGAAATAATCCAGGGCGGCGTGCCCGAGCAGGTCCAGCAGGGTAGGACGCAATGCGGAGGCGTTTCCCCGGACGACGATCGGGGAGTAGTCTGTCGTCGGCGTTTGCCAAAGCTGCTGTTCGCCGGTGAGGGAACCCAGGTATAACCCGGTGATCTTTCTTTTGAGATCATTTATTGACCAGGTGGCGACATCTTTCTTTTCAAAATTGACGGTGTTGCTCCGACTGCTCAACTGATAGAAGTTGGTACGGAGGTAATCATAGTATAATCCCGCAAGGATGGACTGCAGGATCGACCGCGCCGGCTGCCGGTCATTGTCCGTCGACAGTTCGTGTTCGAGGTCGTTTATCGCGAATAGTATCCCGCTGTCGGTGCGAGTCTGTTCGAGTCGCAGCCGGTAGACGAGTCCTTTGATGAGCTGTGGATCGTTCTTCTCCCGCCGGGCAACGACGACAAGCTTGTGCACTTCGTCGAGTGCGGACTGTGTCATTCCTTTTTTCAGGATCAGCGAATCGATCAATTTCCATTTCGCGTCATAACCGGATGGGTTCGGTTGGGCGTTGACGATAAACGTCAGGGCGCAAAAGAAAGACAATACCAATACACGTCGGACACCCATGGGAAATATTTGTTTAAAGATAGTTTTTTTGAAGGATTGGCCCATTTAACAAGGTTATAACGTATTCCTTTTAAACACAATAGCTTACCCGGAATCTTATATATGAGTCTGCTATTAGGCTCCACAAAAACTTAAAAATTACTAGTATGAAAACGAAACTGACCTTTCTTCTTGCCGCCGGCCTTTTTTTCGCCGTTGGCATTCAGGCTCAGGGCCGCTATGATAATCGTCGCGATATGCATCATGACCGGATGGATGTCCGTCATGACCGCAACGATATCCGCCGTGACCGTGCCGATGTCCGGTATGACCGGACGTTTGATCGCCGTGATCTCGCTCATGACCGGCGGGATATGAACCGGGATCGCCGTGATCTCCGTTTCGACCGGCGCGATGTCTACCGTGACCGTCACTGTTTCTAGCTACGCTGTTTCTGACTACACATAGGCCATCAATGAGAAAGCCGGCCCCCGAGAGGGGGCCGGCTTTGCTATTTGTCAATTACCTGATACTATTTCTTGAACAGCCTGGCCATTGTCGAACCGATCTCCGCGGGTGTTTGCACCACGGTGATTCCGCATTCGGCCATGATCTTCATTTTCGCCGCTGCCGTATCGTCGGCGCCCCCGATGATCGCACCGGCATGACCCATCCGGCGGCCGGCAGGCGCTGTCTGGCCCGCGATGAATCCAACGACGGGTTTGCGGTTGTTATCTTTTATCCAGCGGGCGGCTTCGGCTTCCATGCTTCCACCGATCTCCCCGATCATGACGATCCCTTCTGTTCCAGGATCGTTCATCAGCAGTTCGACCGCTTCTTTTGTCGGGGTCCCGATGATGGGATCGCCGCCGATGCCCACAGCCGTGGAGATACCCAGCCCGGCCTTGGCCACCTGGTCGGCGGCTTCATAGGTGAGCGTACCCGATTTGCTGACGATACCGATCTTCCCTTTCTTGAATACGAAGCCGGGCATGATCCCGACCTTGCACTCGCCGGCGGTGATAACCCCCGGGCAGTTGGGACCGATGAGTCTTGTATTCTTACCCAACAGATAATTCTTAGCCTTCACCATATCCTGTACGGGGATACCTTCGGTGATACAGATGACCAGTGCGATACCGGCCTCTGCCGCTTCCATGATCGCGTCGGCCGCAAAAGCCGGCGGTACAAAGATGATCGACACATTGGCTCCTGTCGTCTTCACCGCATCAGCTACGGTATTGAAAACCGGCCTTTCCAGATGTGTGTTGCCACCCTTGCCCGGGGTAACGCCGCCCACTACCTGTGTTCCGTATTCGATCATTTGTGTAGCGTGAAATGTCCCTTCTGTCCCTGTAAAGCCCTGTACGATGATTTTGGATTGCTTGTTAACTAAGATTGACATGAGAGTAGATTTGATATCGTATCCTGCTGGTGATTCGGTGCGCAAAAATAGGGGAAAAAACTCATTTCAGCAATTCATCCATATTACGGTTGTTGTCGATCTTTCCCTTCGATTCGAGCATCCGCATATCTTTTGCGTCCCGGAGGAATTCCGAGGCAAAGATGAAATCGTTGAGCAGCTTGTTCTTGCTGAAGATGATCTCCTTGTTCGTCCCCTCCCATTCCTTATGGCCCTGGTACATATACATGATGTGGTCCCCGATCTCCATTACGCTGTTCATGTCGTGTGTATTGACCACCGTCGTGATATTGTACTCGATGGTAATCTCTTTGATCAGCTGATCGATCAGCAGGGAGGTCTGCGGGTCGAGGCCCGAGTTGGGTTCGTCGCAGAAAAGATATTTCGGGTTTAGCACGATCGCCCGGGCGATGCCTACGCGCTTTTTCATCCCGCCCGAGATCTCGGCCGGGAATTTATGGTTGGCGTCTTTGAGATTGACCCGGTCGAGCACCTCGTTGACCCTTTTCAGCTTCTCCGCCGGGGTGTTCTTTGTGAACATGTCCAGCGGGAAGAGGATATTCTGTTCGACGGTCATGCTGTCGAAGAGGGCCGAGCCCTGGAACAGCATGCCGATGCTTTGCCGCAACTCTTTACGATGTTCTTCATTCATCTCCGAGAAATTTTTCCCGTCGTAAACGATCTCGCCGCTGTCGGGCTCGAAGAGTCCGACCAGACATTTCATCAGGACCGTCTTGCCGCTACCGCTGGTTCCAATGATCAGGTTGCATTTCCCGGTCTGGAAAATAGCGCCTACGTCATTGATCACCGTCTTATCGCCAAAGCCCTTTTTTATATTCTTTATTTCGATCATTTGAATTTGTTTGGTCGGGTTCTTCCTAGAGCAAGACAGCCGAAAGAATATAGTCTGCGAATAAGACCAACACGCAGGACACTACCACCGACTTGGTGCTCGCGCGGCCGATCTCCAGGGCACCGCCTTGTACATTATAACCGTAGAAGGCCGGGATACTGGAAATGATGAACGCAAAGGTATAAGACTTTGCCATGGCAAAGAATACGTTATAGGGCTTGAAATATTGATGCAGCCCCTTGTCGAAGGCCGCGGGTGAAAGGATGCCCGTGAGGGTTCCCGCCAGGCGGCCGCCGACCATACCCAGCACCATCGAGATGACGACCAGCATCGGGATCACGACCGTTGCCGCCAACAGCTTGGGGAAGATGAGGTAGGATTTTGTATTGATGCCCATGATCTCGAGGGCATCGATCTGTTCGCTGACACGCATATTGCCCAGTTCGCTCGCGATCTTACTGCCTACGACACCGGCCAGCACGATACATACGAGCGTCGGGGAAAATTCGAGGATGACGGTATCCCGCACGATCTGTGCGATAGTAGAAATGGGGATCAGGGGGCTCACCAGCTGGTAGGCCGTCTGCAGGGTCGATACCGCACCCATGAAGACCGAGATGATCGCGACGATACCCAGCGAGCCGATGCCGATCTCCGAGCATTGGTGCATGAATTCCTTCCAATACATCTTGCCGTTTTCCGGCTTGGTAAACATTCCTCTTAAGGTCAGCAGATAGCTCCCGAATTCCGTAAAAAAAGTCATTATCTAAAATTATGCTTTTTAATGTCTCGCCCGTTTCCACCAGGGCGCTTTCTTTGCTTCTTCGTCTGATGTGTTCTTGCATTTTATCTGCGCGTCGACGATAGCCACCAGCGCCATATTATAGATCTGCCGGACCGAGCTTCCCAGCTGCAGGACATGGACGGGCTTTTTCAGCCCCAGCAGGATCGGCCCGATGGCGTCTGCGCCCCCGACCTCCTTCAGCAGGTTGTAAGCAATATTGCCCGCCGCGAGATTTGGGAACACCAGTGTATTCACTTCCTGATCAACCAATTCGCTAAACGGATAATTTTCCTTGATGAGCTCGTTGTTCAGCGCGACGCTTGCCTGCATTTCCCCATCGACGATCAGATTGGGTTCTTTTTTCTTGACGATCTCGCGCGCCTCGGCTACCAGGCGGGCTTCGGGCGAATCGCTCGTGCCGAAATTGGAATAGCTGAGCAAGGCAACCCGGGGTGTGAGGTTGAAATTCTGGACTTCCCGGGCTACAAGCAGTGTGATGTCGGCCAGTTCTTCCGCCGTGGGGTTGAAGTTGACCGTGGTATCGGCGAGGAACAGCGGCCCCCGTTTTGTCAACAGCAGGTACATCCCGGCAATCTTCTTAACGCCTTCCTCCGTACCGATGACCTGCAGGGCGGGCCGGATCGTATCGGGATAGTTCTTTGTCAAGCCCGAGATCATCGCGTCCGCTTCACCCGTTTCGACCATCATACAACCAAAGTACAGCCTGTCCCGCATCCGTTTATAGGCCTCGTATTTATTAAAGCCCCGGCGCTGGCGCTTCTGGAAGAAGAGGTCGCCGAAACGTCTCCGCTGTTCTTCGTATTCGTCGTTATAGGGATTGATCACCGGCATGCCTTCCAGATCGATCTGGTTGCTGGCGGCGATATGCCGGATCTTTCGTTCGTCCCCCAGCAGCATCGGAAAGGCCACGCCCTCATCGTAGAGCATCTGGGCCACTTTCAGGATCTTCAGGTTGTCGGCTTCGGCGAAGACCACCCGTTTGGGGTTCAGCCGGGCCTTGCTGCTCATCACGCGCATCAGTTGGTTGTCCAGACCCAGCCGGCGATTCAGTTCGATAGCGTAAGCCTCCCAATTTTCGATATGGGTTTGCGCGACGCCGCTTTCCATGGCTGCCCGGGCGACTGCCGGTGCGACCGTCGACAAAAGCCGCGGGTCAAGCGGCTTGGGAATGATATAGGTAGGCCCGAAAAGCATGTTCTTCTCATTGTAGGCCATGTTCACAATATCCGGAACGGGAGTCTTGGTGAGTTCGGCCAGGGCTTTTACGGCCGCCAGCTTCATCGCCTCGTTGATCTGGGTGGCCCGGACGTCCAGCGCTCCCCGGAAGATGAAGGGGAATCCCAGGACATTATTCACCTGGTTGGGATAATCGCTGCGGCCTGTGGCCATGATGATGTCCTCCCTTGCCGCCGTGGCCTGATCATAGGTGATCTCCGGGTCGGGGTTGGCCATTGCGAACACGATGGGCCTGCGGGCCATACTCTTTACCATTTCGGGGGTCACCACGTTGCCGATGCTGAGTCCGACGAATACGTCGGCGTCCTTCATCGCCTTGTCCAGCGTCCAGTCGTTCTTTTGTGTCGCAAACTTCCGCTTCTCGTCGTCGAGATCGGTGCGGTCGGCATGGATAACGCCGTCTTTATCAAAGAGGATGAAATTCTCCGGCCGGGCACCAAGCGCCACATACAGCTTGACGCAGGCCATGGCCGCGGCGCCCGCGCCGTTGATCACGAAGCGAACCTTATCGATCTTTTTCTTCTGGAGTTCGAGCGCGTTCAGCAGGGCTGCGCTGCTGATGATGGCCGTCCCATGCTGGTCGTCGTGCATCACTGGGATCTTCAGCTTCTCCCGCAGGGCCTGTTCGATATAAAAGCATTCCGGGGCCTTGATGTCTTCCAGGTTGATCCCCCCAAACGTGGGTTCCAGCGCTTTGACGATCTGCACGAACTTCTCGGGGTCCTTCTCGTTGATCTCGATATCGAATACGTCGATATCGGCGAAGATCTTGAACAAGACCCCTTTCCCTTCCATGACGGGTTTTGAGGCTTCCGGGCCGATATCGCCCAGGCCCAGCACGGCGGTGCCGTTGGTGATCACGGCCACCAGGTTGCCTTTGGCCGTGTATTTATAGACTTCTTCTACGTTTTTATAGATTTCCTTGCAGGGTTCGGCCACTCCGGGTGAATAGGCAAGGGATAGGTCCCGTTGTGTTTTTGCCTCTTTCGTCGGAACGACCTCTATCTTTCCCGGCCGTCCTTTGGAATGATATTCAAGAGCCTGCTCTTTGCGGAGCTGTTTTTTTTGCATTAAAGGTATTTACACGGACATGATTAGCGGTGCAAAATACGAAAATGCTACAAACTAGGCTTTTATCCATTTTTACCCTTCACCACCCGTTTTTTGGCCGTGGGCCGCACCCGTGAAATCACCTTTTTTCGGGCGATTTTGACATGACTGCACTATAAATGCGCATGGCTTTTATAAGTTTACACTTAAGTGGTTGTAATTCAAACTACTACACCAAGATTTGTCCCTTTTT